>CAXXTG010000001.1:0-49175 GCA_963666855.2 Vicinamibacterales bacterium
CCGGCGCGCCCGGCGCAGGGCGGCGCGGTAGTCGCAGAGGGCGGTCAGCTCGTCGCTGTCCAGCGCGTCCATCAGCGCCGCGAGGCTGCCGGCCTCCAGGGCCCGCCGCGCCAGGGGCTCGAACGGATCGTCGTCCGGCAGCGAGTCCACCAGGAACGCGGGCCCCTGCCCGCGCACGGCCGCGAGGTCCCACGCGGGCGGCTGCACGTCGCCGACGTCGAGATCGACGCGGAACTGCTGCCACGGCATCCGGAAGAGGACGTAGCGCACCAGGTCGGCCGCCGCCGCGCCGAGGTCGGTCGTGCCGGCGGCGGCGAGGGCGTGCGTCAGTCCCGCGCCGAGGTCCGCGAAGTTGTCCACGACGGGATAGCGCTGCTCGTGCTCCCGCATCAGGGCGCCGGCCGTGCGGGCGCCCCGCGGCCGCTCCAGGTGACGCCGGCCGGCGCGTTCGATGAACGGCGCCGGCCAGTTGGCGAAGCGGTCCGCGCGCCAGCCGATCTGGTGCCCGTGCTCGACGTACACCTGCCCGTCGGACGACGCCCAGGGCGCCGGTCGCGGACACTTCCGCGCGGGGTGCTCCCAGCGCTTGCTCGACGCGGGCGCGAACGGCCGGGAAGAGCAGGGCCGCGTCGTGGTCGCCCGGCACCAGGACCACCCGGTTCGAGCCGGAACGGGCGAAGGCGGCCAGCGCGTCGACCTCGCGCGCGTGCGCCGCCAGCACGCGCTCCAGCTCGGCGAGCGCCTCCGCCTCCGTGCACCCCAGCGCGGGGTCGCCGCGGACGCAGGCGGGGTGACGCCAGCTCGAAGGTGTCGCCGTTGAGGACGAGGTCGGTGGCCCCCGCGCCTTCCGCGTCGAGCGCCTTCAGGAAGCCCTCGAACTCGTCCGCCCACCGGAAGTCCTCGCCGGCCTGCCAGGCGCCGCCGGCGTCCCGCCCGCCGCCCATGTGCAGGTCGGCGAGGACCGCGATCAGCCGCGGCGCGCCGCCGTCCTGCTGCGCCGCGACGGCCGCGGCGGCGTGCCGCCCGATAGCCGCGCCGGCGTGCACGCCGAGCGCCAGGGCGCCCGCCGCGGCGAGCACCAGGGCCGCCCCCGCACGCAACGCACGGCGGGGCGGGCGGCGCGCGGCCGCGCCGGGTCCGGCACGGGCCGGCTACCGCGTTCCGGCCAGCGAGAAGCGGACGATCTCTTCATCGTTGCGCGTGATGACGTGGCGGTTCGCATACGCCGGGTGCGACCAGTGCACGACCGGACCCTGGCCCTGGGGGCGGCGCCGCGTGACCGGACTGGTCGGGTCGATCAGGTGCGTGCGGCTGATCTCGTCGTAGCCCGCGGGCGAGAGCCGCGCGATCACGAGCTCGCCCACGTCGGTATTGATGAAGTAGCGGTCCCCGTGCCGCACGATGAACGCCGTGGCGTGGTTGGCGCGGGCGCCGATCAGGGCGTCGGTCTCCCAGACGCGCCGGCCCGTCCGCAGCTCCAGGCAGCGGAGCACGCCGTGTCCGTCGACCCCGTACACGTAGTCGCCCTCGATGACGGGTGTGCCCATCACCGAGTCGAGCGTGTCGAAGACGCGGCCGTACTCCGGGTCGCTCTGGCCGACGCCCTCCCAGACCAGGGCCGCGTCCGGATGGGATTCGGCCAGCCGCAGCATGCGGGCGCCGCCCCACTGCGAGGTCACGAGCAGATACGGCCCGCTCTGCACGGCGGTGGAGATCGTCATGCCCATGTCGACGATGTGGGGGACCTCCCAGTAGACGGCGCCGGTCTCGGGGTCGAGCGAGCTGATCGCCCGCGGGTGCCAGACGATGAGCTGCCGGGTGCCGGCCGCGTCGATCAGGATCGGCGCCGCATAGCCCGGCTCCCAGTCCGAGGAGAGCGCCTCCCACAGGACCTCGCCGGTCAGCTTGTCGAAGGCGACGACCTTGGCGTCGGGCTCGCCGCCGACGAGGCAGATGAGCCGGTCGCCGTCCACGAGCGGCGCGCCCGAGATGCCCCACGACGGGATGGCCGCGTTGAAGTCGCGGACGTAGTCCGTCCGCCACAGCACGCTGCCGTCCGCCACGTCGAGCGCCAGCAGGTTGCCCGTCGCGCCGACGGCGTAGACGCGGTCGCCGTCCACGGTCGGCGTGGCGCGCGGGCCGGTCGCGTAGATGAGCTGCAGCCCCGCGTAGTTGGTGTCCCACTCGCGGCTCCAGAGGACGTCGCCCGTCGTTTCGTCCAGGGCGAGCAGGCGCTCGACCACCGCCGTGCTGCGCGGGTCCGCGCGCCGCGCGTCGGTCACGAACACGCGCCCCGTCCGCCACGGACGGGCCCGCGTAGCCGCCGCCGATCGGCACGCGCCAGGCCGCGGTCAGCCCGCCCGCGGGAAACTCGTCGAGGATGCCGGTCTCCGTCCAGACGCCCAGCCGGCCGGCGCCGCGCCACTCCGGCCAGTCTTCGGCGGCCAGCGGCAGTGCAGCCGCGACGGCCATCGCGACCGCTACGAGGAACCTCATTGGCCAACGCACCGGATCATGATCTCACAAATCGGTCCCCCGATGCAGCCGGTTCGGACGTCGTTCACCAGCGCGGCGCGTGGATGCGCACGTTCATGGCTGCAAGGCGCATGGGCTACCGCTTGCGCGAAACGCAGCACTCTTGCGCGTCCAGGCTTTCGCGCAGGTTCGCGGCGGCGATCGCGCCGCCCGTACGCGGCAGTCGGCCGGCAGCACGAGGTCGGGATCGACGATGCGTCAAGGGCGACCACTTCACCCGGCCCCGCGTGCCTTGCAGACGGTATCCAGACCACCCAGGTCACGACAAGAACACGATTTGGACTTGCATTCTCCACTTTTTTGTTCTACACGAGTGTGCAGCGCAGGCGCGTGGAGAATCTGCTCACCGGTCCCACCCGGTCGGCGGATGGCCGACACCACGCGGCGCCACAGGATCAAGCCCGGTCAGCCAAATGGCTGTCACCTCGCCGGTCGTTGCCGGCAAGACGGCGAAAACCGGCGACTCTCGCACGCCGATTGAGGGCCGCCACGGCTGCCCAGCGGAAGCTGAACCGTACACAGGATGACCATGAGACCACTGGTTGGCGCGCTGGTTGCGGCACTCTTGCTGTTGCATCCGCATGATCTTCGGTACGCCGACGCGCAGGGGATGCCCGACGGCTACCCGTTGTTCGCTCAGCAGGTTCCTAGATTCATTCTGCCGACCCACGACGGGGAGTTCGGCTTCGACGACTTCCTGGTGGTAGGGGACTATCCCACCCTGACGTTCTGGCACTGGGATTGGAGATTCGATCAGGGTCTGGGCGAGCAAGAGACCTGGCGCCGCATCGGCACGCGGACCATACTCGGACGTCTGGTGAGCGTCTTCCGTCCGAGGTGGCCGGCGAGCACCCTGCGCGATCTGTTGGGGAAGCAAGATTGGGGCGTCGACACGCCGAGCTTCTTGATGGGCCGGATCGGCGTTCCGGGATCGACACAAAGGTTCGACATCCGATTGACCATGGCGCCGCCGAACGTCCCGGAGTCGCAGGTGATCCGGATCAACGACGACATGCAGTTCGCCAGCCACGTGGTGAACATCCGCGATCCTGATTTCAAGGACTTGCGGATCCAGGGCAGCGGCAACCACCCCCAGATCACACTGCCGTTCTACGAGCACTTCGCGGATGAGTACGAAGTGATTTCCATCATCAACGATGCCCAGCAGATCGGCCGCGGGCTGGTCTACCACGCCGTCGTCAAGAACGACATCAGCGGCATCGGCATGGAGGTGTTCGACAGGTCCGCGGTGTTCGGCAGTGCCGGTGTTCTGCAAGCGTACGAGGGCTACCCGGGTACAGGGCTTTTTACGAACGTGTTTCATGAACAGGGCCACCAGTACGGCGAGCACTCCAAGGTCTGGGATTCGCTCTCCCCGCCTCTTGTACGCAAGGGGTGGAACCCGTGGGGCCACACGCCGCTGCTGTACCCCGGCGCGGTGGCCTACGGCGCCGTGCTTCACGGCATCCGACGTGTGGGGCGGGTCAGCAGCCCAGGGCAGCCGGACAGGTTCGAGATCGAGGCGACGTTGCCGATCTTCACGTTCCATCCGCTGACCCCTGTACCGGATGGGGATCATATCCCCCTCCGCAGTGCCCGACATGCTGGTGTTCCACGATCAAGGGCAGTTCAGCGAAACATCTAACACCTCGCCGCCACCGGGCACCCCGGTTACGGGCGGGACGACCCGGGTGACTATCGACGATCTGATCGCGGCCGACGGGGGTGCGCGAGGGGCCGGTGGTGCGGCGACTCCGCCGCGCGCACGTCTTCGTCTCGCGGGGCGAGCTCGCGTCCCAGGCCACGATGAACGTGCTGAACTACCTCGCGCGCAGGGTCGAAGCCCGCTCGGGCGTCACCACGTGGGATCGGTACCCCCAGCTTCTTCGAGTCAACGCTCGGACATGTTGAGATGCCGACGCGCATCTACCCGCTGCATCGGGAGCCGGCCCAGCCGAGCCAGCAGGACGGTCGATGCGCCAAGGTGGGCACGACGACGCTCGTCGGGATCAGACTGGACCAGGAGGTCGGCGGGTGCCTGACGACCGGCGACCGGATCCGCGTGTCAGGGCAGTTTACGCTCACTGACCGAGACGACTACCAACGGGTCCGCATCGGCTTCCAGCGGTACCCACGTACCGAGCCCGAAGACCTAATGTTCCAGTACGTTCCCCTGGGCGACGACAACCGGTTCGCGGTGGAAGTGACGTTCCCGGACGGACGACCAGGCGGCTACAGGATGAGCGCCTCTGTGTTCTGGCCAGAGTCGGGCCGTACCCTATCCATCTACACGGGGCGCGATCGAGCTGTACACGGAGCAACAGCCGAACGCCCCGCCGGGCGTGGCGCGGGAGCTGCCAGACCTCGTGCTGACGCTGCCTGACACGCGGGTCGTGGATGTGCTGCCAGCGTTCATCGATCCGGACGGCCACGCGATGACCTACACGGTGTCGTCGTCGGCGCCGCGAGTGCTAGCGGCGAGCGTGACGGGCTCTGTGGTGAGCCTGGCGGCGCAGAGCGGAGGCACGTCGACGATTCGGGTGACGGCTGCCGACCGTCGCGGGAGCGGTGCGCAGAGGTTCAAGGTCGCGGTGGTCGCGCCGGGTGCGCGCTTCACCGATGATCCGCTCCGGCCCCGGCGTGACGCCGGTCAGGGCCATCCACTTCATGGAGCTGCGGGCGCGTATCGACCTGCTGCGCGAAGCGGCGGGTCTGGGGCGGTTCCGCTGGGCGGACGCGGCGCTGCGGGCGGGGACCACGCCGATCAGGCTGGTGCACCTGCTCGAGCTGCGGTCGGCGCTGGCCGAGGCGTACGCGGCGGCGGGGCGGTCGGTCCCGCGCTGGACGGACCGCGCGCCCGGCGGCCGGAAACGCTCCGATCCGGGCGGTGCACGTGACGGAGCTGCGGAACGCGGTGGCGGCGCTGGAATAGCGGACGGCGGACCGGGGTCGGCGCACGGCGCGTGCCCGGTCGCTCGCGGCGCGGCATGGCATTTCCTGCGCGTACGATCGTCGCTCGGACGTTCGATTCCTGCCATCCCCTCCCGGCGGAATCCCGAAAACCAGCTTGCCGGCCGTCGGCAGACTTCTTGCACCACGTTCCGCCGTGCTGGCCATCGTGCAAAGCGCGGCCCTGTTCGGCATCGAGGCGCATCCCGTCCGCGTCGAGGTCGACGTGTCGGACGGCGGGCTGCCCACAACCATCCTCGTCGGGCTGCCCGACGCCAGCGTCCGGGAGAGCCGCGACCGCATCGAGAGCGCCGTCCGCAACTCGGGCATCGAACTCCAGAAGCGGCGGGTGACGGTCAACCTCTCCCCCGCCGACATGCGCAAGGCGGGGTCGGCGTTCGACCTGCCGATCGCCCTCGGCATGCTCGCGGCGGCCGGCCTCGTGCCGAGGGACGGGCTCGACCGCCTGGTCGTCGTCGGCGAGCTCTCCCTCGACGGGGCGGTCCGGCCGGTGCGCGGACTTCTCCCGATCGCGGCACGCGCGCGGCGGGACGGGGTCGAACGCCTGATGCTGCCCGACGCCAACGCCGGCGAGGCGGCGATCGTCGACGGCCTTACGGTGCTGCCGGTGACCTCGCTGGAAGAGGCCGTCGCGGTGCTGACGGGGCGATCCGGCCGGACGGCTACGCCGGCGCCGCGCCCCGCCGCCGCCGGTCCCGCCGCCCCCGACCTCGCCGACGTGCGGGGTCAGGCCCTCGCCCGCCGGGCGCTGGAGATCGCCGCCGCCGGGGGGCACAACCTGCTCTTCGTCGGGCCTCCGGGGGCCGGCAAGAGCATGCTGGCGCGCCGTCTGCCCGGCATCCTGCCCCCGCTGACGACCGACGAGGCCCTTGAGGTGACCACCATCCACTCGGTGGCGGGGCTGCTGCCGCCGGGCGGCGGGCTCGTGACCACCCCGCCCTTCCGCGCCCCCCACCACACCGCGTCGGACGTCGCGCTGGCCGGCGGGGGCGCGATCCCCCGCCCCGGCGAGATCAGCCTCGCCCATAACGGCGTGCTGCTTCTCGATGAGGCGGCGGAGTTCGCGCGCCACGTGCTCGACGCCCTGCGCCAACCCCTCGAGGAGGGCGCGGTGCAGGTGGCCCGCGCCGCCCGCACCGTGGTCTTCCCCGCCCGCTTCCTGCTCGCGGCCACCACGAACCCGTGCATCTGCGGCTACCGCGACGAGCCGACCCGCCCGTGCCGCTGCTCGCCGCAGCAGGTCGCCCGCTACCGGAGCCGCCTGTCGGGCCCCCTGCTCGACCGCATCGACCTCGGCGTCCGGGTCCCCGCGGTGCCGTTCAGGGCGATCACCGAAGCCGCCCCCGGCGAGGCGTCGGCACCCGTGCGCCGGCGGGTCGCGACGGCCCGCGAGATCCAGCGCCGCCGGAACCGTTCCGCCGACGCCGCGCCGTTGAACGCGCGCCTGCAAGGCCGCGCCCTCTCCCGACACTGCCTCCTCGACCCGGCCGGGCTGCGGATCCTCGACGCGGCGAGCCGACGGTTCCATCTCAGCGCCCGGGGCTGCCACCGCGTGATGAAGGTCGCGCGGACCATCGCCGACCTCGCCGGCGCGGAGCGCATCGCGCCCGAGCACGTCGCCGAGGCGGTGCAATTCCGGCTGGAGGAATGAAGGGGCCGCCGGGCGACCGACGGCATTCCGGCTCTGGAGCAGCACGATGTTGACGAAGACCACCTTGCCGCGGGTCGGGCGCGCGAAATCGCAGTTGACGCCGACGGGCTGCGGCCGAGCGCGGTTGGCCACCCTGTGCCCTCCACTGCCCGGACCGCCGGCCGGCGTCAAATTCGCAAGCGGCGAGCGCGCCGCGCCGTTGGCCGAGCGCCGCCCACTGCCCGGACTGCTCACGGTCCTCGAGGGCACCGCGCCGCCGCAGGGTGTCCTGATTCCTTCCGCATGCCGATACTCGGGGCGACATGGCAGCCCACACGATGGCATCTGTCGCCCTCGGCCTCCGAACTCTCGCCCGGACCGCCCTTTTCGCGCTGATCCCCGCCGTCGCGGCACCCGCGCCGCCGGCCGCCGCCGCGAGGGCGCAGACCGCCGCCGACCCGCACGAGTGCCTCGCGCTCACCCTCTACTGGGAGGCGGGCGGCGAGCCGCGCGAGAGCATGGCGGCGGTGGCGTGGGTCGTCCTGAACCGCCGCGCGCACCCCGAGTTTCCCTCAACGATCTGCGGGGTCGTCCGCCAGGGCGGCACCGACCCCGGCTGTCAGTTCCGTTTCTGGTGCGACGGCGAGAGCGACCGGCCGCAGGACGCGCGCATCTGGACCCTGGCCCGAGAGGTCGCCGCCGAGGCGCTGGCCGACCCCGCCTCGGACCCGACCGGCGGCGCCCTGTTCTTCCACGCCGCCGCGCTCAGCGAAGCGCCGTGGAGGCTGCCGCGCGAGCGCACCGTCCAGATCGGGCGGCACGTCTACTATCGATAGCCGGTCGGCCGAACCGCGACCCGGCGGGCTTCGGAGACCGCGGGTTCCGGGGCGCGCTACATCTCCACGACCAGCCCCGCAGGCCCAAACGCCGTCGGCTGAATGACCGGTTCGACCCACCCGTCCGCCGATCCGGTCCCTCCCCGGCCAATTCTACCCGTCATCGTCCGACGCGCGCCCTTCGCGTCGCCGTTTGCCCGTGGTCCTTTGGCGTGCTAAGCTGCAAGCTCAGGAGGCGACCGAACAGAATGGCGAATCACGTAGCGCTCTTCAACCACAAGGGCGGCGTCAGCAAGACCACCACTTCCTTCAATTTGGGTTGGATGCTCGCAAGTCAAGGGCATCGGGTCGTGCTCGTTGACGCCGATCCTCAGTGCAATCTAAGCGGCTTGGTCCTGGGATTTAGGGGTGAGCGCGAATTCGAGGACTTCTACGCTCGAGAAACAAAGAGGCACATCCGGGCCGGTTTGGCTCCCGCGTTCGAATCGCAACCTAGGGCAATTGAAGCAGTCGATTGCGTGCCCGTCGAGGGACGTGACGGCCTGTTCCTGCTACCGGGTCACATCGGCTTGTCCGAGTATGAAGTCACACTCGGAATCGCGCAAGAACTTTCCGCAACGCTGCAAGCCCTTCAGAACCTTCCCGGATCCATCTCTTATCTCCTGGAACGAACAGCCGAGCACCACAGAGCAGACATCGTTCTCATCGACTTGAACCCGAGCCTCAGCTCGATAAATCAGAACATGTTGATGTCCAGCGACTTCTTCCTGGTGCCGGCGTCTCCAGATTACTTTTCGTTGATGGCCCTGGAGTCGCTCGCAAAAGTGCTGCCACGCTGGCACGCCTGGTCGACACGCGCAAAGGCCAGTCCGATTCTTGCGGACGCCGCATACCCGTATCCCAAGAAGACTCCGCGGTTGCTCGGTACCGTCATCCAGAAGTTCAGACCCCGAAGGGGTGCGCCGACCATGGGCTTTCAGGCGTGGATAGACAAGATCAGTGAGAAGGTCCAGAATAGACTTTATCCCGCCCTGCGCCAGTGCGGCATGACTTTGGAGCCGGAGAAGTACCAGTCCGTCGAGGGATTGTGGCCGAACCTGTGCCTCAGCCAAATAGCGGACTTCAATACCATGATAGCCAAGTCCCAGGACGCAAAAACGCCCGTATTCGCGCTCACCGACGACCAACTCGGAAATGTCGGAACGGTACTCTCGGCCGAGCAACATAAGAGAGAAGAGTTTCGGGAGAATTTTGACGATCTGGCGAACAAGATTATCGAGTTGACAAGCGATGCGTGCTGCTCTTGATCAGTTCGAACAGAACCTCGCACGGGTGCGGAGCCTCGTGGGGCTATCGGAATCCGTATCCAACCTGACCACGCCGGTGGTCGACACGACAGACGTCTTGCGGGCGGCTATCGTACTGTCTGTCAGCGCATTGGATCATTTTGTCCATGAATTTACGCGAATCGGGATGCTGGAGATCCATGCCCAGACCAAGCCGCCGACGCTGACGTACCGCGAATTCAAGGTCTCTCTCTCCTCGGTTCAGCAGGCGCTGTCGAATGGTGAGGGCGATGAGTGGCTCGATCGGGAGATCAGAAGAGCGCACGGATGGATCAGCTTTCAGTTGCCGGACAGAATAGCGGATGCGATTCGTCACGTCTCCGCCGTCAAGCTGTGGGAGGAGGTGGGGCTGAAGCGGAATGAGGATGCCAGGACCATCAAGGCGCAACTTCGTGCGATAGTGGATCGCCGGAACAAGATCGCGCATGAGGCGGATCTGGATCCAACGAATCCCGGCGAACGCTGGCCGATTGACCGAGCATTGGTCGAAGAAACCATCGACTTTATCGAGTCGGTGGTTCACGCAATCTACGAGGTTGCACGCTGAGGTGGATCCAACGCGCCCCGCCGCCTACGGCCCCACGCCCGCGGGCTCGGACACGGCCCTGCCCCGCCGGATGAACTCCTCCTGCACCTCGCGCCGCGGCTCGCCGGGGGCCGGGGTCCGGAGCACGTACTCGCCGTCCGACCCGCAGTCCCACACCGAGCAGTTGTCCTGCTCGTAGGCGGCCAGGATCGCGTCGAGCTCGCGCTTCAACGCGGGGTCCTCGACCGGGATCACGGTCTCGACGCGCCCGTCCAGGTTGCGCGTCATCCAGTCCGCCGACCCGATGAAGTGCTCGGGCCGCCCCCCGTTCGCGAACCGGAAGATGCGGCTGTGCTCGAGGAAGCGGCCGACGACGCCGAACACCCGCACCGTCTCCGACAGCCCCTCCACCCCGGGGCGCAGGCAGCAGAGCCCGCGGACGTTCAACCGCACGGGCACCCCCGCCCCGCCCGCGTCGTAGAGCTCGCGGATGATCTCGGCGTCCTGGAGCTGGTTCATCTTGGCGTCGATGCCGGACGGCCGCCCCGCCCGGGCGTGGTCGGCCTCGCGCCGGATGAGCTCGACGAAGCGGCGCCGCATCGACACCGGGGCCACCAGCAGCTTGCTGTTCTCGGGGTAGGGGATGACCCCGGTCAGCGAGTTGAAGACGGCGGCGACGTCGTTGCAGATCGACTCGCTGGCGGTCAGCAGCCCGACGTCCTCGTAGATCCGGGCCGTGCCCGAGTGGTAGTTCCCGGTCCCCACGTGCGCGTAGCGCCGCACCCCGTCGGGCTCGTCGCGCACGACGAGGGCGAGCTTGACGTGGGTCTTGAGACGCTCCACCCCGTAGGACACGTGCACGCCCTCCTTCTCCAGGGAGTTGCCCCAGGCGATGTTCGGGGCCTCGTCGAACCGCGCCGTGATCTCGACGAGCACCGCCACCTGCTTCCCCTGCCTGGCCGCCTCCGCGAGGGCCCGCAGCAGCGGCGAGTCGCGGTCGGTGCGGTAGATCGTCAGCTTGATGGCGAGGACCGCGGGGTCGGCCGCGGCCGAGTTCAGGAAGCGCAGCACCGAGCCGTCGAAGCTCTGGTAGGGGTGGTGCAGGAGGATGTCGCCGCGCGCGATCTCGTCGAAGATCGCCGAAGAGCTGTCCGGCAGCCCGGCGAGGCGGGGGTGGTCGACCGGCTCGTGCGGCGGATCGCGGAGGTCGTCGCGGCCCGGCGCGTCGAACCGCTGGAGGTCGCTGACCCCGAGCGGCGCCCGCGTGGGATAGACGTCGTCGGGGCCGATCCCGAGTTGGCGGCTCAGCCACGCGACCTGGTCGTCGGGCATCGCGCCGTCCACCTGCAGGCGCACCACCCCCGCGAACCGGCGGGCCTTCAGCTCCGAGCTCACTTGGCGGATGATGCTGCCGGGCTCCATCAACGGCGCGTCGCCGGCGCCGTCCCCGGGGTCGACGTCGCCCTCGGCGCCGCGCGTGACCCGGAACACGTGCACGGCGGCGGGCGGCGACGCGGGATAGAGCAGGTCGAGGTTGGCGGCGATGACCTGCTCGATGGGCACGAAGCCGGGCCGCGTCTCGACGGGTATCCACCGCGGGCGGTTGCCGGGCACCTTGATGCGCACGAACCGGGTGTCGCCGCCCTGCGGGATGAACACCGCGAGATTCAGCCCGAGGTTGCTGATGAACGGGAACGGATGCTCCGAGTCGACCGCCAGCGGGGTCAGGATCGGCTGGATGTTGCGGGCGAAGTAGGCGCGCATCGCCTCCCGCTCGTCCCGGTTCAGATCGTCGTGCCGCAGGATCGGCAGTTCCGCGCGGGCGAGGTCCGGCAGGAGCTCCTCGTGCCACAGCCGGCCGAGCTCCTCCACCTGGGCGAGGAGGCGGTCGCGGCACGCCGCGAACTCGTCGGCGGGCGTCCGGCCGTCGATGGACGACGCGCCGGCGCGGTTGGCGATCCCGCGCTTCAGACCGCTCACGCGCTTCATGAAGAACTCGTCGTGGAGCATCCCGATGATGCCCGCGAACTTGACGCGCTCGAGGAGGGGCAGATCGGCGCGGCCGACCAGATGCAGCACCCGGCGGGCGAACCCCAGCCAGCTCAGCTCGCGGCTGATGAACGCCCGGGCCGGTCCGAGGGCGGCGAGGCGATCTCTGGTGGACACCGCTTTCCCTGTCGATTCGGCGGCTCGCTGGTAATATCCCGCGGGGATTCCGCTGGTGGAAGCCTTCGATTATAGGACACGCGTCGTGCCGAACCCGACCGAGACCCTCCCCGAGAACATCGCCGCCGTCGACCTCGGCTCGAACAGCTTCCACATGCTCGTCGCCCGCACGAAGGGCGGCGAGCCGGTCCTCGTCGACCGCCTGCGCGAGATGGTGCAGCTCGCGTCCGGGCTCGACGCCCGGGACCGCCTCAGTCAGGAGTCGCGCGACCGCGCGATCGAGTGCCTGCGCCGCTTCGGCCAGCGCCTCCGCCACATGGACCCGAGCGGGGTGCGGGCGGTGGGGACCAACACGCTGCGGGCCGCGGCCGACGCCGGCGAGTTCCTGTTCGACGCGGAGCGGGCGCTGGGCCATTCGATCGAGACGATCTCGGGCATCGAGGAGGCCCGCCTGATCTTCCTCGGCGTGATGCGGACCCTGTCCGGTCCGCCGCGCCGGCGGCTGGTCGTCGACATCGGCGGGGGGAGCACGGAGCTGATCGTCGGCGACGAGGCGCCCCTCGACATGGAGAGCCTCTACATGGGGTGCATCAACTTCAGCCGGTCCCACTTCGGCGACGGCCGGCTCACCGCCGAGAACTGGCGGCGGGCGGAGCTGGCGGCCCTGCAGGAGCTGGAACCGGTGGCCGAGCGCTTCCGCGCCCTCGAGTGGGCGGAGGCGGTCGGCGCGTCGGGCACGATCCGGGCCATCGACGGCCTCGTCCGCACCTACGGCTGGAGCCGGAAGGGGATCACGGCGGAGGCCCTCGGCAGGCTGCGGGACGCGCTGCTGAAGGCGGGGCGCGTCGGCCGGCTCAAGCTGGAGGGTCTGAACCCCCGGCGCAGGGCGACGATCGCGGGGGGCGCGGCCATCCTGTCCGCCGTGTTCGAGGCCCTCGGCATCGACGCCATGCGGCGATCGGACGGGGCCCTGCGCGAGGGCCTGCTCTACGACTTCCTCGGCCGGATCCGCGATCAGGACGTGCGCGGGCGGGCGGTCGAGGCCCTCGCGGACCGCGCCCACGTAGACCGGCGGCAGGCGGCGCGGGTCAAAGAGACCGGCCTCGCGCTGCTCGCCCAGGTGTCCGAGAGCTGGAGCCTGGGCGCCCGCAACCCCCGGCAGTTCCTGTCGTGGGCCTCGAACCTGCACGAGATAGGTCTGGACATCGCCCACAACCACTATCACCGCCACGGCGAGTACATCGTCGCGCACGCCGACCTGCAGGGGTTCTCGCTGCCCGAGCAGCAGGTGCTGGCGACCCTGGTGCGGTCGCACCGGCGCAAATTTCCGAGCGGGGTCATCGCCGCCCTCCCCCGGAACTGGTCGGCGTGGACCGAGCGGCTGGCGATGCCGCTGCGCCTGTCGGTGGTCCTGCACCGGAGCCGCAGCCCCCTGCCCCTGCCCCCCATCGAGATCAGGGCCGCCGGGAACACCCTCGACCTGCGGTTTCCGCCGGGATGGCTCGACGGGCACCCGCTGACCCGCGCCGACCTGGAGACCGAGGCCGCCTATCTCCGGGAGGCGGGCTACCGGCTCTCGTTCGGCTGACCGCCGCCGGCCGGCCCGGCCGGGCGGCTACGGCTCGATCCGGGCCAGCAGGCGCGGGGTGACGAGCCAGAGCAGCTCGCCGCAGCCGGGCCGGACCTCGCCCCACCCCGCCGCGTCGAGCCGGACGCACGCGAGCGCGGCGGTGGGGAACCGCACCGCGGCGCCGCCGATCAACGCCGCCGCCGTCTGCGAGCACGCCGGCTCGTGCCCCACCACCAGGAGGGTCTCCACGCCGGGATCGACGGTGCGGACGGACGCCAGCACATCGCCCGGCGACGCCCCGTACAGCTCGGGGACGAGGTCGATCGGAACCGGCCCCGCGCCGGCGTCGGCGGCCAGCCGCAGCGTCTCGGCGGCGCGGACCGCGGGCGAGCACAGGGCGCGGTCGGGGGCCGGCCCCGCGCGCCCGATGAACCGGCCGATCCGCCGCGCGGCCTTGACGCCGCGCGGGGCGAGGGGGCGCCCGCGGTCCGGGAGCGGTCCCGCGTCCCAGCTCGACTTGCCGTGACGCAGCAGGAGGAGCGTCTTCATGACGGCCCCGGCGGCGCCTCCCCCAGCCGCCGGACCAGCTCGGCCCAGAGGGCGGCGTAGGCGCGCGCGGCCGGACCGGTCTTCCGGAACGCGCACAGCGGCTCGCGCCGCGCGCTCATCTGCTCGACCGCGCTGGAGTAGGGAATCTCGGCCGCGAGCATGGGGCACGGCATCTCGTCCGGGGCGTCGCAGATGCGGCGGTGCAGCGTCCGCCGGCGGTCGACCATCGAGTAGAACGGCAGCACCCGCACCCCCGGCTCGCGCCCGAGATGCCGGGCGAGCTGGCGGAGGGTCCGGCGCGACAGCGTCGTCGGAATGGTCGGCACGATCAGGGCGTCGGCGACGGCGAAGACCGCCTCCGAGGCGAGGGAGATGCCGGGGGCGCAGTCGAGGAAGACGTAGTCGTAGCCGCCGCCGAGCTCCCGGATGCGGCGCGTCAGACGGCGGACATACTTCGGGCTGTCGAGCAGCAGGTCGAGATGGCGGTACGAGAAGTCGGCGGGAAGCAGGTCCAGCCCCTCGTGGTCGGTCTCGCGGACGTACCGGGCGAGCGGACGCTTCCCGCGCACCAGCTTCTTGCCGCCGCCCCGCACCTTCATCTTGACCCGGAAGCACCACGTGGCCGCGCCCTGCGGGTCGAGATCGCAGACGAGGGTCCGCGCGCCCGCCGCCGCGGCGAGCCACGCCAGGTTGACGGCGGCCGCCGTCTTCCCCACGCCGCCCTTGATGTTGTAGGTCGCCAGCACCCTCATCGAGCCGCCCCTGCGCGGCGCCCGGCACCCCCGCCGCGCCGCGCCGGTGGAACTTCCGACGCAACCGGGGGACGGCCCGGCGCCGGAGCTTCGGCGCCGGGCCGACTTCGGACGCGACCGCGGGGCCGGGCCGCGCCGGGCGTTCCGCGCCGGCCGAACTCCAAGGCGACCGAGGATCGCCCAGTCACGACGGACTACGGGCCCGGTCCTCCGCCCCCGGGGCGAGCAGCCGTCGGAGGTCGGCCGCCGTCCGCGCCGTCACGAACCGGCCGACCTCTTCGACGAGCCGGCCCCGCGCCGCCGCCTGCCGCGACTCCAGGCGGTCGACCAGGCGTCCCGCCGTCAACAGGGTCGACGCGTCGGCGCCGCCCGCCGCCAGCAGCTCCCGCGCCGCGTCCCGCAGCTCGCCCTGCTGCACCTCCAGGTCGTTGTATTCGCCGAGGTCGTCCTGCAGCCGCTTGAGCGAGCGGACGAAGGCGTTCACGCGGTCGGCCGCGAACAGGCCGCGGAAGAACTCGAGCAGGTACCGCAGCTTCTTGCAGGCGATCCGCAGGTCGTGGATGGTCTCGGCCGGGGTCTCCGCCGACAGGCGGCGCCCGCGCTTGCGCACCCTCGCGTAGGCCCGCTCGATGCGTTCGCCCGCCACGTCGCCAATTGGCCGGGCGGCGTCGGCCCCCTTCCCGGCGGCGCCGGCCGCGAGGAAGCGGCTCCATTCCCGCTTCAGGCGCCGGTACCGGGCCGAATCGAGCCCCGCGGCCTGCCGCGCGCGGGCCGCGCGCCGCCGGCCCTCGAGATGGTCGGCGAGCGGGGCCAGGTCGCCGCGGGCCGCCGCCGGCAGCTCGGCCCGGTGGCCGCGCAGGTTCATCAGGTGCACGTCGAGATCCCGCGGCGGACCCGTCAACCGGCCGAGCCAGGCGAACTCGGCGGCGAAGCGGCGCGCCGCGGCCTCGTCGAACACGTCCCGCATCTGCCCGAGGCACGCGCGCGTCCGCCGCACCGCGACCCGGAAGTCGTGCAGGAACTCGGGGTCCAGATCCGCGCGGAGCCCCTCCTCGTTGGCCTGCATCATCCCCCACAGCGCGGCGAGGATGCGCTTCACGGCGCGGTCGGACGGGGCGTCGGCGTCGAGACGCAGCGCCAGCTTGCCGGTGTAATCGCCCGGCTCGCGGCCTATCGCGGCGAGGGCGAGGTCGATCTCGGCCTCCGGTCCCGGCGGCAGTCCGAGCTCCCCCTCCAGGAAGCGGCGCACGCCGGCCCCGTCCCGCTCGTACCCCGTCATCCGGGTCAGGCGCAGCACCGGCGGCAGGCGCCGGCGGCGCCCCGCGGGTCCGGCCGCGGTCCCGCGATCGAGCGACAGGCGCGCCACCGCCTTGTCCCGGCGGTCGACCACCGCGATGCCCTCGCTGCGGCGCTCGATGCGGACCACCGGCAGGAGCCGCCGGATGCCCGTCACCGCCCGCAGGTCGTCCCGGAAGCCGCCCGGGGGCAGATCGCGGGCGAAGTCGGGCGGCGCCGGCAGGGTCGCGCGGTGGCGCCGCCGTCCGTCGAGACCGTCCCATCGCAGTTGGCACGACCCGTCCCCCGCGTCGGCCAGGACGGCGCCGGCGTCGCGGTAGAGGCGCCAGTCGAACGTGTCGAGGTAGGTGCGGGCGGCGGCGCGCCGGTCCCCGCGCCGGGTCCGGAACCGCTCCGCGAGCCGCGACACGACCCCCGCCGCGGAGTGCGGCGGGTCGAGCCGATAGGCGTGGCACCGCATGTCCCGCGTTCGATGGTACACCGTTCCGGCCGCCGCGCCCGCCCCGCCCCGATTTGCCCTTTCCGAATCGCGGTCGTCGTGATAGTATCCGCAACTTGTGTTCGTGCGGGGTTGAATGGTGGTCAAGCGCTATTCCTTCATCGTCGCCGATCGTTCGACGGGAGTCGTTCACCGCTTCGCGCTGAGTTTCCGCCCGAAGCTGGTGGCCGCCCTGCTCGCCGCCCTGCCCCTCGGGTGGGTGGCGCACGCCGCGTGGCTCGACGGCTCGCGCTTCGATCCCGCGCGGTGGCTCTCGTCGCCGCGGTGGACGATGAACGAGCGGCTGCGGTCGTTCAACGCCCTGCTCCAGACCGAGATCGAGCGCTACGGGGCCAGCACCGTCGACCTGTCCCGGCGCGTCGCCGCCCTGCAGCTCGTCGTCGAAGCCCTCCACAACCAGTCCATCGTCGAGCCCGGCATCCGGCAGGCGATGGCGCAGGTGGCCGAAGTGGACCGCTCCCGCGCCGCGTCGGCCCTGCGGGAGGTGGTGCGGTCGGCCCCCACCGAGACTCTCGAGCTGCTGCACGACGTGCTCGACGTCCTGGAGCTGGAGCTCGGGGTGGCCCGCGACAGCATCCTCCTCCGCCAGGATCTGGCCGCGGCGACGCCGTTCAACCTTCCCGCCGCCGGCCGCATCAATTCCCGGTACGGCTATCGGCGCGATCCGTTCACCAACGAGCGGGCCTTCCACCCGGCCCTGGACATCTCGACCGACTATGGACAGCCGGTGCGGGCGACGGCCGACGGCCGGGTCGCGGAGGCCGGGCGCAACGGCGACTTCGGCAAGATGATCGAGATCGATCACGGCTTCGGGCGGCGCACGCGGTACGGCCACCTGTCGGACTTCGCCATCCGCGTCGGCGAGGATGTCGAACGCGGCCAGGTCATCGGCTACGCCGGGGCCACCGGCCGCACCACCGGCTCGCACGTCCACTACGAAGTCCTCGTCGGCAACCGCCAGATGAATCCGCTCAGGCTGGTGTTCGCCTCCGGCGCCGTTTCGGCCGATTGATTCCCGCCTCGGGCGACCCGCGTCCTCCCCCGCCGCCGACCCCTCCGCCCCGGGACGCCGCCGGCCGTCTTGACGGCTACGGACCCCCTTCCCTACAATCGATAGAATCCGTGTCTTCCGGATCGACACCCGCCTTGGATCGTCATCGACAGCGCAACGCCACGGAAGTACCTGCCCGGACGCCGGGCGGGCCGCCCCCGACGCGGTCCACTGGACTCGACTGATGCTGCAGAACGTCCTCAGGAAAGTCTTCGGCACCCAGAACGAGCGCGACCTCAAGCGCATGCGGCCGGCGTTGGCCGAGATCAACGACCGCGAGGCGGCCGTCCGCGCCCTCGACGACGCCGGGCTCCGCGGGCGCACCGCGGATCTGCGCGGGCGCGCCGACCGCGGCGAGCCCCTCGACGACCTGCTGCCCGACGCCTTCGCGGTGGTCCGCGAGGCGGGCCGGCGCGTGCTCGACATGCGCCACTTCGACGTCCAGCTCATCGGGGGCATGGTTCTGCACCAGGGCAAGATCGCCGAGATGAAGACCGGCGAGGGCAAGACCCTCGTCGCCACCCTCGCCGCCTACCTGAACGCCCTCGGCGGCGGCGGCGTCCACGTCGTCACCGTCAACGACTACCTCGCCCGGCGCGACGCCGAGTGGATGGGGCGCATCTACCGGTTCCTCGGCATGTCCGTGGGGATCATCCAGCACGACCTGCGCGACCCCGAACGGCAGGCCGCCTACGCCTGCGACATCACCTACGGCACCAACAACGAGTACGGCTTCGACTACCTGCGCGACAACATGAAGTTCGAGCTCGCGCACTACGTGCAGCGCGGGCACCGCTTCGCCATCGTCGACGAGGTCGACAGCATCCTCATCGACGAGGCCCGGACCCCCCTCATCATCTCGGGGCCGGCCGAGCAGTCGACCGAGCTGTACTACGAGGTCGACCGCATCATCCCGCGCCTGGAGCCGGGGGCGGTCACCCAGGGCAACGTCAAGGCGGAGGACCGCGAGGCCCTCGAGGAGACCGGCGACTACCTGACCGACGAGAAGCACAAGACGGTCAGCCTGACCGAGACCGGCATGGCGAAGGCCGAGAAGTTCCTCGGCAAGCGCCTCAACCCCGGCGGGCTCTACGACCCCGCCAACATGCCCCTCCTCCACCACGTGAACCAGGCCCTGCGCGCCCACGCCCTGTTCAAGCGCGACGTGCAGTACATGGTCAAGGACGGCCAGGTCGTCATCGTCGACGAGTTCACGGGCCGGCTCATGCCCGGCCGCCGCTGGAGCGACGGCCTGCACCAGGCGGTCGAGGCGAAGGAGAAGGTCAAGATCGAGCGGGAGAACCAGACCCTCGCCACGGTCACGTTCCAGAACTACTTCCGCAAGTACGACAAGCTGTCGGGCATGACCGGCACCGCGGACACCGAGGCGCCGGAGTTCGCCAAGATATACAAGCTCGACGTCATGGTCATCCCGACGAACCGCCCCCTGGTTCGGGTCGAGGAGGCCGACTCGGTCTACCGGACCGAGCGCGAGAAGTACGACGCCATCGCCGAAGACATCATCGAGAAGCAGGAGGCGGGCCGGCCGGTGCTCGTCGGCACCGTGTCGATCGAGAAGTCCGAGCGCCTGGCGGGGCTGCTCAAGCGGCGGGGCGTCAAGCACGTCGTGCTCAACGCCAAGTACCACGCGCAGGAGGCGGAGATCGTCGCCCAGGCCGGACGGCGCGGCGCGGTGACCATCGCCACCAACATGGCCGGCCGCGGCACCGACATCGTCCTCGGCGGCAACGCCGAGTACATGTCGCGCCAGCGGGCCCTCGCCGAGCAGGCGGCGGAACGGCTGCCGAAGGAGGAGGCGAAGTTCGTCGACGACGACGAGTTCGTCTACTTCTACCACCTCGAGCACTTCTACCGCACGCCCCGGCCCGCGTGGGAGCGCATCATCGCCGAGTTCTCGGAGCAGACCGCGGCCGAGCACGAGGAGGTCGTCGACGCCGGCGGCCTGCACATCATCGGCACCGAGCGGCACGAGTCGCGCCGCATCGACAACCAGTTGCGGGGGCGGGCGGGCCGGCAGGGCGACCCCGGCTCGTCGCGGTTCTACCTGTCCCTCGAGGACGACCTGATGCGCATCTTCGGGTCCGACCGCATCTCGGGGCTGATGGAGCGGCTGGGGATGGAGGAGGGGGTCCCCATCGAGCACCGCATGGTGACGCGGGCCATCGAGCGCGCCCAGAAGCAGGTCGAGGCGCAGCACTTCTCGGTGCGGAAGCACCTGCTCGAGTACGACGACGTCATGAACAAGCAGCGCGAGAACGTCTACACGCTGCGCCGGGAGCTGCTCGACGGTCAGGTGCACGTGTCCGACGAGGAGATCGTCGACAGCCGCCGCTACCTCATGACCCTGGCCGAGGACCTCGTCGACCAGGAGGTCGAGGCCCACTGCGGCCGCGACACCGACCCGGAAGAGTGGGACACCGACGGCCTGTCGCGCGCCGTCGGCGAGCTGGCGGGGCTGCCGCCGGAGCAGATCGACGAATTCGAGCTGGACGACAAGAGCCCCGACGAGATGCTCGACACGTTGTGGGCGGCCGTCAAGTCGCGCTACGAGGAGAAGGAGGAGGGCATCGACGCGGAGCTGCTGCGGCGGGTCGAGCGCGACGTCATGCTGCAGATCGTCGACACCCAGTGGAAGGACCACCTCTACAGCCTCGACCACCTGAAGGAGGGCATCGGCCTGCGCGCCCACGCCCAGCGCGACCCCCTCGTCGAGTACAAGCGCGAGAGCTTCGCCCTGTTCCAGTCGATGAAGGAGCGGATCGACACCGAGATGATCCGCTACCTGTGGCGCCTGCGGCCGATCGTGCAGGGCGAAGGGGCCGAGGTCGCCCGCCCGGCGGCCCGCCAGCGCGCGCCGGTGACCCTCAACGACCCCGGCGCCGCCGCCCCCGCGTTCGCGGGCGCCGCCGCCACGGCCCGCGGCCCGCGGCCGGCCCGCACCGGGGGCGACGACGCGAAGGTGCGCACCGTGCGCCGCGAGACCCGGAAGGTCGGGCGGAACGAGCCGTGCCCGTGCGGCAGCGGCAAGAAATACAAGAAATGCCATGGGGCCTGACATGACGGCGGGCGCGGACACCGCGGCGACCCGTTTCGCGGCCACCGACATCGCGGTGGCCCTGACGTTCGACGACGTCCTGCTCGTGCCCCAGCGGTCCGAGGTGCTGCCGGCCGAGGTCGACGTCTCGACCCGGCTCACCCGGAACGTCACCCTCAACGTGCCCATCATCAGCGCCGCGATGGACACCGTGACGGAGTCGCGCCTCGCGATCGCGATGGCCCAGCTCGGCGGCATGGGGGTCATCCACAAGAACCTCCCCATCGAGGCGCAGGCGGCCGAGGTCGACCGGGTCAAGCGGTCGGAGAGCGGGATGATCGTCAACCCGATCACCCTCGCCCCCGCCAACCGCATCGTCGAGGCCCTCGATCTGATGAAGAAGTACCGCATCTCGGGGGTGCCGATCACCGAGGACGGCAGCACCGAGGGGCGGCTCGTCGGCATCCTCACCAACCGCGACCTGCGCTTCGAGCGCCGCATCGACCGGCCCATCGGCGAGGTGATGACCCGCAGGGACCTCATCACGGTGCCGGTCGGGACGACCCTGCAGGACGCCCAGACCATCCTGCACCAGCACCGCGTCGAGAAGCTGCTGGTGGTCGACCAGGAGTTCCGGCTCAAGGGGCTGATCACCGTCAAGGACATCCAGAAGATGATCACCTACCCCACCGCGTCCAAGGACGAGCTGGGCCGGCTGCGCGTGGGCGCGGCGGTGGGCATCGCCAAGGACACGGTGGAGCGGTCGGAGGCCCTGGTGAAGGCCGGCGCCGACGTGCTCGTGGTCGACACCGCCCACGGGCATTCGCGGGGGGTGATGGCGATGGTGGGCCGGCTGCGCGAGCGCTTCCCCAGCGTCGAGCTCGTCGCCGGCAACGTCGCCACCGCGGAGGGGACCGAGTCGCTGATCGCCCTCGGCGTCGACGGCGTGAAGGTCGGCATCGGCTCCGGGTCGATCTGCACCACGCGGATCATCGCCGGCATCGGCATGCCGATGATCTCGGCCCTCGCCGAGTGCGGCGGGGCCGCCCGGCCCCACGGCGTCCCCGTCATCGCCGACGGCGGGGTGCGCTACTCGGGCGACATCACCAAGGCCATCGCGGTCGGGGCCGGCGCGGTGATGATCGGGAGCCTCTTCGCGGGCACCGACGAGAGCCCCGGCGAGCTGATCCTCTACCAGGGGCGCAGCTTCAAGGAGTACCGCGGCATGGGCTCGATCGGGGCGATGCGCGCCGGCAGCCGCGACCGCTACTTCCAGGAGGACTTCGACCTCGCGAGCCCCCGCGAGGACGGCGAGAAGCTCGTGCCCGAGGGCATCGAGGGCCGGGTGCCCCACAAGGGCTCGGTCGGGGCCATGATCCACCAGTTGGTCGGCGGCCTCCGCGCCGGCATGGGCTACTGCGGCTGCCCCACCATCCCCGACCTCCAGGAGAACGCCAAGCTGGTGCGCATCACCCCCGCCGGCATGCGCGAGAGCCACGTGCACGACGTGGTGATCACCAAGGAAGCCCCGAACTACCGCTCGGAGTAGCGCCGGCGGCCCGCGGGACGACCGCCTTTCGAATCGTCTCGAGACCCCTCGCTTCCGCAGACGCCGGCGGGTAAACGTTTCTGTTTACATGAACAGAAACGTGGTGTACCGTGCCGGGTGGGTGACCTCGACGGAGTTCCGGCGCTGGCTGAAGAAGCGCGGTTGCACGCTTGGCCCGAAGTTGATCGCGAAGATCAAGAAAGACTTGGGACTGCGCTGATGCTGGCCTATCCGATCACGCTGATCGCCGACGACAACGACACCGTGATGGTGACCGCGCCGGATTTCCCTGAACTCACGACCTTCGGCGACGACCGCGAAGAAGCGATGGCCCGCGCCCGCGATGCGCTCGAAGAAGCGATCTCGGCGCGCATTCACGCCCGCCAGGACGTTCCCGCACCCGGTCGCGGCAGCCCCAGGGCCGCTCTGCCCACCCTCACCGCCGTGAAGTTGATCCTGTACCAGGGGATGCGGGACCAGCGTATCGGCAAGGCGGAACTGGCGCGCCGCCTCGGTTGGCATCTGCCGCAGGTCGACCGCGTGCTGGACATTCGGCACCGCTCGCGGCTCGACCAACTGGACGCCGCGCTGGACGCGATCGGCCGGCGCCTGCACGTATACGCGGAAGAGCGCCAGTGACTTCGAACGGCCCGTAACCGGAAGAGCCTCCATGGGCGTCGTCATCGCATTTCGTTCGGCGTCTCGATGACGAGCTCCCGCGCATCGCCGCCCCGGTCGTGGATTCGGACCGATACCGCGCCCGCCACGGGGCGCGGCAGGCGGTCGGCCCATTCGATGCAGACGAGGGCGCCGTCTTCCGGCAGTTCCTCCAGGCCCAGATCGTCGGTCTCGGCCGGGTCGAGCCGGTAGAGGTCGACGTGCTGCACCCGGCCGCCGCCGTAAGCCTGGACGATCGTGAACGTCGGGCTGCTGACCTCGTCGGGGTCGATGCCCACGCCCTCGACGAACCCCCGCACGAACGCGGTCTTCCCCGCGCCGAGGTCGCCGAAGAGCTGCACCACCGCCCCGGGGGGAAGACGCCGGGCCAGATCGGCGGCGATGGCCGCCGTCTGTCGTTCGGAGTGACTCTCGTGGCGCGTGTTCATGGCCGCACTCGTCGGTCCGCGGGGTCAGAGGGGTTGGAACGCGGGCTCCTGTTCATGCCGGTCGGGTCCTTCGCCGGCCAGGGCCACGAGGGCGGGGCCGAGACCGCGCGCGAGGTCGCGGGCCAGGAGCCCCGCCCCGTGCTCGGCCGCCGCCGCGTCCCCGGCGAGCCCGTGCAGGCATACGCCGAGCCCGCACGCGGCCTCGACGTCCGGGAGTTGCGCCATCCACGCGGCCAGCACCCCGGTGAGCACGTCGCCGGTGCCGCCGGTGGCCATGTCCGGATTGCCGGTGACGTTGATCCACACGTCGCCGGCCGGGGTCGCCACGAGGGTCCGCGACCCCTTCAGCACGACGAAAATGCCCTGCTCCCCCGCCAGGTCGCGGGCTGCGCCGAGGCGGTTGGCGGCCACGTAGTCGACCGGCCTCCCGATGATGCGCCCCATCTCGCCGGCGTGCGGGGTGATGACCAGCGCGCGATCCGGACGCCCCCGGAGGCCGGCGCGGTCGCCGGCGAACGCGTTCAGGGCGTCGGCATCGAGCACCATCGGGACCGGCGCGCGGTCCATCAGCTCGCGCACGAATCGGGAGACCCCGGCGCCCCGCCCCAGACCCGGCCCGACGGCGAGCACGTCGCAACGCTCGGCGAGCACCGCGCGGGCCGCCTCGGCCGCGACGAGGCCGGCGCCGTCGTCGTCGAGTCCCAGGGTCATGTACTCCGGGGCCAGCGCCGCCACGGTGGGCTGGCAGACGCGCGGCGTCGCCACCGTGACCAGGCCCGCCCCCGAGCGCAGGGCGCCGAGGCCGGCGAGGCCGGCGGCGCCGGTCTTGCCCGTCGAACCGGCGGCGACGAGCACCCGTCCGTAATCCCCCTTGTGGGTGTCCCGGCCGCGGCGCGGCACCTGCCGCCGGGCCCAGGACCGGGTGATGACGGTCACGCGCGGCCCGGCGAGGGCGTCGACGACCGGGGCGGGAACGCCGATGTCGGCGACGACGACGGCGCCGGCGCGGGCCGCCGCGGGGTCGAGCAGCAGCGGCAGCTTCGGCGCGCCGAGGGTCACGGTGAGGGCGGCGGCGACCGCCTCGCCGATCACCGCGGGCGTGTCCGCCGACAGCCCCGACGGCAGGTCGATCGCGGCCGCCGGAACGCCCGAGCCGTTGAGGTCGCCGACGATGGACCGCCAGTGTCCGGCGAGGGGCCGCGCCAGGCCGGTGCCGAACAAGGCGTCGATCACCAGATCGCATGCGCCGACGTCCGCCCGCGCCGCCTCCCACGCGGAAGGGCTCGATGCGTCGACCGCCGGCACCCCGGACCGCCGGAGGGCCGCCAGGTTGACCCCGGCGTCTCCCCGTATCTCCGCCGCCGGCGCGGCCAGGTACGCGCGCACGGCGGCGCCGCGGGCCGCCAGCATGCGCGCCGCCGCGAGCCCGTCGCCGCCGTTGTTCCCCTTCCCGCAGAGCACGGCGATGCGCCCGCCGCCCGGCAGCGACGGCCAGCGCGACTCGACGGCGGAGACGACCTGACGTGCCGCGTGCTCCATCAGCACCAGCGACGGCACGCCGAGATCGGCGATCGTCCGACGGTCCGCCTCGCGCATCTGCGCCGTGTTCAACACCCGCATCCGGACCCTCCGGGAACCGGCCGCCGGAGGTCCCCGCCCGTTATGGTACCGTGGACGGCGTGAATCCGAACCCTGTCGACGCGCCCCCCGCCGCCCCCGCCGGCATCGCCGAGGCCGCCGTGAACGTGAACGGGGTCGTGACGTCCGGCGACCGGGCGGTGGTCCCGGTCTTCGACCACGGCTTCCTCTACGGCGACGGCGTGTACGAGACCCTGCGCACCTACAACCGCCGGCCCTTCCTGCCCGACCGGCACCTCGCGAGGCTCCGCGCCTCGGCGGCGCGCCTGTCCCTCGACGTCCCCCCGACGAACGGGGAGCTCGAGGCCCGGATGCGCGGCACCATGCGCGGCGTGCACCCGCGGGGCGAGGTGATGCTGCGGATTCTCGTCACCCGGGGGGTCGGCGACCTCGGCTACGACCCCGCCGTCTGCCGGACTCCCACCGTCGTCATCATCGCCCGTCCGCACCGCGAGTCGCCGGACCGGGTGCACCGGGACGGGGTGCGGCTGGTCGTGGCGAGCGTCGTGCGCAACCATCCCCGCAGCGTCGATCCGGTCATCAAGTCCAACAACCTGCTGAACAACGTGCTGGCGATGCAGGAGGCGGTGCGCGAGGGCGCGTACGAGGCCATTCTCCTGAACCACCGGGGCGAGCTCGCGGAGTGCTCGCAGTCGAACCTGTTCGTGGTGCGGGACGGGGTCGTCCTGACCCCGCCGCTCGACGCCGGGCTGCTCGAGGGGGTGACGCGGAACCTGCTCTTCGAGGTCGGGGCCGACATCGGGGTCCCGGTGCGCGAGGCGGTGCTGCGCGAGGCGGACCTGCCGGCGGTCGACGAGCTGTTCATCACGAGCACCACCCGCGAGATCGTCCCGGTGGTCGGGGTCGGCGGCCGGACCATCGGGTCCGGCGCGCCGGGGCCGGTGGCCCGGCGCCTGCTGGCGAGGCTGCGCGAGCGGGCCGACGCCCTGACCCGCGGGGCGGACTGACTCCCGCCGCACACGGACCGGTCCCCCTCCCGAGGCCGCATCCGGCCACCCCCGGGCCGGCGCACCCTAACGGAGGCGGCGGATCCGGCGGCGCGCCGACGGGCTCCCCCGCCACGCCGGACCGGGTCAATCCTGGTACGCCTCGACGGGCGGGCAGGCGCAGATCAGGTTGCGATCGCCGTGGGCGTCGTCGACCCGCCCCACCGCCGGCCAGAACTTGTTTTCGCGCACGAAAGGCAGCGGGTAGACCGCCTGTTGCCGCGTATAGGGATGCGGCCAGGCGTCGGCCGTCGCCTCGGCCGCGGTGTGGGGGGCGTTCTTCAGCACGTTGTCGACGGGGTCGGCGGCGCCGTCCGCCACGGCCTGAATCTCCGCGCGGATGGCGATCAGCGCGTCGCAGAACCGGTCGAGCTCCTCGCGCGGCTCGCTCTCGGTCGGCTCGACCATCATCGTGCCGGGCACCGGGAACGAGACCGTGGGGGCGTGGAATCCGTAGTCCATGAGGCGCTTGGCGACGTCGAGCTCGGTGACCCCCGTGCGTCTCAGCCCCCGCAGGTCGAGGATCAGCTCGTGCGCGACCCGCCCGTTGGCCCGCGCGTAGAGCACGTCGTAGTGCGGGGCGAGGCGCGCCTTGACGTAGTTGGCGCCGAGTATCGCGGCCTCGGTGGCCCGCCGCAGACCGTTCGGACCGAGCATCCGCACGTAGCCGTGCGAGATCAGCAGGATGCTGGCGCTCCCCCACGGCGCCGCCGAGACGGGGGGAATCGCCCGTTCGCCGCCGACCGGGGCCAGCGGATGCCCCGGCAGGTACGGCGCGAGGTGCGCGGCGCAGGCGATCGGCCCCATGCCGGGCCCGCCGCCGCCGTGGGGAATCGCGAACGTCTTGTGCAGGTTGATGTGGCAGACGTCGGCCCCGATCGCGGCGGGGCTGGTCACCCCGACCTGGGCGTTCAGGTTCGCGCCGTCCATGTAGACCTGACCGCCGGCGTCGTGGACGATGCCGCAGACCTCGCGGACGGCGTCCTCGAAGACGCCGTGGGTGGACGGATACGTGATCATCAGCCCGCACAGGGCGTCGCGGTGCGCCGCCGCCTTGGCGCGGAGATCCTCGAGGTCCACGTTGCCGCGGTCGTCGCAGGCGACCACCACGACCCGCATCCCCGCCATGGCCGCGCTGGCCGGGTTGGTGCCGTGGGCGGACGCCGGTATCAGCACCACGTCGCGGCCCCCGCCGCCGCGGTCGCGGTGCCAGGCGCGGATGACCATGAGCCCCGCGAGCTCGCCCTGCGCCCCCGAGTTCGGCTGCAGCGACACCGCCGGCAGCCCGGTGATCTCGGCGAGCGCCGCCTCGAGCTCGCGGAACACGGCCCGGTAGCCCCCGGCCGTCTCCGGCGGCGCGAACGGATGGACGGCGGCGAACGCCGGCCAGCTCACGGCGCGGATGGCCGACGCCGCGGTCAGCTTCATCGTGCACGACCCGAGGGGGATCATCGAGGTGTCGAGACCCAGGTCGCGCCGCTCGAGCTGCTTCAGATAGCGCATCAGTTGCGTCTCCGACCGGTGCCGGTGGAAGACCGGGTGGGTCAGATACGCCGACGTGCGCACGAGGGCCTCCGGCCAGTCGGGGGCGGGGTACTCGGTCAGCGGGGCTGCCGCCCCGCCGTCGAGGCCCTGGCTCTGATCGCGGAAGCGGGACCCGCCGGCGGCCGCGTCATCCGCGGGCCGGGCGGCGGACGGCGGGGCCGGCCGGCCGAGCGCGCCCGCGACGAGCGACACGATGCGGTCGACGTCGCCGGCGGTCGCGGTCTCGTCGAGGGCGATGCCCGCCGCCCCGTCGCCGCGGTAGCGGAAGTGCATCCCGGCCGCCGCGGCGCCGCCCCGCAGCCGCTCCAAGTCGCCCGGCGGCAGCGGAACGGTGACGGTGTCGAAGAAGTGCGGATGCGTCGGCGCGAGGCCCAACGCCCGCAGCCCCGCCGCGAGCCGCCGGGCCAGCCCGTGCACGCGGGCGGCGATGGCGCGCAAACCGTCGGGGCCGTGGTGGACCGCGTAGAAGCCGGCGAGGTTCGCGAGCAGGGCCTGGGCGGTGCAGATGTTCGACGTCGCCCGGTCGCGCCGGATGTGCTGCTCGCGGGTCTGCAGCGCCATCCGGTAGGCGGGGTCGCCGTGCCGGTCGACCGAGAGGCCGATGACGCGCCCCGGCATCTGCCGCACGAACGCCCCGCGGGTGGCGAAGAACGCCGCGTGCGGCCCGCCGTACCCCATCGGGACCCCGAACCGCTGCGAGTTGCCGACCACCACGTCGGCCCCGTGCTCGCCGGGCGGGGTCAGCAGGGTCAGGGCCAGCAGGTCGGTGCAGACGGCGGCCAGCGCCCCGGCCCCGTGGGCGCGGGCCACGACGTCGGCGATCGGGAGGACCGCGCCGTCCTCGGCCGGGGTCTGGAGCAGGACGCCGAAGACCGTCCCGTCGAACCGCATCGCCGCGGGGTCGCCCACCTCGACCGCGATGCCGAGCGGCTCGGCCCGGCCCCGCACGACCTCGACGGTCTGGGGGAAGCAGCCCCGCGACACCAGCAGCCGATCCGCGCCGGGGGCGGTGCGCGAGCGGACGCGGTGCATCAGCGCCATCGCCTCCGCCGCCGCCGTCGCCTCGTCGAGGAGCGACGCGTTGGCCACCGGCATCCCCGTCAGGTCGCCGACCATGGTCTGGTAGTTCAGCAGCGCCTCGAGGCGGCCCTGCGCCACCTCCGCCTGATACGGCGTGTACGGGGTGTACCAGCCGGGGTTCTCGAAGACGTTGCGCAGGATGACGCTCGGGATGACGCAGCCGTAGTAACCCAGGCCGATGAAGGCCCGGCCCGGCCGGTTCCGGGCGGCGAGGCCGCGCAGGCGGGCGAGGTAGGCGGCCTCGGTCTCCGGCCCCGGCGTCCGCAGGGGCGCATCGAGCCGGATGCCCGCGGGCACCGCCTCGTCGATCAGCGCCTCGATCGACGGGGCGCCGACCGCCGCCAGCATCGCGTCGACATCGCCCGGACGGGGCCCGATGTGCCGGTCGGAGAACCGGTCGGCTCGTGGGGGGGTCACGCCGGTCCGCCTACTTCACCAGCTCGGCGTAGGCGGCCGAGTCGAGGAGCCCGGAAGCGGAGGCGGGATCCGTCAGCTCGATGACCATCATCCACGTGCCGTGGGGGTCAGCGTTCACCGTCTCGGGGGCCGCCGCCAGGGCCGTGTTCACCTCCGTCACCCGGCCCGCCAGGGGGCAGTACAGGTCGGACACCGCCTTCACCGACTCGATCGACCCGAACTGGGCGCCCTGGTCGAACTGCCGCCCCACCTCGGGCAGCTCGACGTACACGACGTCGCCGAGCTGGTCCTGCGCATAGTCGGTGATGCCGATCCGGGCCGTCGCCCCGGAGATCATGATCCACTCGTGGTCTTTCGTATAGAGCCGGTCACTCGGATACATGGCTGATCATCTCGGACGCTTGTAGAACGGCAACGGCACGACCCGGGCGGGAACGCGGCGCCCGCGGATGTCCACCTCGTACTCGGTGTCGGGCGCGGCGCCCGCGGCGGGGACGTAGGCGAGGGCGACGGCCTTCTCAAGGAACGGCGTGCGGGTGCCGCTGGTCACCCGGCCCACCGGCCCGCCGCCCGCGTAGACGCCGTAGCCTTGGCGCGCGATGCCCGGCCCCGCCATCTCGAGCCCGACCAGCTTGCGCTCGACGCCGGCTTCGCGCTGCTTCACCAGGGCCTCGCGCCCGATGAAGTCGGGCTTGTCCCAGCCCACGATCCAGCCGAGACCGGCCTCGAGCACCGTCGTCGTCCGGTCGACATCCTGCCCGCTGAGGCGCATCGCCGCCTCGAGACGCAGGGTGTCGCGCGCGCCCAGCCCCGCCGGCCGCATCCCGTGATGTCGGCCGGCCGACATCAGCGCCGACCACAGCTTGTCGGCCGCCTGCGGGGAGACGAATACCTCGAACCCGTCTTCTCCGGTGTACCCGGTGCGCGAGATCGTCGCGCGGACCCCCGCGACCTCGCCGGTGGCGAAGCGGTAGTACCGGATGGCCGCGAGATCGACGTCGGTCAGGGGCTGCATGACGTCGAGGGCCAGCGGTCCCTGGACCGCGAGCAGGGCGTACCGCGAGCTGGTGTCCACGGCCACCGCGTCGCCGATGCCCGCGATGCCGTCCTGAATCCACCGGAAGCCCGGCTCGACGTTGGCGGCGTTGACCACCAGCAGGAAGTGGTCGTCGGCCAGCCGGTACACCAGGAGGTCGTCGAAGAACGTGCCCTCGGGCGTCGCGAGAGCCGAGTACTGCGCCTGCCCGACGTCGAGGCGGCCCGCGTCGTTGGTCGACACGCGCTGCACGGCGGCGAGGGCGTCCGCCCCCGCGACCTCGATCTGGCCCATGTGGCTGACGTCGAACAGCCCGGCGGCCCGGCGCACCGCGAGGTGCTCGTCGGCGATGCCGCTGTACCGGAGGGGCATCTCCCAGCCCGCGAACGGCACCATCTTCGCCCCGAGGGCGACGTGACGTCCATGCAGGGCCGTCTTGAACCGGGCGGGAACCGGGGCGTCGGTCATGGCACGGTTAGAATCGGCCGTGGTGGGCGGTGCCCGCCGGAAGTGCCGGCCGCGGAATGAGATCCGGCTGCGGGCGCGGCCCCGGCCCGCCGCCGGCAAGCGGTGAGAACACACCCAACGTACTATGGGACCCGCGGGAGGTCAAGATGCCGCCCGCCGCCGTCCGGGACGTCCGGGGCGGCACGCCCAATCCGGTCCGGCCGTTCAGGACGGGTGGCGCAGGTACGACTGCAGCGTGTGGTAGCTGATGCCCAGCACCTCGCAGGTACGGCGCTTGTTGCGACCGCAGCGCTCGAGCATCAGCCGCGCATAGCGGCTTCCCCACGCCCGCATCGACTCGGCGCGGACGACGGACGGCTGCAGCAGCTCCTTGTAGTCGCGGGTCAGTTCGCCCGGCAGGTCCTCCAAGTCGATGGTGTCGCCCCCGGCCAGGGCCAGCGCCCGTTCGACGACGCGTTGCAGCTCCCGCACGTTCCCGGGCCAGTCGTGAGCGCGCAGGGCGTCGGCGGCGCTCTCCGACAGGGTCAGCCGGCGCAGTCCGTCATGTCTCGCCAGGAAGTGCCGAGCGAGCGCGACGACATCGTCCCGGCGATGGCGTAGCGGCGGCACGTTCAGCTCGACTCCCGCCAGGCGGTAGTAGAGATCGGTGCGGAACCGCCCCGCGTCCGCCAACCCCTGCAACCGCTGATTCGTCGCGACGACGATGCGGATGTCCACCGCCCGCGCCCCGTTTCCGCCGACCCGTTCGACCGACATCTCCTGTATGGCCCGCAGCAGCTTCGCCTGCGCGGCCGGCGACAGATCGGCGACCTCGTCCAGGAACAGCGTGCCCTGGTCGGCGAGTTCGAACTTGCCGCGGCGCGCCCGCACCCCCGTCGCCACCCGGTCCTCGATGCCGAAAAGCTCCGCCTCGAGCAGAGTCTCGACCAGGGCGGCGCAGTTCACGGCCACGAAGGGCCCCTGGCGGCGTCGGCTCAGCTCGTGCACCTGGCGCGCCACCAGCTCCTTGCCGGAACCGCACTCGCCCTCGATGAGGACCGTGAAGTCGGTCTCGGCAACCCGCTCGATCTGCCGCCGCAGCCGGCGCATCGAGACGCTCGAACCGACCAGCGGCGGCGCCGGCTCCGGCGGTTGGCCGGGCGGCGGCGCGGTCTGGCTCCGCGACGCGATGAGCAGACCGATCACCCGGGCCGCCTGGCGCAGCGCCTGCCGATCCCACGCATCGAGCACGAAACCGGGATCGATGCTCACCTCCAGCGCGAGGTCGCCGCGCGAGGGCACCGGCACGGGAAACCGCAACGACGCCTCGGCCGGTCCCTCGCGCGCGGCCAGGGGAGGAGCGGGGGCCGCCGTCAGCCGCGCGCCGCGAATCGGAATCAGGCGCTCGACGGCCGCCGGCACGGCGGCCTCCAGGCCTCCGATCTTCGCGGCGCCGAAGGTCCTGGCCTCGAGCACGGCGAGGAATTCCAGGAACCGCTGCCCGCGCTCGACGGAATCGTCGGGGTGAACGATGGGATTCGGACACGACATCGACAGGTCAGCCATGGTGATGCACGCCCTGACGCAGTGGCCACGAAGGCTCCGGGGTGGAAGTCGGGCGCACGACACGCGGGGTGCCGCGCGGACAAACGCACGGATGGTATGCAAATGACACAGAAATGTCAACGTGTTGACACGTACCCGGCTTTCCGCGCGGAACCGCGGCGCCGCCCCGCCGGACTCCCGGGCTCCGTCCTGAGACGGTGGCCCCCGGGGACCCGGCGGGGACGGTCCTGAGATGCCGATTCCGGGGTTGGCGACGGCGTTGCCGTTGCTGTCCGGCGTCGCACCCGCGGTGCCGCGCCCGCCACGCCGCCGTTTCCGCGCGTGTTCCCCGGCGGGAGCCGTCGAAGAACCCGCTCCATCCTGCCGGTGCAGTACGCGCTCGGCGACCGGCCGCCCGCGTCAGCTCGTCTCCGGCAGATCGATCGACCGGTCGAACCGCACCGCTCCACGGTAGAGAACGCCCCGGTCGGGCCGGATGGCGGAGACCCAGGCCCGCACGACTTCACCGGCCGCCCGCAGCTCGCCGCTGCGCGGCTTCAGGTGCAGCACGGTCTTCATGCCGGGCCGGAGCCGGGCCGCCGTCTCCACCAGCACGCCCCCCGGCGAGACGTCCAAGAGCGCGGCGTCGAGGCCGGGCCGGAGGCGAGCCCCCCGCGACCACGCGGCGTCGGCCGCGGGGCGGCGAACGTGGCGGCGGCGCTCGCCGCGCCGGCTCGTCATCGGGGCACCCACGATGCCGTGTCCTGATGGAACTCGAGGATGCGGATCCGCCCGGTCGCGCCCAGCACCCGCACCGCGAACTGCCGCCCCGACCGGTGGTGCAGATACAGGGTTCCGCCGGCCGCGGTGCCCAACGGGCTGAACGTCAGACCGTCCGACGCCCCGAACCGAATCGGATCGGAGCCGGCCGGCAGGGTCCCGCGGCCGGAGATGCCCGGCACGCCGGCCGCGATGCCGATGGCGACGCCGGGAAAGCGGTCGCCGATGCGCTCGAAGTCGGTCAGCCGCACGTCCACCCCGCTTCGAACCTCCCGCGCGCGCAGGCCGTTGCCGTTCCCGTCCGCGTACAGGGCGTACCGATACCCGTCGCCCTCGCGCTCGAACCGCAACCCAACGTGGACCGACTGCGTCACCGCCCGCACCCGGGTCGACTGGGCGAGAGCCGCGAGATGGCGGGCGGCGGCGGCCCCGCGGATGCCGTCGAGCCCCAACCGCATCGACGGCAGCGCCAGAGCGGCCGACACCCCCAGCAGGAGCAGCACGACGCTGGCCTCGATCAGGGTGAATCCGGCGGTGCGGGCCCGCTTATCGGCGCGGGCCGGCCCCGGCGAGCGTTTCCCGCTCCCCGGCGCGCCCCGGGGGCAGGGCCCCGGGGCGCGCCGGACGACCGTCCGGCTATGGACGTTGGCCGGCATCGGGTTCGGAGGCCGCGACCGTCACCAGCGGCTTCAGCCGGAGGAAGGTGCGCTCGCCGATGCCGCGCACGTCCATCAGGTCCTCGATCCTCTCGAAACCGCCGTGCTCACGACGGTACTCCAGGATCCGCTCCGCCGTCCGGGGTCCGACCCCCGGCAGCGCGTCGAGCTCCATCGCCGTCGCGGTATTGAGATCGATCAGCGCCGGCTGCCCGCCGAGCGCCTCGGACGGCGCCGCCTCCTGGACCTGGGCCCCGCCCGGCTGACCGGCGCACAGCGCCAGCACCACCATCACACTCCACAGCACTCGTCGCATCTTCTTCTCTCCTCTCGCAAGGGACTCCGATGGCCGCCGGCCCGTCCGGGACTCGGTGACCGGCTAACGCCCCGCCGCCGGTGCGGCGACCCCGTAACGGGGTCGAGCACGCGGGCCGCCGCGTGGCGGCGGGACCCTCAGTCACAGCAAGAAGCCGGCCAGTTTTCCCGCGGCCCGCCCGCCACGCAGACAAGTCCCATGGTCTCAGGCGTTTGCAGCCCGCGCCGCCGGCCCGAAGACGACGTGTCGGGCATCTCGACCGCCGCGGAAGGCAACCGCCGGTCCACAACCGCGCCTCGACGACCCGGACCATAGCCGTCAACCGGGGATCCCCCGACGGAGACAGGAGTTGACGCACGGCCGCCGGACGCGTAGCGCGCGGGCCGGAATTCGGCGCGCGGGCCGGTCGGCACGCGCACCTCCCGTACGCGGCCGCCCCGGAAGCGCCGATCCGTCTTCGACCGGACGACGAAACGCCGTTTACACAGAGGCCAAAGTGGCGTATACTGGAGCGTTCAGTGGCGCTCCGAGGTCGACCGCGCGGCGGACGACTCCGGACGCACGGCGCATTCCCGCGTCCCCATCGTCCAGAGGCCTAGGATCCAGCCCTTTCAAGGCTGAGACACGGGTTCGAATCCCGTTGGGGACGCCACCACCCCTTGCCCCCCGCCCCTTCACTCAACGCGGCCCGGAGTGGCTTCTCGGAGAATGGCGGCCGGTGGGCCCGCCCCGCTTCCGGGTTAGAATGAACGGGCCATGAGGGGTCGCTTCGCGTCGGCGCTGCTGGCCGCGGCGCTTTCCGGAATCCCCGCTCCGGGGGAGGCCCGCGGCCAGACACAGGCGGCGTCGACCACCCCCCCGACCGCCGCCGCCCCCGCCCTGACCCCGGCCGAGTACAACAACACCGTCGCCGACCTCTTCGGCTTCCCCCGCGACGGCGATCGTTGGCCCCCGCGCCCCGCCGTCGCCGACCGCATCAGCCCCCGGCGCGAGCCGAGCAAGGGGGTCTTCGTGGCGCCGCCGCCCCCGCCGGTGTGGCCGTGGCGGTTCCCGGCCGAGGCCGGCTCCGAGGGGTTCGAGGGCATCGCCGAGGGGCAGGCGCCGTCGTCCTACCAGGTCGAGGAGCTGCATCTCGCGGCCATGCACTTCGCGTCGTTCGCCCTCGTGTCGCCGACGTTCTTCACCTGCGACGGGTGGACCGCCCTGCCCGCGGCCGAGCGGGCGGCCTGCGCGTGGGCGAGCCTGGAGCGCTTCGCCCGCCGCGCCTACCGCCGCCCCCTCCGCGCCGGGGAGGGTCGGCGGCTGGAGGCGTTCTGGCGGGCCAACGCGGCGGCCGGCCCCCTCGACGAGGCGGTCGCGCTGACGGTGGCCGGCATCCTGCAGACCCCGACCTTCCACTTCCGGGTCGAGCCGGAAGCCGGCGACGCCGACGATCCGCGGCGCCGCGACCGCGGCGCCGCGCCAAGTCGGCCGGCCGACATGGCCGGCACCAAGCCCCTGAGCCGGTGGGCGCTGGCGTCGCGCCTCTCCTACTTCCTGTGGGACTCGATGCCCGACGACGCGCTTTTCGCGGCGGCCGGGGCCGGCGATCTCGCGACCCGGGCCGGCATCAAGGCCCAGGCGCGGCGGATGCTCGACGACCCGAAGGCGCGGCCCGCCCTCGCGCGCTTCCACCACCAATGGCTCGGCACCGACGACGTGCTGCTCGTCGCGCCGGCCCGGCGGGCGTTCGGCCCCCTGTTCGGCGTCGAGCCCCGGCTCGCCACCGCCCGCGACGACGACGTCGAGTGGCCGGCCATCCTGGGACCGGTGCGCCACTCGATGAAGATCGAGACCGAGCTCTTCGTCGAACGGACGGTCTTCGACGGCGCCGGCACGTTCACGGCGCTGATGACCGACCACCGCGGCCACATGTCGGACGCCACCGCCCCCATCTACGGCGACGGCGCCCGGCGCGTCGAAGGCCCGGAGGTCACCCGGACCATCGATCTCGTGGTCGCCTCCATCGGCCGGCGCAGGCCGCTGACCCTCTATCCCGCGAGCTTCCCCCCCGACCAGCGGGCGGGCGTGCTGACCCTGCCGGCGGTCCTCGCCCTCGGCGCCTACGCGGTGCAGCCGGGGCCCATCCCGCGCGGCGTCCGGGTGCTCGAGCGGCTCGCCTGCATGCACCTCGGCACGCCGGTCCAGGGGGCCGAGACGGCGCTGCCCCCCGACACCCTGACCGCCGAGAGCACGAACCGCGAGCGCACCGCCGCCGCCACCCGGCCGGGGACGTGCGACACGTGCCACCGGACGATCAATCCGCCGGGGTTCGCGTTCGAACACTACGATGCGGTCGGCCGGTGGCGCTCGCACGACAACGGCCAGCCGGTGGACGCGGGCGGGTCGCTGACCCTGGCGGGCGGGGAGCGCATCGCCTTCACCGACGGCGTCGACTTCGCCCACCGGCTCGCGGCCAGCGACCGGGCGCGCGACTGCTACGTGCTGCACTGGACGCGCTACGCCCTCGGCGAGCGGATCGACGCGGCGGCGCCCGGGCTCGACGCGCTGCGGGCGGGCTTCCGCGCCGACGACTCCATCAAGGAGCTGCTGGTGTCGATCGCCGGCAGCGACCTCTTCCGCCGACGGCCGGGCGACGGCGCGACGGGAGGCCGCGAATGACCCCGCGACCGCGCGCGCCGCGGACGGGCGGGCCGGCGGCGCCGTCCGGCGCCGCGACGGGAGGCCGCGCAATGATCCCGCGACGACACGCGCCGCGGATGGGCGGGCTGACCGCCCCCGGCGCCGCGCTGCTCGACGCCGAGACGGGAGGCCGTGAATGATTCCGCGACGACACGTGCTGCGGATGGGCGGGCTGACCGCCCTCGGGGCGGCGCTGCCCGGCGCCGCGCTGCGGGCGTTCGCCCCCGCCGGGGGCCCGGTCCGGCGCCTCGTGGTCATCAGCCACTGCCACGGCTGGCCCTACGAGGGCTGGCGGATGCGCCACCCCGCCCGGTCCGGGGACGAGCCGTGGACCCTCGACCTGGCGCCGCTCGCGGCGGGCGACTTCAGCCGGCCCCTCGCCCCGCTGCACCCGCACCGCCGGCGCGTCCTCGCCCTCGACGGGCTGTCGCTCGCCACCGCCGAGCTCGACGCCGGGGGCAACCGGCACGACCGGGGGTGGATTCACGCCTGGACCGGCGACAACGCCGACTTCGCGGCGCGCGACACGCGGTCGGTGTCGCCGTCGCTCGACCAGCTCGTCGCCGCGCACGTCGCGAGGCCCGACCACCTGCCCTCGCTCGAGCTGTCGCTCGACGCCGCCCTCGAGGCGGGCCGCCCCATCAGCTACAACCCGGGGGGCATGCGCCTGCCGGCCGAGCGGTCGCCGCTCGGGGCGTGGAACCGGGTCTTCGGGCCGGCCTCGTCGGGCGACGCGGTGGGCCGGCGCCGCCGCACGACCCTCGACTTCGCGTGGCGCGAGTACCGCGAGCTGGCCCCCCGCTTCACGGCCGGCGAGCGCGCCCGGATCGAGACCCACTTCGGGCTCGTCGAGCGGTTGGGCCACCGCCTGGAGAGTCTCGCCGCCCTGGCGTGCGACGCTCCGGCGCAGCCCGCGGCCGAGTTCGAGCGCTACGACCTGCGCTTCGACGCCTTCACCGACGTCGTCGCGGCCGCCTTCAGTTGCGACATCACCCGCGTCGTCACCCTGTCGCTCGGCGAGATGCCCACGGCCGAGTTCGGGGCCGACCGCATCAGCGACAAGGTGCACAAGGGCATCGCGCACTACATCCACGAGGACCCCGCCAAGTACGCCGCGATGACCGACTACGTCCGCCACCACGCCGCCCAGGTCGCCCGCCTCGTGAGCGCGCTCGAGGCGGTTCCCGACGCCGACGGCCGGGCCGTCATGGACAACACCCTCATCGTCTGGGGCTCCGAACTCGGCGACGGGTGGCACGGCTACCGCCACTACTGCCCCGTGCTCATCGGGGGCGAATGGGCGTTCCGGACGGGGCGCTACCTGTACTGGCCGCACGGGACGCCGGCGGAGATGCGGGTGCCGTCCCAGATCCTCACCGGCGGCTCGACCCGGTTCTCGGGCCTCCCCCACCAGCGCATGCTGGTGAGCGCGGCCCGCGCGATGGGGCTCGATGTGGACCACGTCGGCCTGAGGTACGCGCGCGGACAGCGCGGCGACTTCATCGACACGAGCGGCCCGCTGCCGGGCCTCGCGGGGTAGCCGGCGAGGCGGCGGCCTCTCGGCGTTCCGCCGACGCGGCCATCGGCAAGCCTGCGTATGAGCGGGTTCCCGCCCCGCCGAAGCGGAACGGGAGCCGAAGCCGGGTCAGCCCGGCTCCCCGCGGGTCACGCCCGGGCGGACAGGAGATGACGGCGGCCCGCCAGGACCATGGCGCCGAGGCCCAGCCAGGTCGCCGCAAGCCAGAAGAGGCCCCCGAGCCAGGGGATCTCGAACAACAGGTAGAGCAGCAGAACGCCGACGGCCATCGCCGCGTACGGCGACGCGTCGGGGCGGCCGGCGCGGGCCAGCAACCGCCCGCCGGCCCAGACCGCGACGGGGAGCTTGGCCACGTACAGGGCCACGCCGAAGATCAGCACGGCGATGACGCCTATCGGCAGGCCGACCACCGTGATCATCACGGCCAGCGCCGCGACGGGCACGATCAGGAACGCGCCGAAGCCGAGCAGCGCGCCGAGGGTGGTCTCGCCCGCGATCGCCGAGGCCAGCTCCTGCACGACGCGCCGGAACAGCGCGACGGCCAGTATGCCTGCGAGCAGCGCCGCCCCCGCCTGCCAAATCCAGAAGAGGAAGCTCCACGCGCCGCCGCCGTCCTCGTCGTCCCCGTCGATCGGTTCCTGGTAGCGCACCGCCCCGGCCACCCGGGCCGCCGCCTCCGGGCTCAGGGGGATGCGCGCCCGGTAGTCGAGGTCGCCCTCGATGCGCGCCTCGGGGGCGAGGTCGAGGCGGTCGGCGATGACGTTCGCGTCGCCCCGGACGGTGCCGCGGACGATGATCTCCCCCGCCGCCGCGCGCAGGTCCTCCTCCACCGTCCCGTCGATCTCGAGGCTGCTGGCGGCGGCCGCGACGCCTCCCCGGATGACGGCATCCTCGAGGATCTGCACCCGGTTCGCCCCGGCGATCAGGTCGCCGTCGATCGTGGTGTTCACGGTGACCTGGTCCGCGGCCACCCGGGTGGAGTCGCCGATGGGACCCCGCAGGTCGACGGTCCGGGCCGCCGCGAACAGGTCGCCGTCGACCCGCCCGTCGACGAGCACCCGCTGCCCGGCCGCCCCGAGGTCTCCGGCCACCCGCCCGTGGACGCGGACGGCCTCGCCCGCCGCGTAGAGGTCGCCCTCGCGGACCTCGCCGGCCGCGACGGTCACCTCCGGGCCGAGTCCGGCCTCCTGCGCCGCGGCCGGCGCGGGCACCGCCGCCAACATCGCCGTCAGCATCAACCCCATCACCCTGTGAACCATGTTTCCTCCCTGACGGAATGGTGCAACCCCCGCGCGCGGGGAATCAACCGGATCGAGATCGGCGGCCGCCTGGAAGTCGCCGGCGGTCGGGAACGGCCGATGGCCGGTCGGCAGCCCGTATCGAGGAGGGCGCGGTGGTCCTCCCGGCCCCGCCCGGGTTTTCACCACGGGAATATCTCGCGCAGCCGCCGGGCCTGCCGGCGGGACAGAACCACCGTGCCCGCGCCGGCGCAGACGATGGTGCAGGCGCCCGCGTCGGCGGGCCGGATCTCGGTGATGCGCCCGAGATTGACGAGGCAGCCCCGGTGGGCGCGGAAGAACTGCCCATCGAGGTGCCGTTCGAGATCGGAAAGGGTGCGGTCGACGAGGAACCGCCCGGCCGCGGTCCGCGCGAAGACGAGGGTGTCCTCCGCCTCGAACCAGACGATCTCGTCCGGGTCGAGCAGGAGAATCCGGGGGCCGCGCCGGACGCTGACGCGGTCGGGCCGCGGCGCCGCGGCGGCTCCCCCGCCGACGGATCGCCGCAGGCCGTCCAGCTCGTCGAGGATGCGCCGGGCCGGGCCGGCGGCGTCGATGCGCTCGCGGGCGCGGTCGACGGCCTCCGCGAACCGTTCCCGGCCGACCGGCTTCAGCAGGTAGTCGATCGATTTCACCTCGAACGCGGGCACCGCGTAGCGGTCGTAGGCGGTGACGAAGACGACGTGGGGCACGTGCTTCACCCGCTCGATGACGTCGAAGCCGGTGCCCTCGGGCATCCGCACGTCGAGAAAGCAGACGATCGGGCGCGGCCTCGTCGATCAGCCGGACCGCCGCCCCGGCGTCGGCGGCCTCGCCCACGATCTCGAAGTCGGAATGCGCGGCGAGCAGCCGCTTCAGCCGGTCGCGGGCCGGCTTCTCATCGTCGATGACGACGCAGCGGTAGGTCACGGCGCCTTCCCCGCGGATTGCGAGCCGGCCGGGGCGGCGGGCAGGGTGAGCCGCGCGCGGGAGCCCGCGCCGCCCGGCCCGGCGGACAGCGCGAGGGCCGCGCGCGCGCCGTAGGCGGCGCGGAGCCGGCCGGCGATGTTGCCCAGGCCGTGGCCGTCGCGGATCAGGTCGTCTCCGCCGCCGGAGAGGCCGACCCCGTCGTCGACCACGTCGATGCGCAGGACATCGTCATCGAGCACCGTCGAAACGTCGATGCGCCCGCCGCGCGCCCGCGGCGCAAGCCCGTGCCCCACCGCGTTCTCGACCAGGGGCTGGAGGATCAGGCCGGGCACCCGCACCCGCGGCGAGTCCGGCCCGACGTCCCAGGTCACCCGGAGCCGATCGCCGAAGCGGGCCTGCTCGATCCGCAGGTAGCCCCTGGTGAAGGCGATCTCGTCGCGCAAGGCGACGGGCGCGGCGTCGGCCGCGGCGAACGCGTAGCGGAAGAGGTCGGCGAGGGTCTCCAGCAGCTCCTCGGCCGTCCGCGCGTCCTCCTCGACCAGCGCGCCGATGGTGTTGAGGGTGTTGAAGAAGAAGTGGGGGTTGATCCGGGCCTGGAGCGCGGCCAACTCGGCGCGCGCCGCCTCTTCGCGCAGCCGCGCCTCGACCAGCCGCACCTCGCGCATCTCGCGCAGGGCGTCCTGCAGCCGCAGCCGCATCTCCTCGTAGCCGAGCACGACGCCCCCCACCACGAGGGCGAGGACGCTGTTGAGGACGACGATGCCGACCGCGAGGCGCGGCTCGCGGAAGATGAACAGCGGATAGGCCCCGAGGACCGCCAAGCTGCCGAGGACCGCGCCCGACAGCAGCGCGAGGACGAGCATGGGGAACCGGAGCAGGCCCGAGCGCCCCCGCAGCCGCGGGAACAGCCAGACCGAACAGACCATGGCGGTGACGCCGACCACGTTCGCGAACAGCGTCGAGATCATGAGGGTCGGACGCTCGACGCCGTCGCCCTGGAAGGCGCTCACCCCGAGGCCGACGGCGAGGCCGGCGAGGCTGCTCGCCGCGACCCAGAGTCCGGCGAGGCGGCCCACGCCCGACGGCGGCCGCGGGGTCCCCGAAGGCGCGCCCCGGACGGGCGCGGCCCCAAACCCGGCAAGGGCTCCGGCGTCGCGGGCCGCGGTCACCGCACCCTCGCGAGGACGAGGGTGACGTCGTCGTGGGCGTCGACGGGGCCGCTCCACCGCAGCAGGGCGTCGAGCACGGCGTCGATGACCGTCTCGAGGGGGCGCGCGCGATGGGCGCGCAGCAGGTCGGCGAGCCGCGCGGCCCCGAACTCCTCGCCGTCTGGGGCCGGGGCCTCGGTCACCCCGTCGGTGAACAGGGCCAGCAGATCGCCGGGGTCCAGGGTCCGCCCGCCGGTCTCGTACGTCGCGCCCTCGAACAACCCGATGGGCATGCCGCCCTCGTCGCAGTGCTCGGTGCCGCCGGCCCGGACAATGATGGCCGGCAGGTGCCCGGCGTTGGTGTAGGACAGGCGGCGGGTCTCCGGATCGAACGTGGCGACGAAGGCGGTGGCGTAGCGCGAGACGGACGACGAGCCGCACAACGCCTCGTTCAGCCCCGCCGCAAGCGATCCCGGGTCCTCCGCGGTCGGAAAACGGCTGCGCATCGAGGCCTGCAGGTGGGCCATGAGAAGCGCGGCGGGAACCCCCTTGCCGGACACGTCGGCGATGGCCAGACCCGCCCTGCCGTCGGCGGCCTGGAGGAAGTCGTAGAGGTCGCCGCCGACCGCGATGGCGGGCCGGCAGACGCCGGCCAGCTCCAGCCCCGCGACGTCGGGGACCTCGCGCGGCAGCAGCTCGCGCTGGACTTCGCGGGCCACCTTCAACTCGCGCTCGAGGGCGTCCCGCTGCCGGAGGACCTGGTACGACGCCTCGATCTGACGGCGCATCCGGTCGTAGGTGCCCAGCGCCACCGCGACCCCCGCCGCCAGCACCGCGTTGAAGGCGACGAGCAGCAGGGCCGCGCGGGGCTGCGCCGCCACGTAGAACGGATCGGTGAAGATGACCAGGATGGAACCGAAGATCGTGCCCGACACCACGATCGAGGCCTCGAGCACGACGCGCAGGGCCCCCGGCACGCGCGCCAGCAGGGGGAACACCACGCGGGTCGAGATATACGCGCTGAAGCCGACGACCTCGGCGAACAGCACGCTCAGCCGCAGCACGGGGCCGAGGTCGACGCCGGCCCCGAACGAGACGCCGACCGCGAGCACCACGCCGACCGCGAGCCACGCCACGGTCCACCGCACCAGGAAGTGCCAGCCCGGCGCGGCCGCCGCCCCGGTCCGCGGCCGGGCGCTCGGGGTCGGGACGGTGGAAGACGGCGTCATGACGGGTGGCGGAGCCGCCGGCGACCGGCGCATCGGTCGCCCGCCGGCCCCGGACGTTGCCGGGGAACAAGATGCCCGACGCGGCCGGCTCTGTCAACGGCGGGACTGACCCGGCACCGGCACCCGCCCCCGCGGAGCCGGAGAACCCGCGCCGTCCACCCGCACCGCGCGCCCGTCGCGCAGCACGTGGCGGGCTTCACCGGTGAGAACGCTCCACTCCCCGTTCCACCGTTCGATGCGCGGGCGATGGCCGGGGAACGGGTTGGACAGACGGAAATCGGTGTCGGCGGATACGAAGAAGAGCAGGCCGGGGGCCGCGTCGCCGCGGCAACGGGGGCTCTGGAACACCAGGGCGTCGCGGCGGCCGTCGCCGTCGAAGTCGCGCTGGTCGGGGAGATCGAGGCACATGTCGTCGGTCTCGCCGATCACGATGTGCTCGCGGTCGCCGATGCGGGCGACGAGGATGTCGAAGAAGCGGGCGCCCTTCACGACGTGGTAGACGATGCCGTCGCGGGCGGCCGGCGGGTCGCGACGCCCGACGGGAACGGCGGCCGTCGCCGGTTCGGCCGGCGGAAGCCTGTCGTCCGCCCCGGGGGCGGGGGCGGAACGGGCGGCCGGCGGCGGCGGGCGCCGGCCGCCGGGCGGCGGCCCGGCATCGGTCCCGCAGCCGCCGAGCGCCGCCCCGAGGATCACCAACGTGCCCAGGGCGGCGCGCGGTCCCATTCGGTGTCGGATGAGCCGGCGCGGTCAGCCCAGCACGTCGGCGAAGCTGTCGGCGTTGAAGCCGACGAGCAGGGTCCCGCCGACCCGCAGCAGCGGCGCGCGCAGGTTGCCGGTGGCGCCGACCATCGCGTCGATCACCTCGTCGCCGGGTGACCCGCCGGGCTCGAACTCCCGGACCTGCCGGCCCTTGGCGACGATGATGCGCGACGCCGCCCCGGCCAACTCGCGGGCGTCATCCCGGCCGAGCTTGCGGTTCGCCGACACGCGTTCGGCGACATCGATCCCGTTGGCCTCCAGAAACTTGGAGACTTTGCCGCAGCTCGTTCAACCGGACCGGTGGTAGTACCAGTCAACCCTACTGGCCATCGTTCGCCGCCGCCTTCTCGACTGCGCGGGCCCCGGTCAGGGTACCGTCCATGCCGTAGTTGCCCTCGTGGCAGGCGTACTCGAACATCGGCAGGTCGCTGCTGCGCATCGGGAGCTCGACCGACCACGGCTGCGTCCACGTCGTCGGGTCCGTCACCGTGAACGAGTAGAGCAGCACGTCGTCGCTCATGCGCCGGAACCGCTCGACGAGGTGCAGGTTCTCGCTCGAGTTTCTGAAGCTGGTCTCGCGCAGGAAGTTCTTCGTCTCGACGACCAGGGTGTCGCCGTCCCAGTGGCCGCGGGAGACGCCGGTCCACATCGGCACCGTGCCGTGGTCGCTGCCGTCCAACGGGACGATGCGGGCGTTGTGCACCATCTCGTTGAGGATGACGACGTGGTCGCTGGTCTGGAAGATCTGGACGTTCATGTTGTAGGCGGCGGGCAGCATCGGCGGCCCCGAGTTGAAGCCGGTGATGCACCGCTCGCCGAGGGGCCGGTCCTCGGGGCCCCACGAGGGCCGCTGGTTGATGCGCAGCCGCTCGGCCGCCCGCGCCTCGGCCTCGGGGGTCAACACCGGCACCCGGCCGTTGGGGGGATCGACGACCAGCGAGGTCCGGCGGGTCTCGACGACGGAGTCGCCGCGGTCCCACCAGAAGTCGTTGTAGGCGAGGGCGAGGTCGCGGCTCTCGCGGGTGCCGTTGACCTGGCCCCGGTCCGTCGTCTCGAGCTTGCGGGCCTCCCGGTCGCGGTCGGCGTTGCTGGCCTGCACGCGCTCGGCGGCGTAGGCGGCGACCTCCTCCTCGGAGAGGAACGCCTGGTCGGCGAACTCCTCCGGGCGTTCGAGCGGGGTCACGGTCCGGAAGTCCCAGACGCCGCTGATGTCGGGATGCCCGTGGGGGGTGCGCGGGGCCTCGCTCCCGGACTGGGCGGCGGCCGGGGCCGGGAGCGTGAGCGCGAGCACGGCGCCGCCCGCGAGCACGGCGAGGGTTCGAATGGTCATGGTCGTTTCCTTCACAGAAATGCGGCCGCCCGCATCGGCGGCCACGCGTTCACGGAATTCGGTCGCCCGGATCGGCGACCAAACGTTGCTCCTTCGGGGCACCGAGGCGTGCCTCGGCGCTCCGTTCATCTCATGCGCCCCGCACTCGCTCGACCCGCGTCGACCCGCATCGTCCCCGCCGAGCCGGCACCGCCGCTGCCCATGTCTCGGGCGTCGCGGCCGTGCGCCCCCGCGGGGGATCCGCCCTCGGGCTACTTCGCGGCCGCGGCCGCGGCCGCCGCCTCTTCCACCCGCGCCCCCGCGAGGATGTTGTAGAGGCCGTAGTTGCCCTCGTGGCAGGCGTACTCGTACACCGGCTGGTCGTTCCACACCATGGGCACCTCGTAGGTCCACGGCCGCGTCCAGACGGTGGGGTCGTCGATGGTCGCCTCGTACAGCAGCACGCCCCGCGACGTCCGCGTGAAGCGCTCGGTGAGGCGCAGGTTCGCGTCGGTCGAGCCCGACCGGAAGCTCGTCTCGCGCAGGAAGTTCGCGGTCTCGACGACCAGGGTGTCGCCCTCCCAGTGCCCGCGCGAGTCGCCCGTCCACTGCGGCAGGTCGATTTCCGGCCGCCCGTCCAGGGGGACGATGCGCGCGTTGTGGTTCATCTCGTTGAGCAGCACCACGTGGTCGGGGGTCTGGAATATCTGCACGTTGTTGTTGTAGCCGCCCGGGGTCATCGGGGGGCCGGCGTTGAAGCCGGTGATGCAGCGCAACTGCAGGCCGTTGGCTCCGAGGTCCTCGACCCAGCCGCCCGGCGTCGGCGAGTGGTTGTCGACGCCCTCGCGCGCCGCGCGCAGTCGCGCCTGCCGCTCGGCCGCCTCGGGGACGAGGGCCGGAATCTTGCCGTCGGGCGGGTCGACGACCAGCGATGTTCGCCGGGTGCCGACGGGGGCGGTGCCGCGGTCGAGCCACAGGTTGTTGTAGAAGCCGGGGGCGCCCTCCTCCCCGCGGTCCACGCTCGAGGTGACCTCCGTCCGCCGCGCGGGGCGGTTCAGGAGCTCCTCGTTCCGGGCCAGCGTCTCCTGCTCCAGGCTCGAGGCCTCCTCCTCGCTCAGAAACGCCCGGTCGCCCAGATCGTCGGGGCGCTCCATCGGGGTGATCGAGCGGAAGTCCCAGACCCCCTGGATGTCGGGGGCGCCCCACGCGGTCCGCGGCACGGCCTCCTCGGCCGCCTGACCGGCGGCGACGGCCGGGACCAGCATCCCCGCCGCGACTGCGACCGCGATTGCCCGACCCGCCGCAGCACGATTCCGATGGTTCATGTCACCCTCCCTGATCCCACCTGACCGGATTACGCATGATCGCCCACTTCGACGGCCGGACGCAAGACGCCCAGCCCGCTTCCCGCCGCCGCGGGTCCGCGTCGAACGCGTCCGGGGACGGGGCGGCGCCCGCCGCGTCCGCACAGGCCCCGGCGGACGCGTCAGTAATCGGCCGCATCGAGCGAGAAGCTGACGATCTCCTCGTCGTTCCGGGTGACGACGTGCCGGTTGGCGTAGGCGGGATGGACCCAACTGACGTTGCGCAGCTCGCGCCGGTTGCCGGGGGCGGAGGTCGGCGCGATCAGTTGCGTGCGGCTGATCTCTTCGTAGCCGGCGGGGCTCAGCCGCGAGATGATCAGCTCGCCCCGGTCGTTGTTGATAAACACGCGGTCGCGGTTCTTGACCATGAATCCCGACACCCAGCGGCGGCGCTCGACGGTGGCCTCCTGGGTCTCCCAGATGCGCTCGCCGGTCTCGGCGTCGAGGCACCGGAGCTGGCCGTAGCTGCAGATGCCGTAGATGTAGCCCCCGTCGATGATGGGGGTGGCGAGCACCGCGTGCAGGCCCTCGGTGCGGATCTCGCTGTTGCTGCCGCCCTTCCACGCGATGGCCGCCCCCGGGCGGTCCTGGTTGAGGGCGAGCATCATCGGCCCGTCGTAGAACGTGGTGAAGAAGAGCCGGGGCCCCACCTGCACCGGTACCGCGACGGTCATGGCCCCGCCGACGACGTACGGCTGCCGCCAGTAGACGTCGCCCGTCACGGGGTCGAGCGAGGCGACCTCCTCGGGGTTCCAGATGATGAGCTGCCGCGCCCCGCCCGCCTCGATGATGATGGGCTGGGCGACCCCGAGGTCGGCCTCGCTCGGGAGGGCCCGCCACAGCTCCTCCCCCGTCATCTTGTCGAAGGCGACGACGCGGGCGTCGGGTGAACCGCCGACGAGGCAAATGAGGCGCTCGCCGTCGACCAGCGGGGCGCTCGCGAAGCCCCAATCGAAGCCCCACTGCATGCGGTCGACCCCGTAGTCGTCGCCGTAGTGCTTGCGCCAGAGGATTTCGCCGGTGTCGACGGCGAGCGCGGTCAGCATGCCGGTGCGTCCGAGGACGTAGACGCGGTCGCCGTCGACGGTGGGCGTCGCGCCGGGGCCGATCTCCCACTGGATGCCCGCGTAGTCGGCCTCCCACGACTGCGTCCAGAGAATCTCCCCGGTGGCCTCGTCGAGGGCCAGCGCCCGCTCGACGCCGCGCATGCCCCGCTGCGGCTCCCAATCGGTGATGAACACGCGCCCGTCGGCCACCGCCGGCCCGGAGTAGCCGGCCTTGACGGGCGTGCGCCAGCGCGCCTTCAGCCCTCCTTCGGGGAACTCGCGGACGATGCCGGTCTCGGTCCACACCCCGAGGCGCCCCGCCCCGCGGAACTCGGGCCAGTCTTCGGCCGCCACCTCCGCCGCGCCGCCGGTCAGGCAGGCGGCGCAGGCCAGCGCCGCGATGAGTCTCGAGTCAGTCATGCGCGCGTATCCTCAAATCCTGTGATCGCGTGGAGCAGTGGATCGTCCGGAGCGACGGTCCGCCGTCACCGTGCGGCGAGCTCGGCGTAGAGCGCGTCCACGGCGGCCGGCAGGTTCGTCAGGTCGTAGCCGGCGTACCGGTCCGGCAGCGCCAGCGCCCCCGCCGCGTCGGCGGCGCTGCGCCCGGCCGCAAACTCCCGCTCGACCGCGGTTACGAGGTCGCGCATGAACGCGGCGTACTCGGCGAGATCGTCCCAGGTCAGGAACCCGCTCCACGCCCGGGCCGCGCCCCGCTCGCGGCGGCCCCGGCCCGCGTAGGTCGAAGGGAACGGACCGTGCCCGGTGATGACCCGCGCGACGCCGTCGATCGACGCGACGACGCGGTCGAGCGTGTCGGCGAACGCCAGCCCGCTGCCGCCCCGCTCGAGGTCGATGACCGGAACCGCCTTGTCGGGGAACAGACCGCCGAGATAGGCGACGCCCTTCGCGGGGAAGACCACCACGACATCGCCGTCGGTGTGGCCGGGGCCGAAGTGGTACAGGTCGATGCGGTCGAGGTCGTCGAGCAGCGAGTAGCGGTCGGTGAACGTGATCGTGGGCAGCCCCGGGCCGCCCTCCGCGTACCGGCCGTCGCGCAGCATCGCGGCCCGCGCGTTGGCGTGGGCGACGATCGTCGCCGCGTCGGGGAACTCGGCGTTGCTGCCCGCGTGCTCCTCGTGCGCGTGGGTGTTGATGATGGTGGTCACCGGCAGGTCGGTCACCTGCTCGATGACCCCGCGGACCGCGTCGCCCCACCCCGGCGGCTTGGTGTCGATGAGGACCACGCCGCCGTTGATCTCGTCGATGAGGGCGAGCCCGTTCCCGCCCCCGCCCCCGAGGTGGTAGAGCACGTCGCGGACGTTCAGGGTGTCGATCCGGACGACCCGATCGGTCTGGGCGGCGGCCGGTCCGGGCGAGCCGGCGGCCAGCAACGCGGCGGCGACCGCGCCGATCCATCTCATCCGGTGGCGCATGACCGGGCTCCTCACAGCACTCCCGCCTCTTCCATCACCGCTTCGCATTTCCCGCGGATCTCGGTCGCCACCTCGAACGGGTCGCCCTGCACCAGTTCCGCCCGGAACAGCTCGACGGAGAGCGCGCCGGTGAACTCCTTCTCGGCCAGCTTCTGCAGGATGCGCACGACCGGGGCGACGCCGTCGCCGGGGATGATCCGCGAGTCGTTGTCGATGAGCTCGCGGGGGCCGTCGAGGAGGTCCTGGAAGTGGGTGTGGGCCAGCTCGCCCGGCTCGAGGAGGTCGAGATCCTCGAACTTGCTCATGCCCGACCACAAGTGGAAGAAATCGATCATCGGCCGGACGGCGGGATGGTCCGCGGCCCGGATCATCGCCAGCGACGACGTCAGCGTGGACAGGTGGGTCGAGGTGCGCGTGAACTCGATCATCGTGATGAGATCGAACCCCGCGGTGATCTCCGCCACCTCGCGGATGGCGGCCGGCGTGGCGTCGAAGTCGGCGGCGGTGACCGGCCGGTTCGTCACCGACGGCGAGTAGATGCGCTCGAGGCCGAGGCTCGCGAACTGCTCGCAGCGCCGC
>CAXXTG010000002.1:0-12672 GCA_963666855.2 Vicinamibacterales bacterium
GAGCGGCGCCTCGAGCGCGGCCCGGCCGTCCGCCGTCGCCGCCGCTTGGAGGAGTGCGCGCGGTAGCTCGGCCAGCACGAGCCGCGCAACGGCTGGCTCGGCGGCTCCGCCGGCCGGGGTGAGGAACCAGGCGTCCAGGGCCTCGGGCCCCGCGGTGCCCCCGGCCGCCTCGACGGCGCCGGTCAGCTCGTCGCGGTCGACGGCCCCGTCGCCGTCGCGGTCCGCGCGGCCGAGGTGGAACAGGACCATCCGGCTCCAGTGACGGCCGATGTAGCTCGCCGCGAACTCCTCCACGATCTCGCCGCGGCTCACGCGGCGGTCCCCGTCGTGGTCGAAGGACGCGAAGCGCTCCTCCTGGTAGTCGCTCGCGTTCCCTGCGGTCGTGCCGGCCCCGGGGTCCGGCACGAAGAGCGCGTACTCGCGCAGGCTGAGCACGCCGTCGCCATCGACGTCGCCGTGCATGCGGCGCTCGACCTGGTGGTCCAGGTTCTCCCAGAGGCCGGCGCCGACCTCGCCCGGCTCGACGAACCCGTCCTCGTCGGCGTCGAGGCTCATGACCCAGTTCATCTGCCGCGGCCGGCTGCGTCCCGGGTCCATGATCTCGACCAGACGGAGGACCGGCACCCGCCCGCTGCACTCGACGTCCATCGACCGCTGGAACCAGTCGCCGAACGCCGCGAGCCGCGCGCGCACGCCGCCCGCCGCGGCCGCCGCCGCGTGCCCGTCATCGGGGTCGCCCACCGCGGCGAGGGCCTCCGGATCGACGGACCGCGCGGCGCTCCGCGTGACGGGGACGGGCAGGGCGTCGACCATCGCGCACAGCCGGTCGGTGCAGGCCTGCGCGTCCACCTGCAGCCAGCCCCCGGCGTCGGCCCGCGCGACGCGCGCCGCGAAGAACGAGCGGTCTTCGAAGCCCCACGTGTACCAGCGGATGTCGGGCTGCGAGAGGTCGGCGGGGGCCGTCTGTCGCCAGGCCGAGGCCAGCTCGATTTCGGGCGACGGGGTCAGGCGGGTGGGCAGCTCCGTGTCGGGCCGCTCCCGCCCCGTCGCCTCGCGGGCGCGCTCGACGTTGTCCATCGCGTAGGTGTGCCAGCCCGGCTCGTGCCGCGCCTCGACGACGAGCCAGTCGCCCTCGAGGCGCGCCTCGTAGGTCACGGCGATGTGGTCGCCGAACCAGACCTCCTGGGGGGCCGGCGCCTCCGATTCCTGCGCGGCGGCGGGTCCGGCCGCGCCGAGCAGGGCGAGCAGGGCGAACGTGTTCCGAACGGTGGTCATGCGGTTCATTGGGGGACTCCCGGCGCGTTGGACTTGCGATAAAGCTGGCGCTGCGTCCGCACGGTCATGTCGAGGCGCTGGCCGTCGCGGATGACGCCGAGGGTGGTCTCGTCCCCGGCGGTGACGTTCAGCCTCAGATGGAGAAGACAGTCGGGGACGAGGGGGTCCGATTCGACGCCGTCTACCGCGTAGACGACGTCGCCCGCCCGGATCGAGTGCAGCCCGAGGACCGTCGCGCGCGGGTTCACGCGGGCGACCTCGCAGGCGAAGCCGTCCGGCCGCAGGCCGAGACCGCGCTTGCGCGCCTCGTCGAGGGGCGTCGTCCTCAGGAAGGTGACCGGATCGATAGACCAGTAGCGGTAGCCGATGTCGTGGAACCACCAGAGCTTCGGCAGGTGGAGCGCGAGATCGACGAGGCCCGCCTCCCCGCGCTCGACGGTGAGCGCCAGCCGCGTGGCCGACCGGTCGACGCCGTCGTAGACGTGCAGCAGATCGCCGAACGTGAGGACTTGCGAGCCTTCCATGGCGACGATGCGGTCGCCTGTGAGCAGCCCAGCCTCGCGCGCCGCCCCGTCGGCGCGTTCGACGACCAGCCCCCGCGGCACGTCGAGGTGGATGCCGATGTCGCGGACGTCGGGCGACCGGAACATGTCGCGCGGCTTGTCGAGGGTGCCGGCCAGCTCCTTGTCCACCGCCGCGTAGTCGCCGATCATGTGGCACTCGACGCAGCGGCCGCGGTCGAGCTCGACCTCGCGCAGCCGCTCCATCTCGCGGGGGAAGAGGGCGGCCGGCCGCGCGCGGGCGGGAAGCTCGCCCGCCCGCCAGCGCTCGTGCTCGGCGAGGCCCGCCTCGAGGGCGAGCGCGAAGCTGTCGAGGTCGAGGTACGAGTCGGCCGACGCCGCGTCCCGGCCCCCGTAGCGCAGGTAGATCCGCTCGTCGGGGCTGACGATGAAGAAGTAGATCGCGTTGTGCCGGTCGAAGTCGTAGAGCCCGACGTCGATTCCGACCATGTTCACGATGCGTGCGCGGACGAAGCGTTGCAGCAGACGCCCCCGGGGGGAGTCTTTCGGCGACAGCACAACCTGTGCGTCGAATCTTCTGCCGCTGATTCAAGGCGCGCAGCGGAACTCGACGAGCAGGGGCCGGCCCGTCTCCTGCGCCCGCGCGAGCGCCGTCGGGTAGTGGTCGATCCACTCGAGGGTGTCGTCGTCGGCCGGCTGCCCGGCCGCCGCCGCGGCGGCGGTGAGCCCGACGGCCAGAGCGGCCGCGACGGATCGAAGCGGGCGCGCCGCGCGGGCGGCGCCGGAACGGTCCGCCGAATCCAGCTTTCGCATGTCGTCCTCCAGAACCCCTCGGCGTGTCACTGGACCTGGCCCTGGACCGCCGAGTTACGCATGGTCATGAGGGTGGTGGCGGCCGTCGAGAACATGCCGACCAGCCGCAGGAAGTCCTGTTCCGAGAGCCGGACGCTGATGGCCGGCGTGTCGATGTGCAGGCAGCCGGCTGAGCAGACGGATATCTCGCCCATCGGTCCCTTGGCGAGGAGGGCGTCGGTGTGGCAGCCGTTGGCCGGCCGCGAATCGGGTGGCCGCGGGTCCTTCCTCAATGTCGTCGTCATCGTGTCTCCTTGCCGCGCCGCTGCGAACGGGGATCCGTCAGGATCGAGCCTGGGGGCGTGACTCAGGCTCGATCCTGGGGACGTGAAATGGCGTGGCCCGCCTCGTCGGCCACGGCGCCGCTCCTGCGCGCCGGGCGCTGCCCGCACGCGCTGCTAGCGCTCCGCCACCTGCGTCAACACCCACTCGGACAGGCGCTCGTCCGGCAACAGCGCCTGATGGGCCATGCGGTACGGCAACCCCTCGAGCCGTCGCCGGATGCCGGTCTCGATGCCCCCGTAGGACAGGAGCAGCGGCACGATCAACACGGACTTCCCCTCGTCGACGGCGCCCTGGACCACCGCGCGCAGCTCCTCGGTCGCCTGGTCGCGGATCGGTTCCGAGGCGTCGTCGCGCACCGTCAGGTGCTCGATGCGGCTGAAGCCCGTGCGGGGGCGCATCGCCTCGACGAGGATGCCCATGTTCCCGAGCCAGAGCTCGTTGTCCTCCGCCGAACTCGGACCGTGCGCCACCACCACCACGACCTCGTCTTCCGGCGCCTCGCTGACGTCGAGGGCGCGAGAGAGCAGGATCTCGGCGACCAGATCGTGGGCGTCGAGCGCCCGCCCCACGGCGATGGGAATCGTCGTTTCGACCGGCGTGGTCCAGTCGAAGCCGGGGTCGACGGCTTCCTCTTCTTCCTCTTCTGGCTCGGAGCCGCGCCGAGCGGCCATGCGGGCCGCCATGTTGCCGAAGGCCTCCATCTGCGGCGGCGCTTCGTCGCGGGTGCCCAGCAGGTACTCGGTGGCGCGCATCACGCTGCTGTGCGACGAGATGAACAGGGGGACCGCGATGACGCTCGCGACCTCCCGTTCCGCTAGGCGGTCCAGCGCGTCCCGGATAGTCCGCTTGTCGGCCATGCCGAACGCCACCTCGATCGGCACGCTCGGGTCGACCCGATCCGCCAGCGCGAGAACCTCCTGGTTCCACTCGGCGCGGCCGCCGTGAGCCAGCAGCAGGATGCCCTGGGCGTCGACGATGCCGGGGGTCAGCAGCACGAACGACAGGGCGGGCAGCAATCGCGTCCAAGTTCTCTTCGACATGTCTCTCTCTCGTTCCCCCCGCTCGTGGGGCGTCATTGGGCAGCGCGCGGAGGGCCTAGCGGTATGGTGGTTGCCATGCCGCAGGCCTTGCCCCGACGGCGGGTGCCCGGTAACGCGCTGACACTGAGACTCAGTCTCAGTGTCGGCGCACTGTATACCGGAGCGGGCTGCGGATCAAGCGCGCGGGCCGGCCTTGGGCCCTGACCGCGGTTCCGGACGGCCGATGGTGGTGACCGGCGGAAGCGCGGGGCTTTCGCGGGGCCCGCGGGCACCAGCCAACGACCCGCCCGCCGTCGCTGGCGACGGCGGGCGGGAGACCCTTGCCCGCGGGGAAGTGCGGATTCAGGTTCCGTGGATCCCCGGGACCCTACTGTGACCGCGGCGGTGCGTTCACGATCTCCGAGAAGTCGACGCTCCTGTACCTGAACGCTTGGCCCACCATCAACCTGCGGCCATAGTTCGTCTCCCAGTCCCGGTGCACTCCCATGGAGAAGTAGTCAGGAGGCCAAACGTAGAAGTACACGTTGTATAGATCGCTGGCGGTGCCGGGAAGCTGCATGTTGCGCGCGTAGTGGAAGTTGTCGATCAGGTTGATGTGCGGCGTGAGGCTGACGTAGTTGATCGCTCTCGTCGACTGGTTCTGAACGAGCGCGGTGATGTTCAGATAGGGGACGAATCCCCCGGGCGGAGTGCCGTCCGGGATGCCGGCTATATCCCAGTTCACGCGGGCCTCGATGTGGACGTGCGTCAGGTCTTCGGGGAGGTGCCCGACGGTCGGCCAGATGTGGTCCCGGACCGCTCCTTCGAAGATGAGGACGATGCCCGGCTCGATCCGTTCCTCGCCGATCACGAGCTCCTGCGCCGCCGCGGGCGCGGTCGCCGAGAGGAGCGCGCCGAGGCAGAGCCCGGCGGCGGCGTGCGGGCGGCCCGCTTTCGTGGCCGGCTGTGGTGGGCGGTTGAACATCATGGCGTCCTTTCGCTTGCGCGCATGACGCCCGCTGCCTACACTTGTGGGCAGGGCGGGCGTCGTCACGCGTGCTCGGTGTGGCTGGTCCTTCGTCGGACCAGGCGCTCGACCATGGCCCGCCGGGTGCTGCCACACCCGGCGGGCCGCTTCCCGCCGCCGCGGTTATGCCCTTGGCGGCGCGTCCTGAAACTGAGACTCAATCTCAGGCACGGCGGATTCTATACCCGATGGAATCCGCGGTCAAGCGACAAGAGTTCCGGCGTTCCGGGGGACGGGCCCGCTTGACGCCCCTGCCCGCTCCGGCGTACACTCTGCGCCGGCCGATATTGAGACTCATTCTCATGCGGATTCGCGAGGGCCTGTCTGGTGGAGCGATGACGATCGTCGAAAGCATGAAGTCGCGTTGGGGCGTCGGGCCCGGCGGCGTGGTCGCCATCCTGGCGGCGTTCTCGCTCGCCGGCCTGACCACGGTCCGGCTGAAGGCGCCGGTGATGGGGCTGATGTTCTCGGACTCGACCCCGGGGTGGCTCCAGTGGGCGGTTTATCTCGTCGTCATGCTGCCGATCTACCAGGCGCTGCTGCTCGGGTACGGAACCCTCCTCGGCCAGTTCGACTTCTTCTGGAGCAAGATGAAGGCCGTGGGCCGCCTCGTCAGCGGCCGCGCCGTCGGAACCTCGAACTGAGCGATGCCCTTCTCCGTGTTCACCCCGCCCCCGGGGCCGCGGGCCGGCGGAACCCGGCGGGTCCGCCGGCGGGAATTGAGATCACGTCGCACTTTGGTGTTGACGGGCGGATTGGCGCGCCTGTATAGTAGCGCCGCGAGTTGAGATCAAGTCTCAACTTCTGCCGGTCGGACGACCGCCGGCCGGCAGAGAGGAAGGAGGCCCGCGGGTGCGGCAACACCCGGCGGGCCGACCGAACGGTCACGCACCGCTACCCCTTCAGCGAGTCGCGGCTCTGACATGTCCAGCAGGGCCATTATAGGGCGACGGCCGGGGTATGCAACCAACGAGTGAGGAGAACATGCCCATGACAAACGACCGCCGCCGACCCATCGAGTACCTGCTCATCATGACCCTGCTCTGCGGCCTCGCCGCCACCGCGTCGGCGCAGGGAGCCCTGGGGGACGCCGGGCGGACCGGTCCGGCCGCGGACGGAACCCCGGCCGCGGTCGCGGGCGCCCCGGGCGTCGTGGATCCTGAAGCCGAGACCGACCCCGAGGCCGGGGAGGCCGAGCCCGCCGAGGAGGCCGAGACCGCCGGGCAGGAGGTCGACATCGCCGAGCTCGAGGAGCGCATCGAGATTCTGGCCGAGGAGGTCGAGCGGCTGCGCAGCGGCGAGGACGAGCGCCTCGACGTCGACGAGGCGCGGCGCCTGGGTCTCGCCCCGTCGGCCGCCGCGACCTACGCCATCGACCGCGGCGTGTCCATCGCCGGGTACGGCGAGATGCTGCTCGAGAACTACGCGGACAGCAGCGGCAAGACGACGCAGTTCGACTATCTGCGCGCCATCCTCTACGCCGGCTACCGGTTCAACGACAAGTTCCTGTTCAACTCCGAGATCGAGGTCGAGCACGCCAAGGAGATCTACGTCGAGTTCGCCTACATCGACTACCAGGCGACCCAGAACTTCGGGCTGCGGGGCGGCATGCTGCTGGTGCCGATGGGGCTGGTGAACGAGTTCCACGAGCCGACGGTGTTCATGGGGGCCGAGAGGCCGGTCACCGAGAACAAGATCATCCCCTCGACGTGGCGCGAGAACGGCGGCGGCTTCTACGGCGCCTTCGACCAGGTGTCGTTCCGGTTCTACGTCCTCAACGGCTTCAAGGGGTCGAAGTTCAACGACGGCGGCCTGCGCGGCGGGCGCCAGAAGGGCTACAAGGCGCTGTCGTCGAGCATCGTCTACACCGGGCGGCTCGACTTCACCCCCACGCCGGGCGTCTTCTTCGGGGCCAGCTTCTACACCGGCGACTCGGGGAACCGCGAGGTCATCCTGAACGACCAGGAGTACGGCGTCGGCACCACCATCTGGGACGTGCACGCGCAGGCGCAGGTGCGCGGCCTCGACCTGCGGGCGCTCATGGCCCGCGCCAGCCTCTCCGACGTGGCCCAGCTCAACGAGTCGCTCGGATTCGAAGGGAACAAGAGCGTGGGCTCGGGGCTGGCCGGCCAGTACGTCCAGATCGGCTACGATCTGCTGTCGCAGGTCGTGGGGGCCGGGGACGTGGCGTTGACGCCGTACGTGCGTTTCGAGACGGTCGATACCCAGGCCGAGGTGCCGGTCGGGTTCCTTCGCAACCCCTCGAAGAACAACAACTACTTCACGTTCGGCGTCGAGCTGAAGCCCAACCCCGGCGTGGTCCTCAAGATCGACCACATGTGGGTGAACAACGACGCGAACTCCGGGACCAACCAGTTCAACATCAACCTGGGGTACGCGTTCTGAGGCAGCCGAGAGCGGCGGCGAACGTCTCCCGGTCCGGCCCGCTCGCGCGCTCGGCCGGAAGCGGCGGAGCGAGATGACGATGCGATCACGTCTGGTTGGCGGAATGACGTTGGCGCTGCTGGTGGCGGCCGGTGCGGAGCTGTCCGCCCAGGGCGGCCGCGTGACGCGCGCCGAGGCGCTGGCCGCCCTCTATCCCGGCGCAACGGTAGAGGCCGAGCGCGTCTTCCTGACCCGGGCCCAGCGCCGCGCGATCGGCGAACTGGCCCGGGTCGACGACGTGAGCGGCCTCGTCGCCCGTTACGTGGCGACGAGGGGCGGGGTCGTCGTGGGGCGCGCGTACGTCGATACCCACGTCATCCGCACCAAGCGCGAGAGCCTGTTGATCTCGCTGCACGCGGACGGCACGGTGAGGCGCATCGACGTCACCGCCTTCCTCGAGCCCATCGAGTACCTGCCTTCCCGGCGGTGGCTCGCGCAGTACGACGACCGTCCGCTCAACGACGATCTCGCGCTCCGCCGGGCCATCCGGACGATCGTCGGCGCGACCCTGTCGGGGGTCGCCACGAACGCGGCGGTACGGCGCGTGCTGGCCACCGACCAGGTGCTGGCGCGCGGCGCTCGGTAGCGGCAGCGGCCGTTCGCAGTCGGGAGTGCAACCCGCCTTGGTCGTGACGTTCAGCGCGGGTCGCCGAGACCGCGTGTTCGTTGGTCGAACGCGGCGGGGTCCCTGCCGCGGCTCCGCGAACGCGGTGGGACCTGCCGCCGCCGCCCGCGGTCCGCGGCGTCAGAGGTGGTAGCGGTCATGGACAACTCGTCGAAGCGCGGTGCGGTCGACGCCCGTCGGCGCGCCCCGCAGCGTCCGGCCGTCACCCTGGCGATGACGTGGTGGGAGAAGTGGGCCTTCAACCTGCTTCACGGCCTCGTCGGGGCAACAGGCATCGCCTACTTCTGGATGAAGTACCTGGTCACCCCCACCGATCCCTTCGCGGTCGTCAATCATCCCTGGCAGCCGTCCATGCTCGTCTGGCATCTCGTGGCGGCGCCGTTCTTCGTCGTCTTCTTCGGCATGCTCTTCCGGACGCATACCCTGCGCAAGCTCGCGTCCGCGAGCCGGCGGAACCGGCGGACGGGTTGGACCGCGCTCGTCAGCTTCTCCGTGATGGCCCTGACCGGCTACCTCATCCAGGTCGCCTCGAGCCCGTGGTGGATCACGGCGTTCATCTGGACCCACGTCGCCTCGAGCGCCGTCTTCGTCGTCGGCTACACCACCCACATGGTGATCGGCTGGAGGCTCACCCGCGGGTCGGCCATCCGTCCCGACGCGCTGAGCCCCGCCGCTCCTGTCTCGCCATGAGAGCCGCGGCGGTCGTCGCGGCGGCCTGCCTGTCGTGCGGCGGGGCGGCGCCGGCCGTCGCCCAGACCCCCGGGGGGGTCTTCGAGAACCCCGCGCCGGCTCCAGGGATTGCGCCGAGCGGCCACCTTGCGGGCCGGTCGCCTCATGCTCTCTCTCCCGGCCGCGGCCAGCCGCGGCTTCCCGGGATTGCGCCGTTCGGCCACCCGGCGGGCCCGCGCGCGGCATCCGGTCCTCCGGGCGGGTCCGGCGGAGCCCGTCAGGCACGGGCTGCATCTCCGCCGGTCGTCGAACGCACGGTCTACCTGATGGGAACCTGGGCGACCCTGGCCGTCCCGGCGGCCGACCGGGCGGCGGGGCTGCGTCTGCTCGAGCGAATGGTCCGCTCGATCGAGCGAACCGAGGCGTCGCTCAGCACGTGGCGGGCCGACAGCGTCCTGAGTGCCCTCAACCGGCAACCGGTCGGCGAGCCGTTTCCGCTGCCGCCCGCGGCGTGCGGCCTGTGGCCGCGGTTGGCGCGCTGGCGGGGCCTCACCGGCGGCGCATTCGACCCGTCGGTCGGGCGGCTCGTCGAGGCGTGGGGACTGCGCGCGGGGGGGGCGGTGCCGGCGCCGGCGGTCCTGGGCGCGGCGCGGGCGGTGACCGGCCTGGCGCACTTCCGCTTCGACGCGGGAACCTGCCGCGTCACGCGGACGGTCGACGCCACCCTGGACGCCGGGGCCTTCGGCAAGGGTGAGGCCCTGCGGCGGCTGACGGCCGTTGCCGGGGACGGCCATCCGTGGATGGTCGACTTCGGAGGCCAGATAGCGGTGGGCGGGCAACCCGCCGCCGAGGGCTGGCCGGTGGCCGTCGCCCATCCCGCCCGGCGCCGGCAGCCGGTGCTGGAGCTCGTCCTCACCACCGGATCGCTCGCCACGAGCGGGGCCTCCGAGCGGTCCCGGGTGGTCGATGGCCGGCCGGTGGGTCACATCCTCGATCCTCGGACGGGACAGCCGATCCACCGGCCGGAGTCCGTTACCGTATGGCACGAGGACCCGCTGGCCGCCGACATCCTCTCGACCGCGCTCTACGTGATGGGAGCGGACGACGGCCTCGACCACGCGGAGCGGCACGGAGTCGCGGCCCTGTTCCTGGTCCCCGATCCCGGGCGCGATGCCGCCCCTGTCACCGTCCGCGCGAGCCCGATGTTCGAGATCCGGTTCCCCGCCATCGCCCGACCCGCGGTTCGTTGATCGGTCTCGACGAGCCTTCCTCCGGCGATCCGTCCGCCGTCTGCCCGAGCCTGCCCGCGCCCCGCGGGCGGCGGTTCGACCCGGCCTCGTCCGGCGTCGCGGGGCCGTCGCGACAGAAGCTTCCCGCAAGGGCCGCTACGGCGCCCTGAACGCCCACAGCTCGCCGGGGAACCCGCCGCCGGCGATGGCCACCACCAGGTACTGCTCGCCGTCCACGCTGTAGGTCATCGGCGACCCGGTGGCGGGCACCGGCAGCGGCACCGACCCCACCTCCTCGCCCGTCGCCTTGTCGTAGGCGCGCAGGGCCGAGCCGCGGACGCCGTCGGGGCCGGTGAACATCCCGCCGTCGCCGGCGATGACCAGGGTCTTCGTGACCAGGGTCCCGATGCGCTGGTTGGCGACGCCGGTGCGGGGCACGTCGACGCCCTCGAGCAGCGGGTGGTCGCGGATGTGGTCGGGGGTCTCGCCGTGCGCGACCTGCCAGACGATCCCGCCCGCGTTCAGGTCGATGGCGGTGATGCGGCCCCACGGCGGCCGGATGACGGGGATGCCCTCGACGTTGAGCGCGAAGCCGCTGCCGGCGCGCGGCCGCCGGCCGGCGGGGGGCCGGGGGCGGCCCATGATGTAGTCCATGTTCGAGCGCCGCGGATCGCTGACGAGGCCGAGGGCGTGGACCTCCGTCTTCGAGTAGATGTAGAAGATGCCGGTCTCGGGGTCGAACGCCCCCCCGGGCCAGTTCGAGCCGCCGGTCAGCGCGGGGACGTGCAGGGTGCCGAGGGTGCCCTCCCACGAGGCGACCGACGGCGGCGTGTAGAGGGGGCCGGTGCGGTACGGTTCGATCACCTCCTCGGCCCGCCGGCGCAGCTCGGGGGTGAAGTCGATGAGGTCGTCGACGCCGATGCCCTGCCGGTCGAACGGCGGCGGCTTCGTCGGGAACGGCTGGGTGGCCGAGGTCACCTCGCCGGGCACGTCCGACTGCGGCACCGGCCGCTCCTCGATGGGCCACACCGGCTCGCCGGTGGCGCGGTCGAGCACGTAGAGGAACGCCTGCTTGCTCGGCTGCGCGACCGCCTTGACCTCGCGCCCGTCGACGGTGATGTCGACGAGGACGGGCGCGTTGGCGAGGTCGAAGTCCCACACGTCGTGGTGGATCGTCTGGAAGTGCCACGCGCGCTCGCCGGTCCGGAGGTCGAGGGCGACGATGCTGTTCGAGAACAGGTTGTCGCCGGGCCGGTGCCCCCCGTAGAGGTCCCCGGTGGGCGTCTCCACCGGCAGGTAGACGTAGCCCAGCTCGGGGTCGATGGTCATCTGGCCCCACACCCCGGTGTTGCCGGTGTAGCGCCACGAGTCGGCCAGCCACGTGTCGTTGCCGAACTCGTCGGCGCCGGGAATGGTGTGGAAGATCCACCGCCGCTCGCCGGTCCGGGCGTCGTAGCCGCGGACGTGCCCGGTCGGCTTCTCCTTCGTGGCCGGGGCGACCCCCGCGAGGTGGGCGGCGCCGACGACGATGACCCCGTCGGCGATGACCGGCGCCGCGTGCAGCCCGACCTCGCCGGTGACGGGGTCGAGCTCCTGGTCGAGGCCCTGCTTCAGGTCGACCAGGCCGTTCCCGCCGAAACCGGCCATCCGGCGGCCGGTGCGGGCGTTCAGCGCGATGAGGCGGTAGCCGGGGGTGACGTAGAAGATCACCCCGTCCGCGCCGTCGTCCCAGTACGTCAGGCCGCGCCCCGAGAGTCGCCGCGGGGCCGCCGCGCCGCGCTCGCCCTCGTTGAGCCGGTGCACCCACAACAGCTCGCCCGTCGCCGCGTCGAGGGCGACGGCCGCCCGGCGGGTGCCGGCCGTGGTGTAGAGCACGCCGTCGACCATCAGCGGGGTCGACTGGAAGACGTACTCGGGGCCGGGGCCCAGGTTCTCGGTGCGGAACCGCCACGCCGGCTCCAGCTCGCCGAAGTTCCCGGCGTCAATCCGGTCCAGGGCGGCGTAGCGGGTGTGGCCGAGGTCGCCGCCGTAGGTGGGCCACTCGCCGCCGGGCGCCCCGTGCTGGGCCGCGGCGGGGGCGGCGGCGACGCCCGGCATGAACGCGAGCATGCCGAGGCAGGCGATTGTGCGTACTGACATCGACTCCTCCGGTTTTTCGTCGACGCCGCGGCGCGCCGCCGCGGACGCGAACAGTGTACCCCGTGCGCGGGAACGCCGGTCGGGTTCGGCACGTCTAGTAGGATGGGCGGACACGCCGGGCCGCTGTGCGCCCGCTCCGACCGCACGACCCCTCGCCACCGGCGGACCGATGAGACGAACGGCATCGAGAGTTCTCTGCACCCTGGCCTGCCTGGCTGCGGCCTTCTCCTCGACGGCGGCGCAGCCGGTCGCGACGGTGACCGGCGTTGTCCTCGACGGGGTGACGGAGGCGCCGATCGCCGGGGTGCGGATCACCGGCGGGGAGCGCGCGGCGGAGACCGGACCGGACGGGCGGTTCGAGATCGCCCTGGACGGCGGGGCGACCAGCCTGCAATTCCAGGCTGACGGCTATCTGGAGACGGTGGTGGAGATCGACCCCGGCGCCGGCCGGGCCGCCGTCGAGGTGCGGCTGTTCCCCGAGACGTTCGCCGAGACGGTGGAGGTCGTCTCCGAGATGACGGTGCAGGAGCGGCCGTCGGCCACGCCGGTCGCCCCCGAGGCCGTGTTCCGGGCCCCCCGGCAGCAT
>CAXXTG010000003.1:0-22090 GCA_963666855.2 Vicinamibacterales bacterium
CACCGCGGCCTGGACCTCGCTGGCGGTGGGCCGCCACCCCTGCCGCTCGTCGGGCGGGGCCGCGGCCCGGAACCCGTCGAGCACCTGCTTCCGCCGCGCCGCCGCCGCCCGGTCCATCGCGTCGAGGGCGGGCAGATCGACGACCTTGGTGGCGACCTCCAGATCCGCGCCGCGCTCCATCAGCACGTTCACCGGTCCGAGCCGGTTCGCGGCGGCCGCGAACATCAGCGGCGTCTGCCCCCAGGTCCGCTCCCGGGCGTTCACGTCGGCCCCGTGGTCGAGCAGGGCCGCGACGGCCGCGGCGTTCCCCGCCTGCGCGGCAAGGTGCAGCGGGGTCGCCCCGCTCGACGACTCGGCGTGCGGGTCGGCCCCGGCCTCGAGCAGCGCCTGCACCACCCCGGCCTCACCGCTCCGCCCCGCCACATGCAACGGCGTGTGCTGCCCGATGCGGGTCGTCGCCTCGAGGTTGGCCCCGGCGTAGAGCAGCATCTCCGCCATCTCCAGGTCGCTGCGCATCGCCGCCCAGTGCAGGGCGGTCATGCCGTCGGCCCGCGGCGTCTGCACGTCGGCGCCCCGCTCGAGCAGGGTGCGGACGGTCTCGACGTCGCCCCGGACCGCGGCGTCGGCCACCGGAGAATCGGCCGCCGCGACGGCCACCGACCACAGCGACGGCGCCGCGCACAACGCCGCCAGCACGACCACGACCGCGCCCTTGCGCAGTGACAGACTCATGACCCTCTCCCCCGCTGACTCGCTCTCCGGCAATCCGTGGTGGGAAGCCCCGCCGCAGTCGAGCGGCGAGGCCCGGCAAGCGCCGCCCTCGGCGCCGAGCCGCCCCGACCATGCCAAGCGCGGCGTCTGCGCCATGACCGGCGCAGACGCCCGCTTGCGTCTTTCCTCGACCGCACGGGCGACGTCAGATGCTCAGCGCGAACTCGCCGGTGCTGTCGCCGAAGCTCGCCCGGTCGTCGTGCCCGAGCGCGTGCAGCAGGGTGAGCATGGCGTTGGCCATCGGCGTCCCCTCCGGCGCCCGCAGGTGGCACCCGCCCGGGAGCCGGCCGTTGGCGTGGCCGAGCAGCAGCAGCGGGCAGCGCTTGTGGTTGTGCAGGTTGGGGTCGCCCATCCCCGAGCCGTAGAGGATGACGCTCTTCTCCAGCAGGTCGCCGTCGCCCTCCTGCACGTCCTTCAGCTTGTCCATCAGGTACGGCAGCAGGCTGACGTGGTAGCGGTTGATCTTGTTGAACTCGACGATCGCGTCCTCGCGGCCGCCGTGGTGCGACGCCGAGTGGAACGGCCGGTCGGTGCCGCTCAGCGGGTACACGCGGCCCGAGGCGTCGCGGCCCATCTTGAACGAGAACACCCGGGTGACGTCGCTCTCGAAGGCGAGGGCCTGCACGTCGAACATCAGCTTGACGTGCTCGTCGAACGAGTCGGGCACGCCGGCCGGCGCCGCCGGCAGCTCGCGCGGCTCGCCGCTCATGTTGCGCTCCTCGACGCGCTGGATGCGGCGCTCGATCTCGCGGATGTTGTCGAGGTAGCGCTCCATGCGCCGCCGGTCCGTCGCCCCCAGCTCGCGCGTGAGCTGCGAGACCCGCGAGGTCATCCAGTCGAGGATGCTCGCGTCGGTCTTCCGCCGGGCGGCGCGCTCCTCGGCCGTGCCCCCGACCCCGAAGAGCTGCTCGAACGCGACCCGCGGCGACCGGGTCACCGGCAGCGGCTCGGTCGGCGAGGCCCAGCTTATCGAGTCGGTGTAGACGCAGGTGTAGCCGTAGGCGCAGCCGCCGGCCTGGTCGACGTTCTCGATGCAGAGCTGCATGGACGGGATGGGCGTCTCCTGGCCGAACCGCTGGGCGTGCAACTGGTCGAGGGAGGTGCCCGCGAAGACGTCCGAGCCCTGGGTCTGCTTCGGATGCGACTGGGTCAGGAAGACCGAGCTGGTCCGGAAGTGGTCGCCGCCGATCTCGGGCGGCGAGAACGCCTCGGCCATGCCCACGTCGGTGTCGCTGACGATGGTCAGGTGCTCGCGGTAGGGCTCGAGCGAACTCAGGGCGCCGGCGCTCAAGTCGAAGTCGCGCCCGGCCTTGGCCGGGGCCCACAGGTGCTGGGTGCCTCCCCACGCGTTGGAGCCGGCCGCGCCGTGCACCATCTCGATGGTGATGAGACGGGTCGGGTCGAGGGCGGCGGCGGTGGCCGCCGAGACCCGTCCCGCGGGACGCATCGCGTCCAGGAACGGCAGGGCCAGGGTCGCGGTCCCCACGTCACGGAGGAACGTCCGGCGAGGAAGGTGCTTTCCAGTGATGAACATGAGTTGTCTCCCAGCCTGCCTGTCTCGTCTCCTGAATGTTCCGCCGTAGCGACCTGCGCGGCTTCGGCTCGTCAATCGCCGCCGCGACTCCACCGCCTCCGCGCGAACACGCCGCCGACCCAAGCCGCAAGCCGCGCCGCTTCAGCCCGGCAATCGTCACCGCCGGCGCTGCCGGCGAACTTCCGACGCGACCGCCAAGTCGCGCTACCCTGCGATGGCCGCCCGACCCGAACGCCAGAAGTTCTGCGTCGTTTCTGCGGCAGAGACTCCGGCGACGCCCGCCTGCACGATGGCGCCCGCCCGCCGCCGCCGGCCGGTTCCGCCCGCTGCATCGTGAACGCGGGGCTGCGAACGACCCCCAGGATGAACGACGACAGGCGGTAGCCGTCGTCGCGCGCGTTGCCGGCGATGCGCCGGACCGTGGGCATGTCGTAGTGCTCGACCCGCCGCCCCAGGGCATAGGCCATGAGGTTCTCGGTGAACGTGCGGGCCAGCGGCGCCTCGAGCTTCATCAGCGCCCCCCGCAGCTCCTGCGGGCGTCGCCACCGGGGTCCCGTCCCACATCTCGCCGCGGGTGTCGAGGGGCATGCCGTTCTCGCGGATGCGCCACTTCCCGATGACGTCGAAGTTGTCGAGGGCGAGCCCCAGCGGGTCCATGAACCGGTGGCAGGCGTTGCACGTGGGGTTCGTCCGGTGGACCTCCATCCGCTCGCGCGTCGTGAGGGCCCGGCCGTCGATGATCGTGGCCGTCTCGTCGAGGTCGGGGATGTTGGGCGGCGGGGGCGGCGGCGGCGTGCCGAGCACCACCTCGAGCACCCACTTGCCCCGCAGCACCGGCGAGGTCCGGTTGGCCATCGACGTCAGCATCAGCACCGAGCCGTGGCCGAAGAGGCCCCGCCGCTGGTCGCCGAGGTACCCGACGCGGCGGAACTGGGGCCCCGCGACGTTCGGAATGCCGTAGTGCCGCGCGAGCCGCTCGTTCACGAACGTGTAGTCGGCCGTGAACAGGTCGAAGAAGCTGCGGTCCTCCCGGACGAGGCTGTGGAAGAGCAGCTCGGTCTCGCGGCGCATCGCGTCGGCGAGCTGGCGGTCGAAGTTGGGGAACCAGAACGCGTCGGGCTGCACCTGGTCCATGTCCTGGAGCCGCAGCCAGAGGGCCGCGAACCGGGTGGCCAGCGACTCGGCCCGCGGGTCGGCGAGCATGCGCCGGGTCTCGGCCTCGAGCGCCGCGGGGTCCGACAGCTCGCCCGCCGCCGCCCGCGCCGTCAGCGCCTCGTCGGGGGGCCCGCCCCAGAGGAAGAAGGCGAGGCGCGAGGCGAGGGCCACGTCCGAGATCCGGTAGTTCCCGCCCGGCGCGACGGGCCCGGCGGGCCGCTCGAGGCGGAACAGGAAGTCGGGGCTGGCCAGGGTCGCCTGCAGCGCGGTGCGGATGCCCGTCTCCCAGTCGCCCTCGGCGAGGCCCGCCTCGTAGAACCCCATGAGGTCGGCGAGATCGGCGTCGGTCAGGGGCCGGCGGTACGCCTGGGCCCCGAGCCGCGCCACGATCTCCTCGGCGCACGCGCGCTCGGTGTCGGGCGAGGTGGGGCGGCAACTGAAGACCTTGCGGCGGCTCGGGGTCTCCGACACGCCGGTGACGTTGTAGGGACCGTCGACGATGAGGTCCCGCATGTGCGGCAGGGCGGTGACGCCGTACCCGAGGTCGCCGATCTCGGTGTCGACGATCGACCACTCGTGCGGGGCCAGGACGTCCTCGACCGGCCCCTCGAACTGCCGGACGAAGACCGCCGACACCCGCCGGGGGCCCGCCCGCACGAAGATCGGCGCCTCGACCTCCAGGTTCACCCCGTTGGGGTCGGAGGTCCGCAGCCACTGGTCCATGGCCAGCACCGCCGCCGGCTCGCCGTCGATCGAGACCTCGATCTGCTCGTTCCGGATCGTCGACCCCGACAGGCCGCCGGTCGTCGTGTGCTGGAACGCCATCCGGAAGACGTAGTCCCCGTCGGCCGGGAAGTTGTGCACCACCGAGAACCCGCCGCGGGTGCCGTAGGGGGCGCCCTCCACCCGGTCCCACTGCGAGTACGCGCGCGACTTGGCGTAGGTGGTCTGCTTGGGCAGCGCGTTCGGGTTCCCGACCGCGAGCTGGCTGACCTCGGCCGCGGCGCGCAGGTAGCCGTCGAGCAGCGTCGCCGACAGAAGCTGGACGTCGGCGATGTTGTCGAAGTTGGCGCTCATGGTGTCGAGCGGCAGGTAGTCGCCCGCGTCGATGTCGAGGGCCAGCAGGTCGCGGACGGCCTGCGCGTACTCGTGGCGGTTCAGGCGCTGGAACGTCCGGTAGCCGGGGTTCGGGTCGGCCGCGGCGGCCTCGTCGACCACCGACTCGAGGGTCTCGACCAGCGCCGACAGGGTCTCCGCGGGCGGGCGGCGCATGCCCGGCGGGGGCATCATGTTCGCCCGCAGCTTGCGGATCATCTTCTCGGCCCGCTCCGCGTCGCCGCCCGCGGCGCCGACGTCGAAGCCGTCCAGCGAGAAGTTGCCGGTCAGCATGCGGTCGTTGTGGCAGCGCTGGCAGTAGGTGCCGACGACGCCGTTCAGGGCGTCGTGGTCGAGGGCCGCGGCCGGCGGCGGCGCGGCCGCTTCCTGCGCGGCGGCGGGGGCGTCCGCGCCGAGGACGGCGAGCCCGGCGGCGAGGAGCGCGGCGGGGACGGCAGGGACTCTCATCATGGGGATCGCCTCGAACCGCCGAACCTGAATCGGGCAAGTGTAGCAGACTCGGGGGCGCCGCGGAGAATTTCCCGAGTCTCCGGCCACCTCCGCCCCCCGGCGCGGGGCACGCCGGGACGCGCCTGCGCGGCACCACGGGTCGGGAAACACGTTCGAGCATGCGGCTGACCGCGAAGCACGGCAACTCGGCGGTCCGGCCGGCGCCGCGCGTCGCGGGCCGACGGTGCGGAGCCGAGAGCCGGGCGCCTTCTGTCCCGGGCTGATTGGCGGTAGGATGGATGTCCACCGGGAGCGTCTCCAATGGCCATGCAGCAGCCCGCGCCGAGCAACCGCCCGAACCAGCCGTTGGACCCCGTCCACACGCGGGCCCCGGTGTTCTCGCCGGGCAGCGGCCCGGCCGGCACCCCGGTCACGGTGGAGACGACCAACCTGCCCGCCGTCACCCCGGTCTACCTCGGCATGGGGGCCACCCGGTCGAGCTTCGAGGTCCTCGCCCAGCTCGTCACCGACGAGTTCGGCACGATGTCGACGGTCATCGAGGTGCCGACCTGGGCCACGACCGACCGGACCCACTTCTTCGTCCTCGTCGACGTCTACTTCCGGCCCCTCGCGGTGTCCGCCCCCTTCCACGTCACCGAGCCCGACGGCGCCCTGCGGCGCCGGGGGCGCATCGCGGACGGCGGGGGCGGCTGCCTCGTGCTTGAGGAAGGCGGCGAGGGCGGCGAGCGCCATGTGCTGACCGGCGACCGGCAAGGCCTCGCGCCGGGGGACGACGTGGAGGTCGAAGGCCGCCTCGGGGAATCGACCGACTGCCCCGACGGTATTGCCCTCGAGGTCGTCCGGATCGTTCCCCAGCCCTGATCCGGCGTTCTCCCACGACATCGGAGCCGGCCTGCACGCCGACCGCCGACCCCGCACGCAACCGAAGCACGGGAACGCGCCCCGCAAGGCGACCGGACCCCGGCAGCCCGTCCAAACCAGCGACACGCCGATGCAACACTACGAGCTCACCTCCGACTCCCGCTTCTCCCCCGTTCAGGAGCTGCTGCGGTCGGTGGACCGGCCCGGGGACTACTGCGCGCACGGTCGGTGCCGTGCCTCTCCCCGTTCAGCTCTCGCGTACCTCCTGTTCTGTTCCTCCTGTTTCCTCGCTCCACGTGTCGTTTACTGACAGGTCCGCGCTCCAGGTCGAGTTCGTGTTCAGGATCCGGTATACCGGCGAACGTCGTTGCCCGATTCGTCTGGCCGCCGCCGCTAGAAGCCCCCATGTGTACGCGCCTTGGTGGTATCCAGCGTATACCTCGCGTTCTGACGCTTCGTTCAGCCACATGAGCAGCAGCGCTTCTTGGCGCGCGCTTGGCGTCTCTGCCCGGATAGCGTCGTAGAACTCGCTCGCCGTCGGGTGCGGTGGTTCCCACCCCGCACATGAGCTGGCGATCCGTCTCGCAACAGCTTCGGACCTCCGCCCTTCCGCTTCCGGCGCCGGTGGTGTTTCGTTCTTCTGTCTGAAGAACTTTGCGGGCAGTAGTCTCGGAATGCGCCACGCCCGATTCGGCGTGATTTCTGCCGCGTAGTCTTCATCCCCGGGTTTCGGGTCCGGTTCTTCCGGGTAGCAGCCCCTTTCCGGAACTCGGAGTTGTTTCCAGGCGGGCAGGAACGAGAGTGAGGGAACGATGGCCCGCCTGCTGCTGGACACCCACGTACTTCTGTGGTCGCTCGATGACTCACCGATGCTGAACCGCCGGCTGCGCGGCCGGTTGGAGGATCCGGAGCACGACGTGTTCGTCAGTCCGGCCAGCGTCTGGGAGATCGCCATCAAGCGCGCACTCGGCAAACTGCGCGCGCCGGACGATCTGGAAGCGGGAGTCAGGGAACAGGGCTTCACGCCGCTGCCCATCACGTTCCATCACGCAGAGCAGGCCGGCGCCCTGCCGCCGCACCACGGAGACCCGTTCGACCGGATGCTGATCGCACAGGCTCAGACCGAGGGGCTCGTCCTGGTCACCCGGGACGCCCGCATCCAGCGGTACGGTGTCCGGACGATGACGGCGTAGAGCACTCGCGATGAGCCCATCCCCCTACACCGAGGCCTTCCCGACGGCGCCCTCTCCGGCTGACGCCGTCGGGCTGCGTCCGTCAACCGGCGTTGACGGCGCTCGACGGTACGCTGACGCTGCGCAGCGACGCCCCGGGCCTGGAGCCGCGGGCCGCGCCGGGGCGCGAAGCTGCGCTTCCGGGACCCGGCGACCGGTCACGATCTGCGGAACCACGACGAGGAAGCCGAGGGCCGGCTGGCCGCGGAAGCGCGGGTGGCGGAACTGGAGCGATGCTCCGCGAGCGGTCCGGCTGACGGCCGGGCGCCCGCCGGATGTTGCGCGCGCGGTGCGCGCGATGATATTTTGAGCGCAGCGTAGCATTCCATGTGTTTCCGACTCCGAGCCCTCCCCGCCGCGGCCGATCCGGAGAGGCTCCGAACGGTCATCCGGTTCACCCCGTCCCGCGAGTGGAAGGCGGCAAGCCCGTCCGGAACGGGCGGGCCGGCTACGGGAACGTCGTCATGAAACGGGTTCGGGATTGGCTCCACCCCGCCACGGAGCGCGTCACCGGTCTGGACGTCGAGGCGGGGTACTCGAACCGCGGACCGCGTCCACGTCGGGCGGGACGGCCCATCCATAGCGGGGCAAGAGGGCGGGCAGCGGGGGCGGAGCGATGACCCGGAACGAGCCGACGGGGACCGCCCCGCCGACGGCGGACATCAAGACGCCCGAGCGGCTCGACCGGGCCCTCACCGTGACCACGCCGAAGACCTGGTTGGCGTTGTGGACGCTGATCGCCACGCTGGCGGCGGTCGTCACCTGGTCCATCGTCGGCGAAGTGGCCACCTACGTCCGCGCCGACGGCATCTTCCTCAGCCGGGACGGCCTCGTCCTCGACATCGTCTCGACGTCCGGCGGCACGCTCAACCGGATAGTGCCCGAGGTCGGCGACGTGCTGGCGGTGGGCGACCTCGTGGCGGAGATTTCCGACGTCGGCGACGTGGAACGCCACCGGAGCGCCGTGGCCGCGGCCCGGGAGCGGCTGCAGCTCCTGCGCGCGCAGGAGGCGGCGGCGGCGGCCGAGAACGCGCAGTTCGAACAGAACATCCAGGAGCAGCGCGCGCGGCTGCGGGCGCTGATGGAGGCGGGCAACGAGATCCTCGAGAGCGCCCGGGCCCGCCTGTCGAGCGTCGAGGAGCTCGCGGCGGAGGGCATCGTGAGCCAGGCCGACGTGGACGCCAGCGCGCAGACCGTCGACGCCGCTCGGCGCAGCCTGTTCGACGTGATGGGGCGGCGCGAACAGCTCGAGGCCGACGAGCTGCAGCGCCACACCCTGCAGAACTCGGCCGTCGCCGACGCGCGCCTGCAGTACCTGGAGGCGCAGCGCCGGGTGAACGAACTCGACGTGGTGATGGAGACGTGGCGCGTCCGCGCGACGGTCGCCGGCCGGGTGACGGAGATCAAGTCGCAGTTGGGCGCCAGCCTCGCCCCCGGCGACCCGGTGCTCAGCATCGAGACCGGCGGCGAGGGTCTCGACGTGCTGATCTACGTGTCCGCGCCCGACGGGAAGCGCGTGGCGCCGGGCATGCCGGTCCTCGTGTCGCCGAGCACGGCCCGCCGCGAGACGTACGGCGCCATGACCGGCGCCGTCCAGAGCCTGTCCGAGTTCCCGGCGAGCCCGAGCGGCATGGCCGCCGTGCTGCAGAACCAGGACCTGGTGGACGCGTTCTCCGCCGACGGACCGCCGTATCCGGGCCGCGTGACCCTGACCCCCAACCCCCGCTCGCTCAGCGGCTTCGACTGGACGTCGCGGCGCGGCGAGGAGCTCTCCGTCACGCCGGGCACGTTGGCGTCGGTGGAGATTCGAGTCGCCAACGAACCCCCGATCACCCTGGCCCTGCCCTGGTTCAGGGACATCGCCGGCCTGTAGCCCGCCCGTGACCGCCGACGACGAGTTCCGCCCCAACCTGGAAGGCTCCGGCCGCCGGCGCGTGCCGCCGATTCTGCAGATGGAGTCGACGGAGTGCGGGGCCGCCTGCCTCGGCATGATCCTCGCGCACTACGGCCGCTGGGTGCCCCTCGAGGCGCTGCGCGTGGACTGCGGCGTGTCGCGCGACGGCGCCAGCGCCGCCGCCGTCATGCGCGCCGCCCGCGCCCACGGGCTGGCGGCCCGGGGCTTCCGGGTGTCGCGCCCCCAGTTGTTCAGCCTGCCGTTCCCCATGATGGTGTTCTGGGAGTCGAACCACTTCGTGGTGCTGGAAGGACTGAGGGGCAGGTACGCGTACATCAACGACCCGGCGTCGGGGCCCGCGCGGGTCGCGCTCGACGAGTTCGACGAGAGCTTCCGCGGCCTGTGCTTCGCCTTCCAGCCCGGCCCCGACTTCCGTCCCGGCGGCCGGCCGCCGGGCGTCATGGCGGGCCTGCGCGCGCGCTTCACCGACGCGTGGCACCCGCTGGCCTTCGCGGTGCTGGCCACGCTGGCCACGGTCGTTCCCGGCCTGGCGCTGGCCGCCCTCGTGAAGGTCTTCGTCGACGACGTTCTCATCCAGCGGAACAGCGCCTGGACGGGGGCCGGTGCTGATCGGGCTGGCGGCGGTCGCCCTGGGCAACGGCGCGCTGATCTGGCTGCAGCGCACGATGCTGGCCCGCATGGCGACGAAGCTCGCCATGGCCGCGTCGGTGCGGTTCACCTGGCACGTCGCCAGCCTGCCGATGCAGTTCTTCAGCCAGCGCAGCCTCGGCGACATCGCGGCGCGCATCATGTCGAACGACGCCGTGGCGAGGCTGCTGTCGGACGGTCTGGCCGTCAACCTGGTCAACCTGCTCACGGCGGCGGTCTACGGCGCCGCGATGTTCGCCTACGACGTCCCGCTGGCGCTGGCCGTGGCCGCCTTCGCCGCCGTCAATCCGGTGATCATGCGGCTCACCGCCCGTTACCGCGACATCGTGAACCGGAACGTCGTCAAGGACGCCGGCCGGCTGGCCGGGGCGTCGGTCGCCGGCATCGACTCCATCGAGTCGATCAAGGGCACGGGCTCCGAAGACGATTTCCTGGCGCGCCGGGCCGGCATACAGGCGAACCTGCTCGGCGGGCAGCACCGGGCCGGCGCCATCGAGGCGATGATCGGCGCGGCGCCCGCCGTACTCTCCCAACTGTCGGTCGCCGCGGTCCTGGGCCTCGGCGGGCTGCGCGTCCTGGACGGCGCCATGACCGTCGGCGGCGTCGTCGCGTTCCAGAGCCTGGCCCTGGGCTTCCGGCAGCCGGTCGAAGGGCTGCTGAGCTTCGGCGTCAACCTGCAGGCCATCAAGGGCATCATCGCCCGCCTGGACGACGTGCTGAACTACGCGCCGGACGAACGCGCCACCGACGCCCTGCGGGGGCGGCGGGCCGAAGAACCGGCGTCGCCGCCCCGGGGCGCGGTGCATCTCGACAACGTGACGTTCGGCTACAGCAGCCAGGAGCCGCCTCTCATCAAGGACTTCACCCTCCTGATTCAACCCGGCCAGCGCGTGGCGCTGGTCGGCAGGTCGGGCAGCGGCAAGTCCACCATCGCCCGGTTGGTGTGCGGCCTGCTCGATCCCTGGTCCGGCGCCGTGCGCATCGACGGGCGGCGGCTGAACGAGATGTCGCCCGCGCGCTTCGCCGAGAGCGTCGCCCACGTCGATCAGGAAATCACGCTGTTCCGGGCCACGCTGCGCGACAACGTCACGCTGTGGGACTCCACCATCGCAGAGCGCGACATGATTCAGGCATTGCGCGATGCGGCGATCCACGACCTGGTCGCGTCGAGCCCGCACCGGTACGGGATGGAGGTCGACGAAGGCGGCCGCAACTTCAGCGGCGGGGAACGCCAGCGGCTGGAGCTGGCGCGGGCGCTGGTCCGCAACCCCGCGGTGCTGGTGCTCGACGAAGCGACGGCGGCGCTCGATCCGGTGACCGAGCTCGACATCGACGACCGGCTCCGCCGGCGGGGCTGCACGTCCCTGATCGTCGCGCACCGGTTGAGCACGGTGCGCGACGCCGACGAGATCGTCGTTCTCGACGGCGGCCGCATCGTCGAGCGGGGCACGCACGAGGAGCTCATCGCGCGGGACGGCCTGTACGCCGCCCTGGTGAGGGCGGAGTGACGCGGTGACCGATTCTTCTTCCGTGATCGAGCGCCTCCGCGGCACGCGCGAGCGCCTCGGGGCCAACCGCCCGTTCGCGATGGACGACCCCGCGCGCGTCCACTACGTGGAGCACGGGCACCTCGACGTGTTCGCGGTCGAATCGGAGGAGGGCGGGGCGGTGGGCCGCCGGCGCTTCGTCGCCCGCGTTCCCGTCGGCGAGGTGGCCTTCGGCGCCACGCCGCTGCCCGTGCCGGACGGGTCCGAAGCCGCCCGGGAGGGCGATGCGGAAAGGCGGATCGGCCTCCTCGCCGTGCCCTCCCAGAACGCCGTGGTCGTCCGCGGCGAGCGCGACGGCATCAGCGCGGGAGCCTTCGACCTGGCGGCGACGAAGTGGGTCGACGACTGGGTCGCGCGCCTCTCCGACTTCGTGGCCCGCGACCGGCCGGCACCGCGCCCCACCCACCTGCTCGACGCGGATCCGGACGTGGCGGTCCCGGCCGGCGCCACGCTCACCGCGCACCACCTGGACGTGATCTGGGTGACCTCCACCGCCGCCCTGCGCTACGTCGGCAGCGGGGACATGCGCGTCGCCGCCCCCGACCCCCCGCTGCCCGTCACCGAACACACGTGGCTCGAAGGGGACGACGACACCAGCGTCACCGCGGTGTACACGCCGACCGCGCTCCTGACCGGGCGCCTCTGGCCGGCCCTCGACCGTTTCGGCACGCTCGTGCTCAGGGCGGCGATCGCGGCCGACGCCCGCGAGGCCGACGCCCTGTCCGAACGGCGGCGCGACGCGACGCGCGCCCGGCGGGCTTCATCGGCGGCCGCCCTGCGGGCCCTGCGCCGGGTCCTGCGCCCGAAGGAAGAGAGCCGGCCCCGCGTCGCGGAGCACCGGCCGCTGCATGAAGCCGCCCGCCTGGTGGCCGAGTCGGCCGGGGTCGCGCTCGAACCGGGCGGCCAAGAGTCCACCGACCCGGAGCGGACCCTCGAGAGGCTGGCCGGCCGCGCCCGCATCCACGTGCGATGGGTGACCCTCGACGCCGGATGGTGGAGGAAGGCCGGCCCCTCGATGGTCGGCTTCACGACCGGCGCGGACGGCGGGCCCAGGCCCCTGGCCCTCCTCTCCGACGACCGCGGGGCCTACCGGGCCGTCGATCCCTCGCGCGGCGCGTCGTTCGCGGTGGACGCGGCCGCGGCGGCCGGCATCGACCGGCGCGCCGCGGTGTTCCACGCGCCCCTGCCCGACGTGGTGCGGGGCATCGCGCAGGTCGTGCGGTTCGCCCTGCACGGCCGGTGGCCCGACTGGCGCGCCGTCATCCTCGCCACGGTTCTCGCGGGGCTCGCCGCGATGGTCGCGCCCATCCTCACCGGGCGGTTCCTGACCGAGATCGTCCCGCGCGGCGAGGTGTCCACCCAGATCGCGGCGATCGGCGCCCTGGTCACCGTCGCCCTCGGCGGCGGGGTCTTCCAGATCGTGCGCGGCCTCGCGATGCTGCGCATCCAGAGCCGGTTCGACGAGCGATCGGCGAACGCGGTGTGGAACCGGCTGATGTCGCTGCCGACCGGGTTCTTCAGGCGCTACAGCGCCGGCGACCTCGCCCTCCGCGCGGGCGGCATCGACACGATCCGCCAGGCGCTCACCACCGCGGGCGCCACGGCGGTGACGGGTGCGGCCTTCACGGTCTTCAGCCTGGCCCTGCTGTTCTACCTCAGTTGGCCCATGGCGTTGTTCGTCATGCTGCTGCTCTGCCTGCAGTCGACGACGGTGTGGCTGTTGACGCTGGGCAGACTGCGCCACGAACGCCGGGGTCAGGGTCTGGCCGGCGAGCTCAACGGCTTTGTCGTACAGCTCCTCGGCGGCCTCGCCAAGCTGCGCGTGGCCAACGCCGAGAGCCACGCGCTCGACCGCTGGGCGCGGCGGTACGGCGCGTGGAGGCGGGAGAAGCTGGCCGGCCAGCAGTGGGCGGCGGCCGGCGAGGCCTTCCTGGCGTCGGCGCAGCCGCTGACGCTGGCCGGAATCTTCGGGGGCGTCTCGCTGCTCCTCGCCCGCGATCCGGACTCGTTCGACCTGGCGGCGTTCCTCTCCTTCCACGCGGCCTTCGGCCAGTTCAGCGCCGGCGTCGGCTCGCTGACCTCGGTCGCCACCGCGCTGACCGACATCGTGCCGGCCGCCGAGCGGCTGCGCCCCATCCTCGACGCCGCGCCCGAGCCCCGCGGCGGCGTCGATCCGGGCGACATCAAGGGCGACGTCGAGTTCGACAACGTGACCTTCCGCTACGCGCCGGACCGTCCCAACGCGGTGGAGGACGTCTCGTTCCGGATCAGGCAGGGCGACTACGTGGCGTTCGTGGGCCCCTCGGGATGCGGCAAGTCCACGCTGTACCGCCTGCTGCTGGGCTTCGAACGGCCCGACGCGGGGACGGTGTTCCTCGACGGCCACAGCCTGGCGAGCCTGGACATGCACGCGGTGCGGGGCCGGCTCGGCGTCGTGCTGCAGAACGGCCGCGTCACGCCCGGCAACATCTACGAGAACATCGCCGGCACCGCGCGGGTGAGCCTCGACGACGCCTGGGAGGCGGCCCGCGCCGCCGCGCTCGAAGACGACATCCGCGCGATGCCGATGGGCATGAACACCCGCGTCCCGGAGGGGGGCGTGGGCCTGTCGGCGGGTCAGAAGCAGCGCCTGCTCATCGCCCGGGCGCTGGCGCTGAAGCCGCGCGTCCTGCTCTTCGACGAAGCGACGAGCGCGCTCGACAACCGATCGCAGGATCGGGTCCAGGCCTCTCTGAAGGACCTGGGCGTCACCCGGCTGGTGATCGCCCATCGGCTGAGTTCGATCCGGCACGTCGACCGCATCTACGTGCTCAAGGACGGCCGCATCGTCGAAAGCGGCGACCACGAGGCCCTGATGCGCCGGGGGGGCGTCTTCGCCGCGCTCGCCGAGCGGCAGTTGGTCGATGCGGCGGGTTGACGTCCCGGCGGGTGTTCACGACGCCGCCCGGAATGCGGATGCGCCAAGCCCGCGGGCGGCCCCGCCGCCCACGCCGTCCGCCGTTCCCGGACACCCGAAACACGGTGCCGTTGGACCGGGCAGCGGGTCGAGTTTTCGGTGAGGAAGGACGACCAGGGGCGGCGCGCCCGTTCGTGAACGTGTTCCAGCCGCCGTTCAAGCTCGCGGAGAGGACCCGGGTCGGCACCAGGCTGCGGGCTCGGCGGCCCATCCGATGCCGCAACGCGGCGCCGGCCGCGACGGCTTCCTGCGGAGCTTGGCGCGTCGGCGGGGCATGGCCGACGCACCGCCCCAGCGGGAGACCGCCGCGGCACCGGCGTACTCGGCGGGATCAGTCTTTCAGTTTCGCCCGGGCATCATTTTTCCATGTCGCCTGTCACACACCCCCTTGCAGTTGCAGCCGGGGTAGTAGATGCAGTCATTATGGAGCTGGAGCGGCGCGTTGTCGCTCCACCCCGCGCCGGCGATCCGCTCCGCCTCGGCGTCGGTCAACGGAACCGGGGCCGCCGGTCCGGGTCGTTTCGTTGCGTCCATGACATCATCCTCCATTCCGCCGACCCGGCCGTCCGGGTCAGGGCCAGAGTTTCCGAGTTGGACTATCAGGAGCGCGGCGCCGATAAACCGATCGGCCGGTTTTCCGCCGCAGGCGCCTTACCGCCAGCGCTGGCCGCGCCACTGTTCATGCCCTTCTCTATATGCACGAACCGTGCCATTTTTAGATTTTCACTTAATCCATTATTTATCAATGATTTAGCTAGGATCGGCGGTGGAGCAGAACGCCGCCGAGCGTTGCAGAATGTGCCGTACGCAGCATGCGGTACAGCGGTCATCCGCTCTGCGAGGGTGTTTCCGGCCGATCCGACGTCGGCACCGCCGGCATGCAGGGCGGGGCGGCCGCGTCGCGTCCTCCGCGCGGGCTGGAGGGAAGGCCCAGTACCCCCTGTCCCTCCTGCTCGACGCCTTCCAGTGGTCTTCGGGCATGGCCGTGGGCTTATCGCCCGCAATCGTTGACGAATCAGAGCACTCATGTCCGAACATTCGGCCGTGACGCAGCACCCCCTAGACCAGGCGCAGTCGCGGCACCCGTCACCGGATGGCCGGGCGGCAAGCCATGGATCCGCACCGGCAGAGCGGCCCGCCTCCCTCGCCGGGGACGTCGAGTACCCGTTTCGCGGACCCCGCGCCCCGCAGCCCCGTCCCGGGTCCCGTCCGCCGACGGTTGGCACGGCACCTGCATTTGTGTCCCTGGACGGACGCCCCGACAGGGAAGCGGCGTCGCAGCGTGTGGTAGCTTGGGAATCGTGCGCGCCGCCGCGCCGCCGGGAGGCCCCACGATGACTCGACCCGCACCTGCCGCCGCGCCGATCCACTACCCGAGTTCCGACGGCAAGCCGATGGCGGAGAACGACGCCCAGCGCAACGCCATCATGTACGGCGTCGGCGCGCTGGCCCGCCACTTCAGGGACCGCCGGGACGTGTACGTGTCCGGCGACCTGCTGATCTACTACGAGGAAGGCAACCCGCGGGTGTCGATCGCCCCGGACGTCTTCGTGGTCTTCGGCGTCGAGAAGCGCGAACGGCTCAACTACAAGCTGTGGGAGGAGCGCCGCGCGCCGGCCTTCGTCCTGGAGGTGGCCTCGCCCAGCACCTGGCGGGACGACGTCGGGTGGAAGCGGTCGGTGTACGCCCGGCTCGGCGTGCGCGAGTACTGCCGGTACGACCCGGCCGGCGACCACCTCCCGGCGCGGCTCGAGGGCGAGCGGCTGACACCCGCCGGCTACGTCCGTCAACCGGCGTTGACGGCGCTCGACGGCACGTTGACGCTGCGCAGCGAGGCCCTGGGCCTGGAGCTGCGGGCCGCCCCCGGACGCGAGCTGCGCTTCCGGGACCCGGCGACCGGCCACGATCTGCGCAGTCACCACGAGGAAGCCGAGGGCCGCCTGGCCGCGGAAGCCCGCGCCGCGGAAGCCCAGGCGAGCGCCACGGCCGCCCAGGCACGCGCCACGGCCGCCCAGGCGCGCGCCGCGGAAGCCCAGGCGAGCGCCGCGGAAGCCCAGGCGCGGGTGGCCGAACTGGAAGCGATGCTCCGCGAACGGTCCGGCTGACGGCCGGACGCTCGTCGATGGATCCGTACCGACGGAGCGGCCCGCCTCCCCCGACGCCGGGAACATCGAGTACCCGTTTCGCGGACCCCGCCCCCCGCGGTCCCGTCCGCCGACCGTTGGCACGGCACCTGCATTGGGAGGCGGCCCGCCTCCCCCGACGCCGGGTTCCCGTTCGCGGACCCCGCGCCCCGCGGCCCCGGCCGCCGACCGTTGGCACGGGCCTGCATTTGCCTCCACCGACGCCGGGAACCTCAAGTACCCGTTTCGCGGACCCCGCGCCCCGCGGCCCCGGCCGCCGACCGTTGGCACGGCGCCTGCATTTGTTCCCTGGACGGACGCCCCGACACGGAAGCGGCGCCGCAGCGTGTGGTAGCTTGGGAATCGTGCGCGCCGCCGCGCCGCCGGGAGGCCCCACGATGACTCGACCCGCACCCGCCGCCGCGCCGATCCACTACCCGAGTTCCGACGGCAAACCGATGGCGGAGAACGACGCCCAGCGCAACGCCATCATGTACGGCGTCGGCGCGCTCGCCCGCCACTTCCGGGACCGCCGGGACGTGTACGTGTCCGGCGACCTCCTGATCTACTACGAGGAGGGCGACCCGCGGGTGTCGATCGCCCCGGACGTCTTCGTGGTCTTCGGCGTCGAGAAGCGCGAACGGCTCAACTACAAACTGTGGGAGGAGCGCCGGGCGCCCGCCTTCGTCCTGGAGGTGGCCTCGCCGAGCACCTGGCGGGACGACGTCGGGCGGAAGCGGTCGGTGTACGCCCGGCTCGGCGTGCGCGAGTACTGCCGGTACGACCCGGCCGGCCACCACCTGCCGGCGCGGCTCGAGGGCGAGCGGCTGACGCCCTCGGGCTACGTCCGTCAACCGCCGTTGACGGCGCTCGACGGCACGTTGACGCTGCGCAGCGACGCCCTGGGCCTCGAGCTGCGGGCCGCCCCCGGACGCGAGCTGCGCTTCCGAGACCCGGCGACCGGCCACGATCTGCGCAGCCACGACGAGGAGGCCGAGGGCCGCCTGGCCGCCGAAGCGCGGGTGGCCGAACTGGAAGCGATGCTCCGCGAGCGCTCCGGCTGACGGCCGGACGCTTGTCGAGGAGGTCGGAGCCGTCCATAGCGCCCATCAGGCGGCGGACCACCCCGAGGCGGGCGGCGCGGCGGTTCCCGGGTCGGCGGCGTCGCACGGGCGTCCGCCCCTCCTGCAAGGGCCGAACCGCAGGCGATCCACAGACCTCCGCTCACCGCAGGCTCGGCGCCGGCCTCTACGCGGACACCGGCCGGAGCCAGCCCTTCGTTGACTAAATTTATCAATATCTATAAAATTAGAACCCAAACCGATCAGGGCTAAAGATCGACATGGCCGAGTTCTCGAACCCGTTCCGCCCCGGCGCAGGACACGCACCGCCGTACCTGGCCGGCCGCCACGTCGAGCGCGGCGAGTTCGCCCGACTGCTCGACCAGCGCACGATTCTCGACAACCTCGTCCTGACGGGGCTGCGGGGCGTGGGCAAGACGGTGCTGCTCGACACGTTCAAGCCGCTGGCGGTCAGTCGCGGCTGGCTGTGGGCGGGAACCGACTTGTCGGAGTCGACCAGCGTGAGCGAGGAGCACATGGCCACCCGGCTCTGCACCGATCTGGCACCGCTCACGTCCAGCGTGGTCGTGGCCACCGAGGAGCGGCGCAGAGCCGGGTTCGGGGCCGAGACCGAGGCCGTCGCGCACACCCTCGGCTACCAGGCCCTCATCGACCTCTACGGCCGGACGCCCGGCCTCGCCCTCGACAAGCTCAAGGAGGTCGTCCGGCACGCCTGGCGCGCGCTCTCGCAGGCGCCGGGTGTCCGCGGCGTCGTCTTCGCGTACGACGAGGCGCAGAACCTCGCGGACCAGCCGGCGAAGGACCAGTACCCCCTGTCCCTCCTGCTTGACGCCTTCCAGTCCCTGCAGAAGACGGGACTCCCGCTGATGCTGGTCCTGACCGGCCTGCCGACGCTCTTCCCCAAGCTCGTCGAGGCCAGGACGTTCTCGGAGAGGATGTTCCGGGTCGTGTTCCTCAAGAGCCTGAACGCGGACGAGAGCGAGGACGCCGTCCGCCGGCCGATCGAGGGCGCGGCGTGTCCGGTGCGCCTGTCCGACGATTCCGTGCGGACGATCGTCGAGACGTCCGGCGGCTATCCCTACTTCCTGCAGTTCATCTGCCGGGAGGTCTACGACGCGTTCATCCAGCGCCTCGACAAGGGCGAGCGGGCGTCCGTCCCCGTCGCCGAGATCGAGCGGAAGCTCGACACCGACTTCTTCGCCGGACGCTGGGCGCGCGCAACCGACCGGCAGCGGGATCTGCTGTCGGTGATCGCCCGGCTCGAAAGCTGCGACGACGAGTTCACGGTCCAGGAGGTGGTCGAGGAATCCAGGCGCTCCCTGGACAAGCCGTTCAGCCCCAGCCACGTCAGTCAGATGCTCGCCGCACTGTCCGCCCAGGGCCTCGTGTACAAGAACCGGCACGGGAAGTACTCGTTCGCGGTGCCCCTGCTGGGCCGGTTCATCGCCCGGCAGGCCGCCGGGTAGTGAGATGCCCGGCAAGCCCGCGGCGGAATCCCCGCCCAGCACGGGCCGCCGGCCGCTCAGTAGGCCAGGACGCTGTCGCAGCGCCTGTCGCTGGCCGGGCGGTAGACCCGGGATCTCCCAGCACGAAGACATCTGACCCGGCGCTCCGACGCAGGGCCGCCTGGACTTTCGCCGTCAGCTCCGTCGGCGAGAGGAAACATCCACGCTACGGCTCCGTTCACCGCCCAACCGCTCCAAGAGTCCGCGCCGTTCCACGGCGCAGAACTCCCAGGGCTCCGCTGCCTCCTCACGCGCAGTTTCGTGATACTCGATCTCGACCCGCGGATCGCGGTCACCGCGGCCCGCGAAACCGACTATTACTCGGCGCAGTCGGTCGCGCTCCACGCGATCGTGACCACGCTCGGGTTCGGCATCGCGGCGCTCATGGCGATCGGCGCGGTCTTCGGCGCGGTCAACACGATGTACTCGGCGCTCGCGTCCCGTACCCGGGAGATCGCCACCCTCCGGGCGCTCGGGTTCGACCGTGCGCCGGTGGTGCTGTCGGTCGTCGCCGAGTCGGTCGTCATCTGCCTCGCGGGCGGCGTGCTGGGCGGGACGGTCGCGTACTTCGGTTTCAACGGCTACCAGACGGCGACGCTGAACTGGCAGACCTTCTCGCAGGTGGCGTTCGCCTTTCTCGTGACGCCGGAGCTGTTGCTCCGGGGTTTCGCGTGCGCGCTCGTCCTCGGGGTGCTCGGCGGGCTCCTGCCCGCCGTCCGGGCGGCGCGGCTGCCGATCGCCCCGGGGCTCCGCCAGCTCTAGCCCGCCCATCGTCGCCTGCAGCTCCGCTTGGCACCCAACCAATCCTACCGCAGTAACGGGCGGACGGCCGGGCCACCATGACCCTGGAGCGAGCGGAGGCCGAAGGACCGGGAAGGCCCGCCGAGCGCCCACCGACCTCGGCCATTGGCGGCCTGTCACCATTGAATGCCGAACCTCCGCTTCATCGCCGCGATCCTTCCCCAGGGCTCACCGGGAAGCCGATCGACAAGGGTCATGAACACCAAGCGAAACGCCTCCGCCGTCGCCCCCTCCGTCAGAGCTTCCGCCCGAGCGGCCGGCAGCAATGGGCGCACATCCAGCAGGAAGCGCGGATTGGCCAGCTTCGCGAACATGCGATCCTGGGCCTGCGCCCGTGAGATGGCTTGGCCGGAAAGGGCCAGGTACTGCCCGAACACGTCGACGATGCGGTCGATTTCGAGCCCCTCGAAGATATCGAGCGCGTGCGCGAGGTCGTAGAGATCGCGCCCCCGGTCGCGCTGCAACAACGCGCGCAGCTTGGTCGCCAGCATCTCCTCCCGCGAGAACGTCGAAATGGCCGCCCCACCGGAGAACCACGGATTGGCGACCTCGAGCGGCAGCGCCGTCGGCACGTCGAAGGCCTCGACCTCGCGCGTGTTGATCTCGATCTTCAACCGGATCGGGGCGCCGCCATCCTCGGCCTCGACCCGGAAGCGGAGTTTCGGCGCGACGCGGCTCTGCTCGAACTGCGCCCGCCCCAACCACGGCTCCAGAACGGCACGCAACCGGTCGAGGACGGGACCGATCGGACCGTGCGAAGTACGGACGAGATCGATGTCCTCCGAATAGCGCAGCGGCACCGGGAAGTGCAGCTTGTTGAGTCCCGTCCCGCCACGAAGCCGCAACGCTTCGCGCAGCACAGGGTCCGAGAATATCCCGACCAGAGCACGGCTGATGATGAGGTCCTGCTCGATCTGTCGCGCGTCCGTCCAGGGAACGAGATTGCCCCACGCGATGATGTTCTGCGCGGGGATCATTCGTCGGGCTCCGGCACGCGCCGGACAATGACCCGCCATCGCGGATCGCGTCGTTGCGGTTCAGACTCGAAGCCCGGCTCCCGTACCTCCTGCCGGTCGAGCTCGGTCCAGGGCAACGATCCTCGCGCCCGCAACGACTCCAACATGGGTCCCGTCAGGGCGTCGTGGCCGAGATGCTCCAGCAGGTGCCCCAAGCGCTGCACGACCGGCCGTTCCGCCAACGCCGACAGCGTGCCGAGTTGCTCGGGATCGATCGTCTGACCGAGATCGCACAGGACCGTGGCGACACTGTCGATGCCGCCCGACGCCTGCGGATAGCGCAACAGATCGAGAGCCGTCAGAGCGGCCGAGGAGATCCTCATCGTGCCGGTATCGGTCTTGCGGCGCTCGGTTCCCGCCATCACGGCTTCCATGTTCTTGCGGAAGTAGAAGACAATCAGATTGCGGCCGGCGCGGATCCTCGGCAGGCGCTTGTCCGAAACGACCTGGAACTCCATGACGGCCTGATGCGTCGCACCGTGGAGCTCCGCAGCCTTCAGCAGCCCGACGTAATAGGCTCGGCCTGCATGACGCATGAGCGCGTCGATGTACCAGGCCGGCGGCGGCCCCCCCCCAGGACCCGTAACTGCGGCGGCACGACCACATAGAATCCCCGACGCGGATTCCAGCAGCGCCTCGCGGCGCTGCAGCCGCTCGGCGGCATCCAGAAACGCCCCATGTCCGACGCCGAGAACCTGTTCGGCTTCCTCGGCCGTGAACACCGTCCGGCCCGCGGAGAGCAACCCACTGACATAGCCCGACAACGCGGATCGTCGGTCGTGAACCATGCCCTATTGTCCGCTTCACATGCGGACTTGTCAACATGGTTTGCGATCCCGCGCCGTGAATCCCAGGAGGCTCGCCCGCCCCAGACGTCTCGACCTGGACGCCGCTCACGCTGCGCGGGAACACCGTCATCAGCACGGAGCGGCCGGCCTTCGCCGTCGCCATCGCGCACCTCGCGTAGCCGTCTCGCGCGGCTCGCGGGAAACCGCCGGCGGCGATCTGGCACGGCACCTGCACATGTTTCCCGTACGGACGCCCGACATGGAAGCGGCGTCGCAGCGTGTGGTAGTTTGGGAATCGTGCGCGCCGCCGCGCCGCCGGGAGGCCCGACGATGACTCGACCCGCACCCGCCGCCGCGCCGATCCACTACCCGAGTTCCGACGGCAAACCGATGGCGGAGAACGACGCCCAGCGCAACGCCATCATGTACGGGGTCGGCGCGCTGGCCCGCCACTTCCGGGACCGCCGGGACGTGGTACGTGTCCGGCGACCTGCTGATCTACTACGAGGTGGGCAACCCGCGGGTGTCGGTCGCCCCGGACGTCTTCGTGGTCTTCGGCGTCGAGAAGCGCGAACGACTGAACTACAAGC
>CAXXTG010000004.1:0-12454 GCA_963666855.2 Vicinamibacterales bacterium
GAGGGCGTCGCTCCGACGTTCCATGTCGGCCTGCACCTCTGGCTCGGGTTCTCGGCCACCGTCGGCCTCACCAACAACCGCTTCTCCGACAAGCCCCTCAGCCTGTGGGCCATCGACGCCGGCTATCAGGTCGCGTCGATCGGCGTGATGGCGGTCGTGATCGGCCTCTGGCGCTGAACGCCGGTCGCCGCCGTCGGCTGGGCCCAACTGACGGAGTTCGGGACGCTGGCCGTCGAGAACCGGCGCTGAACGCCGCTCGTCGCCTTCGGCTCTGACTAGTTCGCGGCTGGGCCTCAACGGAGGACCGTGACGGTCGAGGTGGCGGACCTCGCACCGTCCCCCCAAACTGTGGCGGGCCGCGTATTCACGCCGGGCCGCAGCTCCCAGCGGGGTTCACGCCCGCCTCGGTCGCCGGGCGCTTCGTCCGACCTTCGCCCCGGAATCGCGGCACCCCTTCCGCACACCTTTCCCTTGCCCCCCACGCGCCCGACATTCGGCGCCGCATGGCGAGCAATCACGCCTGATACTCATAGTCCGTGGACTCAACGACATCACAAATGGTGTGATCCCCGCCGTGGTCACGACACCGAGTGACGCTGCCAAGCTGAACTTCGGTCGCCGCCTGCGTGAGTTGCGGACTGAGAGGCAGCTCTCTCAGGAGGCCCTTGCCATGGCGTGCGATCTCGATCGTACGTATATCGGCGGCGTTGAGCGGGGCGAACGGAACATCAGTCTCGTCAACATCCAGAAGATCGCTACAGCGCTTGGAGTCCCCAGCGCGCGACTTGTTCCCGTGACTGCGAACAGGGAATCGCATCTCGACGCCTTGCTCCGGCTCGGTGCCGCCGGCCCAAGATGCTCTGAAGCCGACGTGCGCTTGATGTATCCTGCCGCACGGGGTCACTTTCGCGAGCGGCTGCGGCTGTCGGGATTTCCGGCAAAAGGGGTCACCAAGCTTCTCACGAAATACAATGACGCCGGGCCTCGATCGGCACCGTGGCGACCTGTGTCGGAGCGGGTTCCGGGTCGTCCGCAGGACGGCCGCGACGGCAACAGAATCAACCGGTGGGAACTCCCCACGGACCACAAGTTCTACTCCACGAGAAAAAATGGGGTGCTGGTTGGCATCAAGTACATCCTTCAGACTCTCTCCATGGACGGCGCTCCTGAGAGTCCCGACGAACTATCACAATCTTACGAGTGGTTGACTGGGCACGCCATTGGGCCTGGGCACTTTCGCGACCCCATCCAACTTGTCACCGTCCGGCTTGCAGATGTCATCGACGATCCGAGACTCATCACGTCGGGGCACCTGAAACCCCTTGACCGAGGTGGTCGCCACCTCCCTGCGAATACGTCACTGATGCTCAAAGTCAGTAATGATCTGCAGGGCAACCTCACGATTGAGGAATTGCTGGACAAGATTCAGGAGATCCTTCAACGTCACGGACGGATTTCTACGACGTCCTGACCAGTGCTTCCTCCAACGCGCTAGCAGCTTCATCGAACGACGAGATCGAGCGTTGACGGGCCGCTTCCGCGGTGGCAACAGCTGTTGCCACTCCAGCGCAAATGTCAGTATCGGCAGGAATTGGAATTCGCACCTCGGCAACAAAGTCCGGCGTAATCTCGTCGATAACTGACCCGAAGACCCCGCGCTTCAGTGCTCGTTGACCGTCCACGGAGCGCAAATACACCTGAACCCACGCGATCACGGCTGGGTCGCAGTCGGCCTTCGGAACGATTCGAATCACGTGTTCAGAGATCGCAAAACCGTCCCACGCTGTAGGAACCGACGAAATGATGCCGGTTGTACCACTTCTGGTGATGAGCAACCAACCCGGCTCAACGACCAACTCAGGCAGCTTAGGATCGTTCTTGCTGATCCATTTGTCGGTCTTTACTAGCAATTCGGTGATGTTGGCACCACCGAGAAACGGCACGGCATCATCGGAGGCATCTACGTAGCGCCGCTTGAACCTGCTGGGGAAAAAGATACGTTCACTGAGGTCGCCAAGTCGGATTGTATTCCAGCCTCTACGCGTCGAGACGCTTGCCACGATGGCGTCGCGATCTCTATAGTAGCGGGCGTTTATGCGCAGGTCCGGGTCGGCGGCAACCGCTGTCTTGGGGACGGCGAAACTCTCTGAATGGAGCGCTGACGGCGTCTGTCCGTGCAGAAAACCCTGAAAGGCCTTCGATACATCCTCCATATCTGACAAGATAGTCGTCGTATGTCGGCCGTCGGGTGTATTTTCAAAAACAGGCCGACCTCTTCGGTCGTGGCCAATCCATTTGGGTACGGACATGAACACTGTGCCGTCTTCGGAGGGGTCAATTGCGGCAAGTGGAGTAAGCCGGCGGCGAACAACAAGCAACGCGGTCTTGGTTCCGGTGTGGGGTTGGAAGGTTTCGGGCGGGAGATCAACGACCGCCTCTAGGTGACTATTGCGAAGTAGCCAGTCCCGAATATAGCGTGTCTGCGGTCCAGACAGAATTTGAATAAGGAACTACGATTGCGAGTCGGCCTGTGCCGGGCACGAGCATCCTGATGTTCTGTTCAAGCAGAAGAACGTCGGGAGGGCGCGGCGTTGGACGTCTCCCGTTAGGTGCGGCGAGTTCGTAGCGCCTCAGGGTATGTAGTGCCTTGATCGTGATTTTTGTTCCAAACGGAGGATTTGAGGCGGCGCAATGGTGTGAGCCCTCTCGGAGAGGCGTGTTGGTCGCAAAGGGTTGCAGGGAATCGCCGGAATGAACGAAGGTTTCAGGGCACCCCAATCGCCCGGACAGTGAGGTGTTGGCCACGTCGCAGATATCCTGGTCTACCTCCTGCCCCCGCAACGTGCGCTTGGCGATCTCCAGACACTCGTTGGCTGCCGGATCGAGACCGCGGAGCGCGGCGACCTGCCGAAGTCGATCAAGACCGGCAAGCAAGAACCCGCCGGTGCCGCTGCATATGTCGATCAGATCATCGCCATCGAATGGATCAAAGCGAAGAAGGGCCATCGCGAGATGTGTCACGCGGCCGTCAGTGAAGAACTGGCCCGAGCTTTGTTTCGCCCAAGTAGTGCGAAAGATCTCAACTGCGTCGCCAAAACTATCGCGTGTGGCGGATGACACTATGATACCGTCCAGTTGGGCACAGCACCACGCGAGATCTATGTCGGAAATCCGGATGTCCTCGTTTTGGTATAGATTGGAGGTTTCCTGAAAAGACTTGAAGTGCTTGCGGACGTGGGCGGCGATAACTTGGACGGCGCGATCCTGCCCTTGGCTGATGGCGCGGTGGACATCGGGCGCGAACGAGAAGGCGGGGAACACGCCGGCACCGTTTTCCATCAGGGAGGCGACACGAAGGAGCTTGTCGACCTCGGACGCGATAGCGAGCGGTGTTCTAACAGAGCCGTTGGCGTACAGGTGGTCATAGATGCGCTTGATTCTGGCGTCGAAGCCCTGCTCTACGGCAGGGAAGAGTGGAGTCATTAGGCAGAGAGTCTACAGCAAAATGCAAAACGAGGTCAACGCAAAACGTGCGTGGAAGGGCCGCATCCGGGTCGGCGGAACTGCCGCAGCCAACGTGGGCGTGCGTCGGACGGACGGTCTTTGCTGGAGGTGGTTCAGGGGCGGAGGCGCGTACGGCACGTCTGGGTGGAGCGCTCAGACTACGGACTACTACGACAGGGCGAGCGGGCCAGGAAGGCTCTGGCCCTGTGCCAAGATGGCGGCGGACCGCCTCGGGCGGCCCGCCGTCGGTTTCGGGAGTCGAGAAGCTTGTCTCAACCGCGCCGGCAGCTCTCGGTGTCGTGGAACTCTTCACCTCATGGCGCGGTGTTCCGGTAGACGACGCCGCCCTTCATCACGAACCGCACGTCGCGCATCGCGGTGACGTCGGCCAGGGGGTCGCCGGCCACCGCCACGAGGTCGGCCTGGTAGCCGGGCGCTATCCGGCCGATGGTTTCGGCGAGGCCGAGGGACTCGGCGGCGAGGGACGTGGCCGAGACGATGGCGTCCATCGGGTCCTGGCCGCCGTCGCGGACGCGGTAGACGAGCTCGTCGGCGTTGCGGCCGTGGGCGCCGGCCACCGCGTCGGTGCCGTAGACGACCTTCACGCCGCCGTGGGCGAGGGTGCGGCGGAACGTCTCGTAGCCGGTGGTCCGCGCCTCCTCCATCAGCGCGAAGCCCTCCTCGGTGTAGTTGCCGCGGCCGATGAAGCGGTCGCGGTGCTCGAAGTAGTTGGCCCACAGCAGGTGGACGTGCGGGTCGAGGTACGTGCCGCGCTCGGCCATGAGCTCGATGACCGCGTCGTCGTAGCGGTTGCCGTGCTCGATGCCGCCGCAGCCGGCCTCGATGCTCGCGGTCAGCCCGTCGGTGCCGTAGGCGTGGACGACGGTGCGCAGCCCGACCGCCCGCGCCTCGGTGCAGACGGCCTCCAACTGCCCGGGGGTCATCACCAGTCCGCCGCCCTCGCGGATGCTGGCCGACGCGAATACCTTCACGACGTCGGCCCCGTCGTCCTTCAGGCGGCGCACGAACGCGCGGATCTGCTCCGGAGACCCCGTGCCGGCCCTGACCGCGCTCAAGGAGGTGAGCACGCGGGGGCCGGGCAGGACCCCGCGGGCGATGGCGTCGCGCAGGTCGCGGTCGGCGGGGCTGCCGAGGCTCTGCACGGTGGTGAAGCCGGCCATCAGGGTCGCCCACGCGTTCTCGGCCGCGTAGAGGATGGTCTGGGCCGGGGTCTCGTCCGGGTCGGGGTCGGCGCGCCCGTCGGCGTTGAAGTGCGCGGTCAGGTGCACGTGGGTGTCGATGAGCCCCGGCATCAGGGTGAGGCCCGACAGGTCGTAGGTGGCCGGTTCCGCGCCGGCGGCCGCGGACGCGTCGTCCACCGCCGCGATCCGCGGGCCGCTGACGCGCACGACGACGTTCTCGCGCACGTTGCCGAGCCCGTCGAGGAGCCGGCCGGCCCGGATGGTCAGGGTGTCGTCCTGCGCCTGGGCGGCGGCCGCCGCCAGGGTCAGGCCGATTGCCGAGATCGCCGCGATTGCCGTTCTCATGGCGCCTCCTTCGTCCGTTTCCCACGTTCGCCGTCATCGTCGGGGGCGCGCACCTCAGCCCGCCCGCCAGCCGCCCTCCGGTCAACGCCAAGCGCCTCCCGCCTGCCCGATTCTCGGGGCGGCGCCGGTGCCGGCGGACCCGCGGCGCCCCCCCCGACGGACCGCCCGCGGCCCGACGCCGGGAGCCAAGCTACCCGTCGTCGCCCAGCCGCTTCGAGCGCAGCGCCCGCATCGCCCGGTGCGCCGGCTTGACGCGCCGGTGCTCGTCGATCCGCGCCAGCTCTTCGCGGCGCCGCCGCACCGCCTCGCGTTCCCGCCGCAGCCGGCGGAAGCTGTCGAGGCGGGCGGCGCCGAGGCGCCCCGTCTCGACCGCGCGCCGCACCGCGCACGCGGGCTCGCCGCCGTGGCCGCAGTCCCGGAACCGGCACTCCGCGGCCAGCGCCCGGATGTCGTCGAACGCGTCGTCGAGGGCGTCGGCGTCCTCCCACAACTGGAGCTCGCGCATGCCCGGCGTGTCGATGAGCAGGCCGCCGTTCGGCAGGGGAATCAGCTCGCGCTGCGTCGTCGTGTGCCGGCCCCGGCCGTCCCGGCGCCGCACTGCCGCCGTCCGCTGCCGCTCGCGGCCGAGGAGGCGGTTGATGAGGGTCGACTTCCCCACCCCGGACGAGCCGATCAGGGCGCCGGTCCGCCCCGCCGGCAGGTGCCGGCGCAGGGGCTCGGCCCCGTCCGGGCGCAGCGCCTCGACGACGTGCAGGGGGGCGTCGGGGGCGAGGGCGGCGGCGGCGGCGCGCCGGGCCTCGGGATCGGGGCACAGGTCGGCCTTGTTGAGCACGAGCACGGGGGCGGCGCCGCTGTTCCGGACGGCGACGAGATAGCGCTCGATGCGGCGGAGGTTGAAGTCGCCGTCGAGTCCGCTCACGAGCAGCACGGTGTCGAGGTTGGCGGCGACGAGCTGCCGGCGCGTGGGCTCGCCCGCCGCCTTGCGCGAGAAGCAGCGGCGCCGGGGCAGCACCGCCTCGATGGTCGCCGAGGCGCCGTCGGCGCCGGGGCGCATGGCGACCCAGTCGCCGACCACGGGGCGGGCGTCGGGGGCCGCGCGGTGCCGCAGCCGGCCGGCGACCTCGGCCATCACCTCGCCGTCGGCCGTGCGCAACTGGAAGAGGGCGTTGTGAGCGACGGCGACGCGGGCCGGCCGCAGCCCGCCGTCGCCGTGGGCCCGAAGCTCGGTCTCGAACCGGTCGTCCCACCCCAGGGTCTCGAGCGTCAGCACATCGATACGCTTTCCGCGGCTACGCCTTCCCGGTGTCGCGGGTGACGCCGGTCACGCTGCCGAGGAGGTACTCCAGGTTGATGCGGTCCCCCGGCTCCAGGGTCTGGTCGACCGCCTCCGGCCCCACCCGCGCCATCAGCACCTGGCCGTCCGGTTCCTCCGCGTCGTTGAAAAAGACGTCCCACGACACCTGGCCGTGCACGCTGATCGGCTGGATCTTCCGGAGGATGCCGGGACGCGTTCCCTTCAACATGCCTCGATCTTACCTTGGCTCGGGCTTCGAGTGCTCGCCGTCCGAGGCCGCTTTCCGGGCTGGGACCCCCGGCGAGACCCCGGTCCCGGCCCGCCCATCGTCGCCTTGCCCGGAAATCGTCGCCGAACGCGACCGCAAGGTCGCGCTGCGGCCTCCGATTGCCGCCCAACCAACCCTGCTCCGCCTGGCGTCCGCCAGTCCTTCGGGAGCCTCCGCCGTGCTGCGGCGCACACTCCCGGCCGGCGGGGACGCATCGGAGAGCGGCAGCGTCGGATGCCCGGGGCCGGGCGGGGCGTCTCCCTCCGCCGACAGGTTGTGCATGGTTACCCCGAGCAGGCGGACCGGCCGTGTTCGGGCCTCGGTCCGGTCCAGCAGCCGCCGCGCCCGCAGCCCTATCTGCTCGGCGTCGCGGGTGGGGGAAGCCGCGCTGTGGCTGCGGGTGACGGTGGTGAAGTCAGAGTACCGCACCTTGATGGTGACGGTGCGGGCCGCGAGGCCCTTGCGTTCGAGCCACGCCGCCCCTCGCTTCGCCAGTCCGTCGATCTCGCGGCGGATCTCGCCCGCATCGGTGAGGTCGGCCGGATAGGTGTGCTCCGAGCCCGACGACTTCACGACGCGGTTCGGGCTGACGGGACGGTCGTCCTTCCCCTCGGCGAGCCGGCGCAGCCAGTCGATGCGGCTCCCGACCGCGCGCCGCAGCAGGCCGGGGTCGGCGGCGCGCACGTCGACGAGCCGGACCACCCCCGCCGCCCGCAGCCGCTTCGCGGTGACCGGGCCGACCCCCCACAGCGCCTCGACCGGCAGCTTCCGGAGGAACGCGTCGACCCGCTCGGCGGGGATGACGGTCAGGCCGTCGGGCTTGTCCCAGTCCGAGGCGATCTTCGCGAGGAACTTGTTGGGGGCCGCCCCCGCCGAGACGGTCAGCCCCGTCTCGTCGCGGATCCGCCGCTTCAGCCTCCGCGCCACCGTCGTCGCCAGGGGCTCGTTCCAACGGTTGCGGGTCACGTCGAGGTACGCCTCGTCGAGGGAGAGGGGCTCGACGAGGGGGGTGACCGAGCGGTACAGGTCGAAGACCCGGTCCGAAATCGACCGGTAGCGGGCGAAGTCGGGCGGCACCACGACCAGTTCGGGGCAGAGCCGCACCGCCCGCGCCATCGACATCGCCGAGCGCACGCCGAACGTCCGCGCCTCGTAGCTCGCGGCGGCGACCACCCCGCGCCGGTCGGGCCGCCCCCCGACCGCCACCGGGCGGCCCCGCAGCGCCGGATCGTCTCGCTGCTCCACCGACGCGTAGAACGCGTCCATGTCGAGGTGGAGAATGCGGCGCATGGGAGAAGCCACGGCGAAAGTCTATACTTGATCTCTTCGACATGGCCGACGACAAGCCGCCGCAGACGACCCGCAAGCGATCCATCGCCTCGCCCGGCGCGTGGCAGGAGGCGCGCGCCCTGGTGCACGCCCACCGCTACCGGCTCGCGCTCGGCCTGGCGCTGATGTTCGTCAGCCGGCTCGCCGGCCTCGTCCTGCCGTGGATGTCCGGCTACGTCGTCGACGACGTCATCGCCCAGGGGCGGGCCGATCTGCTCGTGCCCCTGGCCATGGCCGCGGCCGGGGCCACCGTGGTCCAGTCCGGCACGGGGTTCGCGCTGTCGCAGGTGCTCGGGGTGGCGGCGCAGCGCGCCATCACCGAGATGCGCAAGCGGGTGCAGCGGCACGTCACGCGGCTGCCCGTCGGCTACTTCGACGCCACGCAGACCGGCGTCCTCATCTCGCGGGTGATGACCGACGCCGAGGGCATCCGCAACCTCGTGGGGACCGGCCTGACCCAGCTCGCGGGCGGGTTCGTGACCGCGGGCCTCGGCGTCGGCGTGCTGTTCTACCTGAACTGGCGCCTCACCTCGGTGACCCTGTTCATCCTCGTGATCCTCGGGGCGGCGATGGCGATGGCGTTCTCGCGGCTGCGGCCCCTGTTCCGCGAGCGCGGCAAGATCAACGCCGAGGTCACGGGGCGGCTCGCCGAGACCCTCGGGGGCGTGCGCATCGTCAAGGCCTACAACGTCGAGAAGCGCGAGCAGCGGGTGTTCGCGGGCGGCGTCCACAAGCTGCTGCGGAACGTGGCGAAGACGGTGACCGGGGTCTCCGCCACCACGTCGGCCGCGTCCCTCGCCATCGGGGTCATCGGGGCGCTGATGATCGTCATGGGGGGGCGGGCGATCATCGCCGGCGACTGGACGGTCGGCGACCTGCTGCGGTACCTGCTGTTCACGGGGGTGGTGGTCGCCCCGGTCATGCAGATCGCGTCCATCGGCACCCAGATCACCGAGGCGTTCGCGGGCCTCGACCGCATCCGCGAGATTCTCGGCACCCCCACCGAGATCGACGAGGACGCCGAGCGCCGGCCGGTCGGGCGCATCTCGGGCGATGTCGCCCTCGACCGCGTGACGTTCTCCTACACCGAGGGCGTGCCGGTGCTGAGGGACGTCTCGCTCGAGGCCCCCGCCGGCAGCACCACCGCCCTCGTGGGGTCGAGCGGCTCGGGGAAGAGCACCCTGGTCAGCCTGATCATCGCGTTCAACCGTCCCCAGGCCGGCCGCGTGCTCGTCGACGGACACGACCTCGCCGACCTGAAGCTGGCCGAGTACCGGCGGCAGCTCGGGGTGGTGCTGCAGGAGAACTTCCTCTTCGACGGGACGGTGGCCTCGAACATCAGCTTCGTGCGCCGCCACGCCACCCGGGCCGAGATCGAGGCGGTGAGCCGCATCGCCCACTGCGACGAGTTCATCCGCGGCTTCCCCGACGGCTACGACACCATCGTCGGCGAGCGCGGCATCAAGCTGTCGGGGGGGCAGCGCCAGCGGGTGGCCATCGCGCGCGCGATTCTCGCCGACCCCCGCATCCTCATCCTCGACGAGGCCACCTCGAGCCTCGACAGCGAGAGCGAGGCGATGATCCAGGACGGGCTGCGGGCGCTGCGGCAGGGCCGCACGACGTTCGTCATCGCCCACCGGCTCTCCACCATCCGCAGCGCCGACCAGATCCTCGTGCTGGAGGAGGGCGAGATCGTCGAGCGGGGCACCCACGCCGAGCTGTACGCGGCGGGCGGCCGCTACCGCGAGCTGCACGACACGCAGTACCGGCTCGAGCAGGACCGCTTCATCAACCCCGGCGAGGACTTCACGCCCGAGCCCGAGCTGGTGGGCGCGGCCGACGGGCACGGGAGAGGGCGGGCGGCTGGCGGCGGTGCCCGCCACGGCTAGGCGGGGGCGGCGTCGCGTCGGGGACTTGCGGCCGTTCTGCGGCGGTACCGCCCCGACCGGTTCAACGGCCCCCGTGCCGCACCGCCGCCCATGTTGCCCATGCTTCCGGTGGGGTACAGTAGGGCGATGATGAAATCCACGCTTGCATGGGGCGCGGCCTGCCTCGCCGCGCTGGGGCTGGCCGCGGCGGCCGGGACGCCCGGCCGGGCGCAGGGGACGGGGACGATCCGCGGGGTGGTGACCATGGCCGACCCGCCGCCGGCCGCTACTCTCGAGGTGAACACCGACCAGGCCGTGTGCGGCGACAGCGTGCCCGACGAGACGATCGTCGCCGACGCGGCCGGGCGCGTGGCGAACGCCGTCGTGCGCCTGACCGGCGTGCCGTGGCCGGCCGAGCGGCCCGCGCCCCGCATCGACAACGCCGGCTGCCTCTTCGTGCCGCGCGTGCAGATCGCCCCCACCCGCAGCCAGGTGCTGGTGACGAGCCAGGACGACACCCTGCACTCGACCCACACCTACGACGACCGCAACCGCACCGGCTTCAACATCGCCATGCCGTTCCCCGGCCTCGAGGTCAACCGCCCCCTGCGCCGCCCCGGCGTGGTGCGCGTCGAGTGCGACTCGCACGGCTGGATGCGGGCCTGGATCGTCGTCAGCAACGACCGCGGCGCGGTGAGCGGCCTCGACGGCGTCTTCGTGCTCGACGACGTGCCCGCCGGCGACCACGAACTGACGATCTGGCACGAACGGCTGGGCGCGGCGCCGCGGACGGTGACCGTGCGCGCCGGAGAGACCACCGAGGTCGCCATCGTTCTCGAACGGTCGTGATCGTGGGACGACGAAGAACATGTTCGAGTCGCGGGGCTCCTGACCGCAGGGCTCCCCGCGTGCGGGCCGCGTTGCCGGATGGGGCGGCTCCTGGACGGTCCGAGGCGCGGGCAGACCCGACTTTTAATCTGGGCGGCCCGCCGTATGTGAAGGGCGCGGAGAACACGGAACCGAAGCATGGCCCACCAATACGTCTACACGATGCACCGGCTCGGGAAGTCCTACGGCCCCGGCCAGGAGGTGCTGAAGGACATCTCGCTGGCGTTCCTGCCCGGCGCCAAGATCGGCGTGCTGGGGCTGAACGGGGCGGGCAAGAGCACCCTGCTGCGCATCATGGCCGGCGAGGTCGGCGACTTCAGCGGCACCGCGTTCGTGTCCGAGGGCGTCAGCGTCGGCTACCTGCCGCAGGAGCCGCGGCTCGACCCCGACAAGACCGTCAAGCGCAACGTGGAAGAGGGGGTGGCCGAGCACAAGAACCTGCTGAAGCGCTACGACGCGGTGACCGCGAGCTTCAACGAGGGCCTGACCGGCGACGAGCTGCAGGACGCGATGGACGAGCAGGGGCGCCTGCAGGACGAGATAGAGGCGGCCGGGGCCTGGGACCTCGACTCGCGGGTCGAGCAGGCGATGGACGCCCTGCGCCTGCCGCCGCCGCGCAGCGCCGTCACCCACCTGTCGGGCGGCGAGCGGCGCCGCGTCGCCCTGTGCCGGCTGATGCTGCAGGCCCCCGACCTGCTGCTCCTCGACGAGCCCACCAACCACCTCGACGCCGAGACGGTGGCGTGGCTCGAGCGGCACCTGCAGCAGTACAAGGGCACGGTGGTCGCGATCACCCACGACCGCTACTTCCTCGACAACGCCGCAGGCTGGATTCTCGAGCTCGACCGCGGGGCCGGCATCCCGTGGGAGGGCAACTATTCGTCGTGGCTCGAGCAGAAGGAGCGGCGGCTCGAGGTCGAGCAGAAGCAGGAGACCCGCCGCCGGCGCACGCTGGCCCGCGAGCTCGAGTGGATCCGCATGTCGCCGCGCGCGCGGCAGGCCAAGGGCAAGGCGCGGCTGAACGCCTACGAGGACCTCCTGAACCAGGACGCGGCCGAGCGCATCGAGTCGGCCCAGATCTACATCCCCCCCGGCCCCCGGCTCGGCGGCGTGGTCGTCGAGGCGCGGAACCTGCGCAAGAGCTACGGCGACACGTGCCTCATCCAGGACCTGACGTTCGCCCTGCCCCCGGCCGGCATCGTCGGCGTGATCGGGGCCAACGGGGCCGGCAAGACCACCCTGTTCCGGATGATCACCGGCGAGGAGGCCCCCGACGCCGGCACCCTGACCCTCGGCGACACCGTGAGGCTGGGCTACGTGGACCAGAGCCGCGAGCTCGATCCCGACAAGACCGTCTGGGAGACGGTGTCGGACGGCGACGACGAGATCCAGCTCGGGTCGCGGCGGGTCGCCTCGCGCGCGTACTGCTCGTGGTTCAACTTCAAGGGCCGCGACCAGCAGCGCACCGTCGGCGCCCTCTCGGGGGGCGAGCGCAACCGCGTGCACCTCGCCCGGCTGCTGCGGGGCGGGGCCGAACCTGTTGCTGCTCGACGAGCCCACCAACGACCTCGACGTCGACACCCTCCGCGCCCTCGAAGACGCCCTCGTCGCGTTCGCCGGCTGCGCCGTCGTGATCAGCCACGACCGCTGGTTCCTCGACCGCATCGCCACCCACATCCTCGCCTTCGAGGGCGACAGCCAGGTCGTCTGGTTCCAGGGCAACTACCAGGACTACGAGGCCGACCGCCGCCGCCGC
>CAXXTG010000005.1:0-2506 GCA_963666855.2 Vicinamibacterales bacterium
GAACGGCTGGGACTGCGGGTCGGCAAGCAGATCAGGGTGGGCCGAAGACTCTGGGGAGCGGAACGTCGTATCGACTTGGTCCTGCGCCATCCCGACTCGGGTCGAAGCCTCGGCATCGAATGTAAGTACCAGGGCGTCAGCGGCTCGGCGGAGGAGAAGATCCCGGCGACCGTCCAGGACATCTCGGCGTGGCCCATTCCCGGTATCGTCGTTTTCGGTGGGCCGGGATTCTCCGCGAACATGCGCGCCTATCTTCACTCGACCGGCAAGGCCGTGGCTCAGGAAGACCTGCGTGGCTGGCTCACGCTCTTCTTCGGTCTTGCCGACGAGGAATCCGAATGGGACTCGAGCGGGCGATGACCCGGGCCGGGGGCGACCCGAACCCGTTCATCGATCTCAAGGGGCATCTCGCCCACATCGACATGCGGGAGCGCCCGTTCCTGGAGATGCCGGCCGCAGGAAGCGGGCCCACTGACGCCCGGACCGCGGGCCGCCGGTGCCCGGGCCCCGCGGCGCGGTCAGTCGGCCGGCGGGGCGGCGACGCCGACGCCGTACTGGTAGACGAGCCGGCCCCCGAGTTCCGCGGTGACGGCCAGCAGCAGGAGGCCGGCGAGGCCGGCGGCGGCGAACGCGACGCGGGCCGCGCGGCCGGGAGGCCGGTTCCCGCCGCCGGCGGCCCCGCCGGCGCCGTGGGGACGCGCGGCCGGGGTGCCGCGGCCGAAGCGCCACACGCGCGCCGCGGTCAGTCCGCCGAGGCCCGGGCGCCACACGCGCGCCGCGGTCAGCCCGCCGAGGCCCAGGCGCCACACGCGCGCCGCGGTCAGTCCGCCGAAGTAGACGAGGCACCAGAGCGCCCAGGTCCAGTGCCGGGCCACGACCGGCGCCGCGGGGGGCCGGGGTGTAGACGTCGGGAGCGGCGCCGCGCCCGGTCAGGTAGGCGGCGGCGAGGGCGGCCGAGCCGGCGACGTAGAGCGCCGTCGCCACGGTGGCGGCCGACCCGGGCCGGCGCCGCAACAGGGCCGCGAGGTCGGCCGCCGCCGCGGCGGCGAGCAGGCCGATCGGCAGATGCACGACCAGCGCGTGGGCGTTGGGCACCCAGTCGGTGAGCCCGGTCATCGGCGGCCGCCGCCTCCGCCCGCGGGGTCCATGGCACCGACGATACCAGCGAACGGTCCTTTCGGCGAACCTGGACGGCCCACGGAGCCGGCGCCGATCTGAAGGGTCGGTCCGCCGATCGACGGCGTCGGGACACCCGGCGGTCAGATGCGGAAGACGTGGGCGGCGGCGACGCCCGCGAGGGCGTTGCGGGTGTCCACGACGAGCGGCGCGCGCTCGACTAGGCCGGCGTAGTCGACCCCGCGGTGGTGGGTCGTGATGACCGCGCAGTCGACGCCGGCGGCCAGGGCCTCGTCGAGGGGCGCGTGCGGCAGCTCGACGCCGCGCGTCTCGACCCGCGCGACGAACGGGTCGCTCCAGGTGACGGCGGCGCCCCGCTCGACGAGGAGATGGGCGACGTCGAGGGCCGGCGACTCGCGCGTGTCGCCCACGCCCGGCTTGTAGGCGACCCCGGCGAGGTGGATGCGCGAGCCGTTGATGGCCTTGGCCCGGCTGTTCAGGGCGTCGGCGACCCGCTGCACGACGTACCGCGGCATGCCGGCGTTGACCTGGCCCGCGAGCTCGATGAAGCGGCTCTCGAAGCCGGTCTGCCGCGCCTTCCAGCGCAGGTAGAAGGGATCGACGGGCAGGCAGTGCCCGCCGACGCCCGGCCCCGGATGGAACGGCATGAAGCCGAACGGCTTGGTGCCGGCCGCGTCGATGACCTCCCAGACGTCGACGCCGAGGTTCCGGCACATCAGGGCGAACTCGTTCACGAGGCCGATGTTGACGGCCCGGAACGTGTTCTCGAGCAGCTTGACGGTCTCGGCCACCCGCGTCGACGACACCGGCACCACCGTTTCGACGATCTGTTCGTACAGCGCGGCCGCCAGCCTCGTCGAGGCGTCGTCTACGCCGCCGACGACGCGGGGAATCGAGCGGGTGGTCCATTCGCGGTTGCCCGGGTCGATACGCTCGGGCGAGAACGCCAGGAAGAAGTCGCGGCCGGCCCGCAGCCCGCCCGCCTCGAGCCGGGGCCGCACGAACTCCTCCACCGTCCCCGGCCACGTCGTCGATTCGAGGACGACGAGCTGGCCGGGGCGCAGGCGGCGCGCCACCTCGGCGACGGCCGACGCGACGTGCGACAGGTCCGGGTCCTTCGTCTTGTGCAGCGGCGTGGGGACGCAGATGCTGATGGTGTCGAGCCCGCCCAGCGCCGCGAAGTCGGTCGTCGCCCTCAGCCGCCCGCCGCCGGTCAGCTCGCGCAGCGCCGCGTCGGACACGCCGTCGACGTACGACTCGCCGCGGCCGACCGCCGCGACCCTGCTCCGGTCGACGTCCAGGCCCACCGCCTCGAACCCCGCCCCGGCGAGCTCCACGAGCAGCGGCAGGCCGACGTACCCCAGGCCGA
>CAXXTG010000006.1:0-23636 GCA_963666855.2 Vicinamibacterales bacterium
AGGTCGAAGGTCTGCTGCGCCGCGTAGGTCCACGGCCACGCGCCGGCCGGGTGGCGGTACTCCACGGTCAGCCGCGCGTCGGCCCGGTCGACGACGGTCCACGGCGCCCGCCAGCCGTGGCCGTGGATGGCGTGGGGCTCGGGCGGGAAGTTCCGCGGGAGCCGCACGTCGCGGCCGCGGAAGCGGAAGCGCGCGTCGCGGATGCGGTTCGAGAACGGGCACGAGGGGGAAGCTCGACGTCCCGCCGGCGGACCGCCGGGCGACGGCGTCGGGGGACGCCGGGCGCATCCACTCGATCACGCGGCTCGTCCGATTCGCGGGCGTAGCGCGTGATGGAGCCCGCCGACGGCGGGGGCCACCGCGAGGCGCGCCGCGCCGGCCCGAAGCTCGATGATCTCCGGAGCGTCCTGGGTCATGCTTCGATCCTACGCTCAATCCCTCTGTCGGGTGATGTCGACCGTCCTCGGCGTCCCGGACCGGCACGCGCCGACCCAAGCCGCCGGCCGCGGGCCGGGCGGCGGCGCGCCCCGCGATCCGGTGAGCGTGGCGGGCGCCCCGGGAGCGGCGAAAGCTGATATTGTTGGGGTTTGCATGACGCCACCCGCCGGGAGGATTCGACCATGACATCGAAGTTCGCGGGGATGACGGCGGCCGGCCTGGCGCTGGCGATCGCCGTCGGAAACGCCCCGGACGCAGCCGCACAGGAAGAGATGGCCGACAACCCGTTCTTCGCCGAGAGCCCGCTCCCCTATCAGCTTCCGCCGTTCGACCGCATCGACGACGCGCACTACGCGCCGGCGTTCGAACGGGGCATGGCCGACCAGATCGCCGAGATCGAGGCGATAGCCGGGTCGTCGGACCCCGCGACGTTCGAGAACACCATCGTCGCCCTCGAACGGTCGGGCCAACTGCTGAACCGCGTCGCGGCGACGTTCTTCGCGCTCTCCAGCGCCGACACCAACGACGCCATCAACGCGATCCGCAACGAGATGGCCCCCCGGCTGGCCGCCCACACCGACCGCATGCTGCTCGACGCCGGCCTGTTCGCGCGCGTCGAGGCGCTGTACGAGCGGCGGGCGGACCTCGGCCTCGACGACGAGTCGCGGCGACTCGTCGAAGAGTACTACGTCGACTTCGTGCGGGCGGGGGCGCGGCTCTCCGACGCCGAGAAGGAGCGGATGCAGGCCATCAACGCCCGGCTCGCGGCGCTGTCGAGCCGGTTCACCCAGAATGTGCTCGACGAGGTGAACGCCGCGGCCGTCGTGGTCGAGTCGCGCGACGAGCTGGCGGGGCTCTCCGAGGGCCAGATCGCGTCCGCGGTCGCGGCGGCGGAGGCGCGCGGCCTGGAGGGCCGGTACGTCATCCCGCTGCTCAACACGAGCGGACAGCCGGCCCTGGCGTCGCTCGAGGACCGCGGCCTCCGCGAGCGCATCACGCGGACCTCGCTCGCCCGCGGCAGCCAGGGCGGCGAGTACGACAACCGCGGGGTCATCACCGAGATGGCCCGGCTGCGGGCCGAGCGCGCGGCCATGCTCGGCTACCCCAACCACGCCGCCTACATCCTGGAGCGGCAGACGGCCCGGACGGTGGACGCCGTCAACCAGCGGCTCGCGAGCCTCGCCCCGCCCGCGGCGGCCAACGCGGAGCGCGAGGCGGCCGACCTGCAGGCGATGGCCGCGGCGGAGGGCGCCGACATCGAGCTGGCGGCCTGGGACTGGTCGTACTACACCGAGAAGGTACGGGCCGAGCGCTACGCCTTCGACGCGTCGCAGCTCCGCCCCTACTTCGAGATGGACAACGTGCTCGAGAACGGCGTGTTCTTCGCCGCCACCCGGCTGTACGGGCTGACGTTCGAGGAGCGGCCGGAACTGCCCGTCTACCACCCCGACGTCCGGGTGTGGGAGGTGTTCGACGCCGGCGGCGAGGCGCTGGGGCTGTTCATCGGCGACTTCTACGCCCGGCCGTCCAAGCGGGGCGGCGCGTGGATGAACGCGTACGTGTCGCAGTCGCACCTGATGGAGACGTCGCCGGTGGTGGGCAACCACCTGAACGTACCGAAGCCGCCCGAGGGCGAGCCGACGCTGCTCACCTTCGACGAGGTCACGACGATGTTCCACGAGTTCGGGCACGCCCTGCACGGCTTCTTCTCGGACGTGCGGTACCCCTACTTCGCGGGCACCTCGGTGCCGCGCGACTTCGTGGAGTACCCGTCGCAGGTGAACGAGATGTGGGCCACCTGGCCCGAGGTGCTCCGGAATTACGCCGTCCACTACGAGACCGGCGAGCCGATGCCGGCGGACCTGCTCGAGAGGGTGCTGGCGACGCAGCAGTTCAACCAGGGCTTCGCCACGACCGAGTACCTCGCGGCGTCGCTCCTCGACATGGCCTGGCACCAGATCACGGCCGACGAGGTGCCCGACGCGGCCGGGGTCGAGGCGTTCGAGGCGGCGGCCCTCGAGGCGGCGGGGGTCGCCCTCGCGACGGTGCCGCCGCGCTACCGCAGCACCTACTTCTCGCACATCTGGAGCAGCGGCTACTCGGCCGGCTACTACTCCTACATCTGGAGCGAGGTGCTCGACGCCGACTCCGTCGAGTGGTTCAAGGAGAACGGCGGCCTGCTGCGCGAGAACGGCGACCACTTCCGCAGCACCCTGCTGTCGAGGGGCGGCAGCGTCGAGGCGCTCGACCTGTTCCGCGCGTTCCGGGGCGCGGAGCCGGACATCGGTCCGCTCCTCGTCCGGCGCGGCCTGAACTGACGGGAGCGGGCCGCCGTTCCGCGGGCACGGACGGACGGGCGGCGGTCTCCGCCCCTTCGCCACCGCGGCGCCGAAAGGGCTTCGGCTCCCGCCGCGGGGTCGACGGGCGGGGCGGCGGCCGCCGCCCATCGCCGGTCCGCGGTAGTCCGCGGTCTCCCGGCCGCCCAACAGTGATATTATTGTCACGCGAGAGACGCTGTACGTCCGCCATGGCAGGCTCGATCATTCGCACCGTAGACGACACACGGTCGGTTCCGCACCCGGACCCGCAGCCGCGCGTGCGGCTGCGTCTCGCGGTACGGGGGTTTCTCGCCCTCGCGCTCCTGCTGGCGGTGACCATCGTGGCCACGTCGGCCACCCTCCTCTACAACGCCGCCATCACCCTGCGCGACGAGGCCGAGGCGAACGCGGTCAACCTGTCGGAGGTGTTCTCGGCGAGCTTCGCGGAGATGGGCGAAATCTCCGTGGCCAACGTCGCGCGGACGCTCGACGCGACCCTCGACCCGCAGATGATCGCCCAGGCCCGCATCGCCGCCCACCTCACGGCGGCGGCCGAGGCGGCCGGGTACGCGCCGCGCCGCATCATCGGCATTCTCGAGGGCATCGTCGGCGAGACGGTGCTCGACGAGTTCTGGATCACCGACGAGACGGCGTTCTCGTATCTCACCAACGTCCGGGACGAACGGGGCGGGCTGGTGCCGTTCGCGTTCGATCCAGATCCGGCGGTGCAGCCGCAGGCGTCGAAGTTCTACGTGCTGCTCGACGGCGTCGGCGACGACGACGTGATCACCCAGCCCGCCCAGGTGCGGGAGATCGACAACCAAGTCTACAAGTACGTCGGGGTCGGCGGCGTCGACAAGCAGCGCATCGTTCAGGTCGGCAACGGCATCGTCTTCAGCGACCAGGAGATCCTGACGAGCCGCTACACGTCCGAGCGGGCCGACGTCTCCGCCATCATCGAGGGCATCCTGGGCCAGCAGATGGCGGCCCAGGGAACCATGCTCGAGCGCTTCATCGCCGCCGCCGAGGCGGCGGAATGGACGCGCGACGACATCGAGCTCCGGCTGCGGCGCATCGCCGCCCAGACCGTCATCGGCGAGATCCGCGTCGCCGGCGCGAACAACGTCCCCCTCTACTCGAGCCTGCGGCCGCCCGCCGCGGGCGGCGCCGGGGCGGCCCTCGTGCGCCCCGGGGACCTCGCCGGGCTGCCCGACGGCTCGCCCGGCGTCGTGGAGCATCCGACGGTGCCGCGGCCTTCCGACGGCGCCCTCTACAAGTACGTCACCGTCGCCACCGGGGAGTCCGCGCGCCGCGTCCAGGTCGGCGTCCCCATCCAGAGCGCGTCGGGCGGCAATCTGCTCTACTCGGTGTACCAGCGCGAGGCGGACGTCCAGGTCCGCTCGGGGAACCAGGACCTCAACGCCCTCTGGGTCGTCAACCTCGATCGCGAGCTCGCCGCCGCCGCCCGCCGGGTCGACGTGCAGACCGCCGACGGCGTGGACGCCTGGCGGCTGTTCGAGGACCGCGCGGCCGGGGTCATGGCCACCGCCCTGGACCGGGGGAGCGTCCTGAGCGAGGTGAGCCTGGACCTGTTCTCGCCCGAGGACCGCGGCATCTGGGTCGCCGCGCCCCTCATCAACGCCGGCGGGATCCCAATCGGGGGCCTCGCCATCGCGATGAGCCTGGACGAGGTCGCGGACACGGTCATCGGCGAGACCATTAACACGGTCGGCATCGCGTTGGTGCTGCTGATCCTCACCGGCTTCGCGGCGGCCGCCGGCACGCGCTGGCTGACCCACCCCATCGAGGTCATCGCCACCGCCGCCAGGCAGGTCGAGACGGGGAAGCCGCCCGACAGCGGCGCGATGCAGGAGGTGATCAGCCGCACCGACGAGCTCGGCAGCCTCGCCCGCGTCTTCTCCGACATGACCGTCCAGGTCTTCAACCGCGAGGAGCAGTTGGAGACGATGGTGGCCGCGCGGACGCGGGAGCTGCAGACGAGCAACCAGCGCCTGCAGGTCGCGCACGAGGCGATCAAGCAGGACCTCTCGATGGCCAAGGTCGTGCAGGAGGCGCTGGTGCGGGAGGGCGACGCCGAGTTCGGGGCCTTCTCGGTGTCGGCGCGGATGACCCCGGCCCAGCAGATCGGCGGCGACTTCGTCGAGTTCACGGACGCGCCGGGGGGGAGGCTGTTGTTCGTCCTCGGCGACGTGTCCGGCAAGGGGGTCGCGGCCGCCCTGTTCATGGCCGCCTCGCAATCCGCGGTGATGTCGGCGTTCGCCGAGCACACCGCCATCTCCACGATCGCCAACGAGGCGAACCGCCGGCTGTGCCAGCAGAATCCGATGGGGCTCTTCGTGACCTGCGTGCTCGGCATCCTCGATCTGGAGACCGGCCGGCTCGACTACGTCTGCGGCGGGCACGAGCCCGCCTATCTCGTCGGCCCCGACGACGAACGCCGCGCCCTCCCGATGACCCAGGGCCTCGCGATGGGTCTGATGGACGATTTCGAGTACGCCAGCGGCAGCGAGGTCATCCGGCCCGGCGAGACCCTGTTCATCTACACCGACGGCCTGACCGACGCCGTGAACCTCGGCGGGGCCCTGTTCGGCAAGGAGCGCCTGGAGGCGACCCTGGACGGCGCCTCGCGGCGGTCGACGGCGGAGATCGTGGAACACTGCTGGAACGAGATCGGGACCTTCTCGACCGGGGCCGCCGCCGCCGACGACATGACCTGCCTCGTGCTACGCCGCCGATGATCCGCCGCCACCCCGTCGACGCCGCCGGTGGATTGGCCGCACCGGATGTTGCTATAGTGGCGTGTCCGCGGCCGACGCCGACCGTGCGAAGCCATGTCTGATCTTCACGTCTCGCTGCCAGCCAAGCTGACCGAGGTGCGCAACCTGTCGACCGCCGTCGAGGAGTTCGGGGACACCAATGAGCTGCCGATGCCGACGGTCTTCATCATCAACCTGGCCCTGGACGAGCTGATCACCAACGCCATCACGCACGGCACGTTCAAGGGGCCTGATCCGAAGATAGACATCCACCTGAAGGCCGAGCAGAACGTCGTGACCCTGACCATGGAGGACAACGGGTCGCCCTTCGACCCGACGGCGATGGACGCGGACGACGTGGACACGACATCGGCGCTGGAGGACCGGGCGGTCGGCGGGCTCGGCCTGCACCTGGTCCGGACGTTCGCCCACGACATGGCCTACGAGTTCGTGGACGGCAGGAACCGCCTGACGGTACATCACCATTTCAAGCCGGAATCCGAATGACCGCGCGGTCGGACGGATCATCCGCCGAGGGGCATCAATGAATATTGAAGTCGCGGAAGAACGGGAAAACGGGGCGCTGATTCTCCTGCCGGTCGGGCGGCTCGACAGCGCGAACGCGCGGGCCTTCGAGTCGATCGTGATGGATCACATCGGCAACGACGAACGCAAGCTGATTTTCGATTTCGGCCGTCTGTCGTTCATCAGCAGCTCGGGCATGCGGGTGCTCCTGATCGCCGCGAAGAGGCTCAGCGCGAACGAAGGCACCATCGCCCTGTGCAACATGCAGGACCACATCGAGGAGGTGTTCCGCGTCAGCGGCTTCGACCAGATCATTCCGATCCGGGAGTCGCGCGAGGCGGCTCTGGAAGTCTCCTGACCCGGCCCCGCCGCGGCGGCGGTCCCGGACCCGGCCCCCGCGCCATCAGGGGGCCGGCGCGTCGATCTCGTACGCGACGTGGGCCGCCATGACCGCGTCGTGGAAACCGCGGCACTGGGCTTCGATCTGCCGCAGGCGTTCGCAGCGCTCATCGAGCGCGGGTTCCTCCGACGGCCACCCGCCGCGCACGGTCCGGATCATCAGCGCCGCCAGACTCGCCGCCTCGCCGGTCGGCCCCGGCCCGGGCGGGAGCGCGGCCAACTCGCGGGCGGCCGCGTCGGCCGCGCTGTACAACGACCGCGGCAGCCGGCGATCGACGACGAGCAGATCGAACACCCCGTCGACGCGGACCGCGACGCCGTACCGGTGCGTGTACGCATCGAGCGCGTTCGAGGCCCGCAGCAGGCTCATCCAATCGTGGTCGGAGGTCTCCTCCGCCGCCGCGACCGCGTCCGCCTGGGCCAGCAGCAGCGCGACGCCGAGCTGCAGGCGCTCGGTGCACCGGCCGATCTCCAGGAACCGCCAGCGGTGGTCGCGGTACAGCGTCCGCTCGACCACGCCCATGAAGGTGTCGAGGTCCCGGGAGACCCCCGCGTAGAAGCCCTCCGGGGCGGTCTTCCAGACGTCCTCGATGCGCAGCTCCCGCAGGCGCAGGTACGGCAGGTTGAGGCTGACCCACATCTCGCCGGTGATGCAGTGGCGCATCTGGCGCGCGTTCTCGCGCGCCGCCGCGAAGCAGCTCCAGACCGAATCGGGATTCGACCGCTCGAACGTGAGATCGTCGGCGAGGGCGAACGCGTCGGCTAGCGTGAAGTCGTCGTCGGAGCCGCCGAAGCCGATGGCGGGACCGGAAGGCCGCCGGCGCAGCGCGCCGTAGATTCGGCGCCAGCCGAAGTCGATCTCGCGGACGGGCCGGTCGACGAGGGTCTCCATCTGCCCGCGCAGCAGGCGGCACAGGTGGCCCGTCCGCTCGAGGTAGCGGCCCATCCAGTAGAGGCCCTCCGCGTTGCGCGCCAGCATCAGTCTTCCAACACCCAGACGTCCTTGCCGCCGCCGCCCTGGCTCGAGTTCACGACGAGGCTGCCCCGGCGGAGGGCGACGCGGCAGAAGGCCCCGGGCACGAGACGGGTCCGCCGCCCCCGGAGCACGAACGGACGCAGGTCGACGTGGCGCGGCTCGGGCCGGCCGTCGACGAAGCAGGGGGCGCGCGACAGGTCCAGCACGGGCTGGGAGACGAAGTCGGCGGGGTCGGCCCGCAGCTCCCGCGCGTACGCCTCCCGCTCGGCCGGCGCGGCGTGGGGACCGACGAGCATGCCGTAGCCGCCCGACCCGCCGACCCGCTTCACGACGAGGCGGTCGAGGTTGTCGAGGGTGTACTCGAGGTCGGCCGGGCGGCGGCAGATGCGGGTCGGCACGTTGGCGAGGATCGGCTCCTCGCTCAGGTAGTAGCGGATCAGGTCGGGCACGTACGGGTACACGCTCTTGTCGTCGGCCACGCCGGTGCCCGGGGCGTTCGCGATCACCACGCCGCCGTGCCGGTACGCCTCCATCAGGCCGGGCACACCGAGCAGCGAGTCGGGACGGAAGACGAGGGGGTCGAGGAAGTCGTCGTCCACGCGCCGGTAGATGACGTCGACGCGCCGCAGCCCCTCGGTGGAGCGCATGTAGACGGCCCGGTTCCTGACCACGAGATCGCGCCCCTCGACCAGCTCGCCGCCGATCTCGTCGGCGAGGAACATGTGCTCGTAGAAGGCCGCGTTCGCCACCCCGGGGGTCAGCAGGGCGAGGGTCGGGTCGCGGACGCCGGCGGGGGCGAGTTCGCGCAGGGTCTCGCGCAGCAGGCGCCCGTAGTGCTCGACCTCGCGCACCCGGCACTGCCGGTAGAGGCGCCGCAGGCCCGCCTTCACCGCCCGGCGGTTGGCGATCATGTAGGACACCCCGGACGGCACCCGCAGGTTGTCCTCGAGCACCATGAACCCGTCGTTGGTGCGGACGACGTCGGTGCCGCACACGGCGACCCACGTCCCGTGGGGCGGGTCGATCCCGCGCATCTCGCGCCGGTACTGCGGGCAGCCGCGCACCAGCTCTTCGGGGACGACCCCGTCCGCGACGGCGCGGGCGTCGCCGTAGACGTCGGCGAGGAAGTGGTTCAGGGCGAGGACCCGCTGCGTGAGTCCGGTTTCGAGAAGCCGCCATTCGGCCGCGGCGAGGATGCGGGGGATGCAGTCGATGGGGATGATCCGCTCTTCCGCCTCCTCGTCGCCGTAGACCGTGAAGGTGATGCCCTCGTTGAGGAACGAGCGGCCGACCCGCGCCTGCATTTCGCCGAGATCGGCGCTCGAGAGCCGGCCCAGCGTCTCGTGGAGCGCGAGGCTGTGCCCGCGGGGCGCGCCGTCGGGCCCGAACATCTCGTCGTAGACGGCGGGGTCGATCTCGTACGCGCCGAAGTCCATGGGCGGTGCTCCGTCAGAGCCGCCAGATGATCAGGAACTGCAGCAGGTTCTCGTCGGTGTCGGCCCCCAGCTTGTTGGGCCAGTACTGGTACTCGCCGCCCACGAAGAGCTGGTTCGCGTGGCCGCTGACGGCCTTCCCGAAGTCCCAGACGAACTGCGGCTGGGCGAGGACCCAGCTCCGGACCTCGTTCCCGAACTCGTCGGTGACGCGGTGGATGTACTCGGCGTGGCCGAAGAACCCGAACGACTGCGTGCCGACGTCGAACCCCGCCCCCCAGTTGACGTCGAAGTGCCAACTGTTGCTGGTCCGCGGGGCGGCGCTGCCGGTGTTGCCGTCGATGAACGCGGTGAAGTCGGTGTTCAGGAAGAAGAACCCCGGGACCGTCCAGGACAGCCGGACGCCCGGCAGGTATTTGAAGAAGTCGGCGTCGCCGCCGAAGTTGATGCCGCCGATGAGGGCCACGTCCCGGAGCGGCCCGGCGCCCACCGTCCGGCCCGACATCTTGCCGAAGCTCAGCGTCGGATACCACTCGCCGTAGAAGTCCTTGTCGTTGAAGCCGTCGGCGAGGTCGTCGTCGATGTAGTCGATGAAGAAGAAGCTGTCGCCGAGCGACCAGCCCGACGCCTGCTGGAACGTCAGGATGCGGCTCGGCGCGGACTCGGCCGAGAACGGATTGACGAGACTGCCGTACTGGAAGTGGAACTCGGTCTGCGCGGCCGCCGGGACCGCCATCCCCACCAGCGCCGCGGCCAGCACCCAGCCCCGCCAACCCGGAATCGTTGCGTTTGCGATCACTCCGACCTCGTCGGCCCGTATTCCAGAGCCATCGATGCCCGCCGGGGGCCTTGCCCTTGGAAATGCGCGCCGGCGGTACTCCCAACGCCGCTCCGCGCAAGCCGCTTTGCCCGCAGGAGCTCGGCGCGGGCGGCACGTCCGACGCGACCCGGAATCGCCCGAGGAGCCTGGCGCGGAGAGCTGACGCCGTCGACGCTCCGCACGCGACCGACACGTCGCGCGCGGAGCCGGCTCCGCGGAACTCCCGCGCCGGCGAAGCCACCAACCCGACGGGATGGATAGCTCCCGCACGCACACGACGCCGGAACCGGCACCGGCTGGACGATGCCGGCGACCGGCCGAGGCCCATGCGTCGTCCATCGCGGTTCGACGATAGTATAATTCGACGGTGCCGGAATCGACCACCGACATCGAACTCGCGCCGCGCGGCGCCGTCGCGCCGGCGCCGCGCGGCGGGGCGCCGAACGACGCCGAGTACGTCGCGTTCGACGGCGTCAGCAAGAGCTACGACGGCCGCACGCTGGTGGTGCGCGACCTCGACCTGCGGATCGCCAAGGGCGAGTTCCTCACCCTGCTCGGGCCCTCCGGATCCGGCAAGACGACCTGCCTGATGATGCTGGCGGGGTTCGAGACCCCCACGTCGGGGGTCATCCGCATCGCCGGCCGCTCGGTGCACCACCTGCCGCCCCGCCGGCGCGGCATCGGCATGGTGTTCCAGAACTACGCCCTCTTCCCGCACATGACGGTGGGCGACAACCTCGCGTTCCCCCTGGAGGTGCGCGGCCTCCCCCCGGAGGACCGCCGCGCCCGCGTGCGCCGCGCCCTCGAGCTCGTCCGGCTCGACGGCCTGGAGCGGCGGCGCCCCGGCCAGCTCTCGGGGGGCCAGCAGCAGCGCGTGGCCATCGCCCGCGCCCTCGTGTTCGAGCCCGACCTCGTGCTGATGGACGAGCCCCTCGGGGCCCTCGACCGCCGCCTCCGCGAGGAGCTGCAGTACGAGATCCGCCGCATCCACCGCGACCTCGGGGTGACGATGGTCTACGTCACCCACGACCAGCACGAGGCGATGGTGATGTCGGACCGCGTCGCCGTGTTCCGCGCCGGCGCCATCGAGCAGATCGCGTCGCCGGAGGCCCTCTACGAAGAGCCCGGCTGCTCGTTCGTGGCCCGCTTCATCGGCGAGAACAACCGGCTGCCGGGCCGCGTCGCCGGCGTCCGGGGGGACATCTGCGACGTGGACGTCGGCGGCGGGCGGGTCCAGGCCCTGCAGGTCGTCCCCTGCGGGACCGGCGACCCCGTCCTGTTGTCCATCCGCCCCGAGCGCGTCTCCGTCGCCCCCGAACCGGGGATGTACACCAACGAGTTCGATGCGACGGTCGACGACGTGACCTTCCTCGGCGATCACCTCCGCATCCGGGTCACCGTCTGCGACCAGCCGGACTTCATCGTCAAGATCCCCAACGTCGTCGGGCACGGCGCGGTGCTGGCGGGCGACCGCATCCGCATCGGCTGGACCCCGACCGACAGCCGGGTCCTCGACGCCGAGCGCGGGGAGGGCGGGGCATGACGCGCGCCGCGCGACGATTCACCGCGGTCATTGCTTTGGCCCGCCTCGCCGCGTCGCTGCGGACGCCGTCCGCGGGGTCGCGTCGGCGGCGGGAGAAGGGCGCGGCATGACCCTCACCGCGCGACGATTCACCGTGCCCGCCCGGCTCGCCGCGCCGACGGCCGCGCTGGCGGCGGCGATCGCGCTGGCGCCCGGCTGCGCGCCGCCCCCCGGCGAGTCGCTGACCGTCGTCTCGTGGGGCGGCTCGTACGCCCAGGCCATCACCCGGGCCTACCTCGACCCCTTCGCGGCCGAGACCGGCATCGAGGTCCGTCTCGACGACTACAACGGCGGGCTCGCCCAGATACGCGCGCAGGTCGAGACCGGCAACGTGCACTGGGACGTGGTCGACCTCGAGGTCGCCGACGCGGTCAGCGGGTGCGACGAGGGCATCCTGGAGCCCATCGACCCCGCCCTGCTCGCGCCGGGGCCGGACGGCGTCCCCGCCGCGCGCGACTTCCTGCCCGACACCGTGCTGGAGTGCGCCGTGGGCCTCAGCCTCTACTCCACCGTCTACGCCTACGACGCCGAGCGCCTGACCGGCGAGCGCCCGACGACGATGGAGGACTTCTTCGACCTCGAGCGCTTCCCCGGCCGCCGCGGCATGCGGCGCGTGCCGTTCGTGAACCTCGAGTTCGCCCTGATCGCCGACGGCGTGCCCCTCGACCGGGTGTACGCCGTGCTCGACACCGCCGGCGGGCGTCGACCGCGCCTTCCGCAAGCTCGACACCATCAAGGACCAGGTGGTCTGGTGGGAGGCGGGGGCGCAGCCGCCGCAGATGCTCGCGGACGGCGAGGTGGTGATGAGCACCGCCTACAACGGCCGCATCTTCAACGCGCAGAACCTGGAGGACCAGCCGTTCGTGATCGTCTGGGACGGCCAGGTCATGGACGTCGGCCAGGTCGGCATCGTCGCGGGAACGCCCGACCTCGAGGCGGCGCTCGAGCTCGTCAGGTTCGCCTCGACCGCGGCGTCGATGGCCGCGATCAGCCGCTACATCGCCTACAGCCCCGCGCGCCGCTCCGGCGCGCCGCTCGTCTCGACGCACGCCGACACCGGCATCGACATGAATCCCCACATGCCCGCGTACCCCGCCAACACCAAGCGGGCCCTGCAGTACGACTGGGCCTGGTGGAGCGACCACATGGACGAGATGAACGAGCGCTTCAGCGCGTGGCTGGCGCGGTGACCCGGCCCGCCCCCCGCGCGGCCGGGCACCAACCCCCGCGGCCTTGTGGATCGATCACATGAACGAAACGAACCAACCCGTCAACGCGTGGCCGGCCCGGTGACCCGTCCCGCCCTGCGCGCGGCCGGGCTCGCGCTGCCGCTCGTCGCCTTCATCGGGGTCACGTTCGTGGCGCCGCTGGCGGCGATGCTGTCGCGCAGCGTCTACGACCCGGTGGTGGCGGACGCGCTGCCCGAGACGCTCGCCGCGCTGCGCGGCTGGGACGGGCGGTCGGACCCCGGCGAGGCGGTGTACGCGGCGGCCGCCCGCGAGCTGGTGCGCGCGCGGGAGGAGCGGACCATCGGGCGCGTCGCCAGCCGCGTCAACCGGGTGCGGGGCGGCCTGCGGAGCGTCGTCGTCCGCAGCGCGCGGCGGCTCCTGGACGTCCCCGCGGGCCCCTGGCGCGCCGCCCTGCTCGAGATCGACGCCGACTGGGGCGACCCCGCGACGTGGCGCGCCGTCCGCACCGCGGGCGACCGCCTCACCGCGCGGCACTACCTGAACGCCCTCGACCTGCAGCGCCTGCCCGACGGGTCGATCGCCCGCCAGCCGCCGGACCGCCGCATCTACCTGGCCCTGCTGGGGCGCACCCTCGTGATCAGCCTCGGCATCACCGGACTGTGCCTGCTGCTGGGCTACCCCATCGCCTATCTGATCGCGCACGCGCCGCCGCGCCGCGCCGGCCTGCTCCTCGGCCTGGTCCTGCTGCCCTTCTGGACGTCGCTGCTCGTCAGGACCACGTCGTGGATCGTGCTGCTCCAGACCCAGGGGGTGGTGAACGACGTGCTCGTCGCGCTGGGGCTGGTCGCGGACGACGGCCGCCTCGCCCTCATCTACAACATGACCGGCACGGTGGTGGCGATGACCCACGTGCTGCTGCCGTTCATGGTGCTGCCGCTCTACTCGATCATGCGGGCGATTCCGCCGCAGCAGATGCGCGCCGCCGCGTCGCTGGGGGCCGGCTTCCCCCGCGCGTTCCTCCGCGTCTACTGGCCGCAGACCCTCTCGGGGGTCGGCGCGGGGTCGCTGCTGGTGTTCATCCTCGCCATCGGCTACTACATCACCCCGGCCCTGGTGGGCGGCCAGAGCGGCCAGCTCATCTCCAACTTCATCGCGTACCACATGCAGACCTCGCTGAACTGGGGCCTCGCGGGCGCCCTCGGGGGGATCCTGCTGGCCTGCGTGGCGGCGCTCTATCTGGTCTACGACCGGGTCTTCGGCCTGCAGCGCATGAGACTGGGATGACCATGACCGCCGCCGAGCCCGGACCGCGCGTCGGACGGACCGTCCACCTCGCGGTGTGCGCGCTGATCTTCACGTTCCTGATCGCGCCCATCCTGGTGATCATCCCGCTCAGCTTCAACGCCGAGCCGTACTTCACGTTCACCGAGGGGATGCTGCGCCTCGACCCGGAGGCGTGGTCGCTCCGCTGGTACCGGCAGATCGTCGCCGACGACGCGTGGCGGCGCGCGCTCGCCAACAGCCTGTTCATCGGGACCGCGTCGACGGTGCTCGCGACGGCCCTCGGCACCCTCGCCGCCCTCGGGCTGTCGAGCCCCGCCATGCCCTTCCGCCGCCTCGCGACGGGGCTGCTCATCTCGCCGATGGTCACGCCGCTCATCATCTCGGCCGCGGGCATGTTCTTCTTCTACTCCAGCCTCGGCCTGTCGCAGACCCACGCCGGGCTCATCCTCGCCCACGCCGCCCTCGGCACCCCGTTCGTCGTCATCACCGTGACCGCCGCCCTGTCCGCGTTCGACCCGAACCTGACCCGCGCCGCGGCCAGCCTCGGCGCCGACCCCCTGGTGATCTTCCGCCGCGTGCAGCTTCCGCTGATCGCGCCCGGCGTGGTGTCGGGCGCCCTGTTCGCGTTCGCCGCCTCGTTCGACGAGGTCGTCGTGGTGCTGTTCATGGCCGGCGAGGACCAGCGCACCCTGCCGCGCCAGATGTGGGGCGGCATCCGCGAGCAGATCAGCCCCGCCATCCTCGCCGTCGCCACGTTCCTCATCGTGTTCGCGGTCCTCCTGCTGCTCGCCGTAGACCGGCTCCGCCGCCGCGCCGCCCCTTCCGCCGGCGGGGGGTAAGAAGCCGCATCGCCGTGCGACTCGCGGCCGAGCGGCGCGAACCCCCGCGGCCCGTGCGCCCGGGAGCTTTTCTTACCCGCGGGAGGTCGGCCGGCTGATGCGCGAAGGCGCGCTCGGCTACCCGTTCGGCGACCGGCGGGCCAGGAACTCCGCCAGCAGCAGGCTCCGCTGCACCAGCGTGATGCGCTTCACCGCCTCCTGCGGCGTGCGCAGATGCCGGGCGACGGGCCCGAGCGCGCACACGCAGGCCTTGTCCGCCGGCACCAGACCCGCGACCGATGGCCCGGCCGACGAGCCCACGTCGAGGGCGATGTCCAGGTCGGCGGCCAGTCGGGCCAGTTCGTCCGCGAGATCCCGCCCGGCCTCCCGTTCGACGAAGGGCGGCCGCGTGTTCGCGGTCACCAGATCCCAGTGCGCGCCGCCCTCGCCCAGGATGCCGCGCATCTTGCGCGTCACCGTGTCCCGCCTCGCCGGGGTCAGATAGGTCTCCACGATGTCCGCGGTCACCCGGTGCGGCTGGCGCAGGGGGTGGCGCTCGGTACGGATGTCGAGCGCCGCCACCGCGGTCTGCCCGTCCTGCGAGGACAGATCGGCGATCTCGTCCAGCTTCCGGCACATCCAACGCAGCGCGTCCTGCTTCCGCGAGGCCACCCCCAGCCACGTCGACTCGGTTTCGACCCGCAACTGGAACTCCCGCCGGCCGTGGCGCTGCGTCACGATCTTGTCGGGCTCCACGCCCGGCTGGAGAATCAGCACCTCTTTGGCGCGCGCCGCCGCGGCCCGGATCTCGTCCGCGCTGTAGCGCGCCCCCAGCCCCTCGTCGGCGTAGTACAGCACGCCCAGCGGAATCCGCGGCAGGTTGCGCAGCGCGCGAAGCGCGTACTCCAGCATCACGAGCGGGGCCCGCGACGCCCCGATACCCTCTCCGGACAGCCACCGCGGCTCCGCCCGGAAACTCTGCGGCGAAAACTGCTGAGTGATCGACACGTCCAGATTGCCGATGAGCAGGACGCCGTCGTCGAGGCCCGCCTCGGTCTGCCACGCCGCGACGACGCCCTCGTCGGAAAACTCGGGAACGTCGCGCATGCCGAGGTCTCCGAAGAGGGCCGACAATTCCTGGAACCCCTTCTGCAGGCCGACCGGATCGCCCGTCCGGCTCTGGAGCTGGACCCAGTCGGCGAGCCGCTGCTCCATGGGCTCGCGGCGCTCCGCGATGAACAGGGATATCTGCGCGCCCGGATCGGCCGTCCACGGCGTCAGCGCCGCCGGGCCGGGGGTGCCGTGGTGCCGCGCGCTCGCCACCTCGACCAGCCGGTTGACGCACTTGGCGAAGTCGAGGCCGACGTGCTCGGCGCCGACCAGGTACGAGCCGTGCTCGCCCAGGCTCGGGAGGCTGTTGATCTCCAGGATGTAGAGCTTGCCCTCCGCGTCGAGCCGCATGTCGACGCGGGCGCAGTCGTAACAGCCGACGGCGGCGAAGGCGCGTCTGGCGATGTCCTGCGCCTCGGCGTTGAGGGCGTCGCCGATCGGCGCCGGGCAGGCGTGGGAGATCGACCGGCCGCTCCCGCCGACCTTGTCCTCGTAGGTGTAGATGGCGGGGCCCTCGTCGCCGAAGACCAGCTCCACCGGCGGAAACGCATCCGGCGGATCGTTGCCGAGCAGTCCGACGTTGACCTCGCGGCCCTCGATGAACTGCTCGCACAGCACCGGCTGCTCGAACTCGTCGAAGATCACCTTGGCGGCCTCCCGCAGCTCCGCCTCGTCGTTGACGACCTTCAGACCGAACGACACCGATTCGCTCTTCGGCTTCACGATGAGCGGATAGGTCAGGGCCGGGAGTTCCGCGTCGGGCGTGTTGAGCACGGCGAAGTCGGGCGTCGGCAGGCCGTGCTGCTGCAGGATCGTCTTGGTGACGACCTTGTCCAGACACAGCGAATGCGCCAGCGGACCGGAGGCGACATAGGGAATGCCGACCATCTCCAGGATGCTCGGCACGTGGGTGTACCGCGCCTCGCCCTGCAGGCCGTACGACACGTTGAAGACGAGGCCCGGCCGCTCGCCCTTGACCACCGGCGGCAGGAACTCCTCGAGCCGCTCGACCAGCTTCTTATCCCCCTCCATCGCGACCACCTGATGTCCGCCCCCCTCCAGGGAGGAGGATATCCGCGCGATGGTCTCCAGCCCGATCTCCTCGCGGTTCGGCGTGCCGAACAGGTTGATGACGTTGCCGGTGCCTCGGTTGTAGACGATAGCGACCTTCATGTCCCCTCCTTGCCTGGACTGTCCCGGCCTCCTGGCGCCGGCGCGCGGACCGGGCACCGCGAGGCCGTAGGGTTGCCACGTATCGCGAGTATAGTAACCGCCGTTAATCCGAGCCCCGCTCGCCCGGTGCCGACGGCGGCGGTGTGGCGGTGGCCCGCGCCGTCGCCGGCCGGCCCTCGATCCCGTCCGCCGACGAGCCGACCGGCAACCTCGCCTCGAAGAACGGCGAGGTGCCGATGCGGCTTCCCGCGGGCATGCACGCCGCGTTCGGAATCATGCCCGCCTGCTCCAAGGCCGATCGACCCGGTCATGGTTCGATCAAGCGGATCGGCCGGCGCACGGCGGTGCGGGAGCGCCGTGTAGTACCCTGCGGGATGGCCCGGCCACGCGCGGCGCGTCGACGGTCGTCGAGCCCCGGGGACGAGCGCCGCCGGACAGCCCCATGAAGATCGCCGTCGTCCACGACCGCGGTACCCGCGACGTCATCAATCCGCTCGGCAAGCCGAACCGCGGGACGATCGCGCCGAAGACCATCGGGCCCGTCGGCGGCGACGAGCGACGGAGCGCGCGGCCCGCGGAGCCGCCGGCCGGCCGGCGGCCGGACGGGGGGCCGGCATGACGGCGGAGGCGGGCCCGACCCGGCCGCGCGAGTCGCGGCGCGAACCGGGGGCGGCGGATCGACCGGGCGGCGTCACGCAGACCCGGCGCCGCGGCGCCGAAGCCATCGACACCGGCCCGCCCACGCTCGGCGACCGCCGCATCCACGAGCCGCAGCGGCTCGCCGTGTCGCCCGACGGCATGGTGGCGACCGCGCACTACGGCGCGACCGCGGCCGGCGTGGAGATGCTCGAGGCGGGCGGGAACGCGTTCGACGCCGCCGTGGCCGCGGCCTTCGCGCTGGGCGTCTGCGAGCCCTCCGCGTCGGGCCTCGGCGGCCAGACGATGATGCTCGTCCACGACGCGGCGTCGCGCCGGACGTTCGCCCTCGACGGCTCGTCGCGGGCGCCGAACCGGGCCACCGCGGACGCGTTCGCCGATCCGCCCGCCGAGCGGCGGCGGGGCCACCGCGCGACGACGGTCCCGAGCACGCCCGCCGTCCTCGACTACGTGCGGGCCGCCTACGGGACCCTCCCCCTGGCCGACGTGCTGCGGCCGGCCCTGCGACTCGCCGACGACGGCTACGAGGTGAGCCTGCTGCAGCACAAGCTCGCGCGCCGGGAGGCGCCGTTCCTGCGGGCGGGCACGGCCGCGCCCCTGTTCCTGCGGGACGGCGGGCGTCCGTACCGCGCCGGCGACGTCTTCCGCCAGCCGGCGCTGGGCGCGACGCTGCGGCGGCTGGCGGACCACGGCGTCGAAGACTTCTACCAAGGCGGAATCGCGGCCGCCATCGAGGCGGACATGCGGCGGCACGACGGCTTCCTGCGCCGCGACGACTTGGCCCGGATACCGATGCCCATCGAGCGCCGGCCGCTGACCGGCCGCCTCTTCGGGCACCGGGTCTTCACCATGCCGCCCCCGGGGGCCGGCCGGGCGCTGATCGAGATGATGAACATCCACCAGCACCTGCCCGAAGCGCGGCGCCGACTTGATTCGCGGGACGGCGCGGTCCTGCTCGCCGAGACGATCCGGCGCGCCTTCCTCGACCGCGCCGACCGGCCGTTCGATCCCAACTTCTATTCGCAGATCAGCGAGAAGCGGATGCTGCGGGACGACTACGCCCGCGAACTGGCCGGCGCCATCGCCAAGCGCCACCTGGGGCACGGCGAGACGACCCACCTGTCGGTGATGGACCGCGCCGGCAACGCGGTCGCCCTGACCCAGTCGATCGAGAACGTCTTCGGCGCGTGCGCCGCCACCGCCGAACTCGGCTTCCTCTACAACAACTACATGAGCGCGTTCGAGTACAAGGACATGTCGCACCCGTACTACCTGCGCCCGAACGCGGTCCCGTGGGCGAGCGTGGCCCCGTCCATCGTGTTCCGGGGCCGCCGGCCGTGGCTGGTGATCGGCTCGCCGGGCAGCGAACGCAGCGCGCCCTCCATCCTGCAGGTGCTGGTCCGCCTGAACGACGGCGCCGCGCCGCTCGACGCGGTGGCCGCGCCGCGCCTGTTCTGCTCGCTGTCGGGGCGCGTGTCCTTCGAGGCGTCGCGGATGCGCGACGACCTGCCGCGGGCGTTGGAGAGCCACGGCTTCACGGTCGATGCGCGCGAGCCGTTCGCGTTCTACATGGGCAGCGTGCAGCTCGTCGTCCGCGACCGCAAGGAACTGATCGGCGTCGCCGACCCGCGGCGCGACGGCGCGGCGGGCGGCCCCCGCCGCCGGCCGCCCGCCGCGGACGCGGCTGATTGAGGATGCCGCTGCCGATCCTGGTCTCGGTCCCCCACGCGGGTCTGCGGGTTCCGCCGGAGGTGGCCCCCGGGTGCCTGCTCACCCCCGCGGAGATCGCGGCGGACGGCGACGAGCACGCGGCCGCGATCTACGACATCGCGGCCGCGGTCGAGCATTTCGTCACCACCGACGTCGCCCGGGCGGTGGTCGACCTGAACCGCGCCGAGGACGACCGCCGGCCCGACGGGGTCGTCAAGACGCGCACCTGCCTGGACGTGCCGGTCTGGCGGGAGCCGCTCGCCGAGGAGGCCGTAGCGGCCCTCATCGCCCGCCACCACCGGCCGTACCACGCCCGGCTCGCCGAACTCGCCGGGCGGGGGGTCCGCCTCGGCGTCGACTGCCACACGATGCTCGCGGTCGGGCCGCCCATCGGGCCGGGGCCGGGCCTGGAGCGCCCCCGCGTCTGCCTCGGCAACGCCGGCTTCACCTGTCCCCGCGGCTGGATGGACTGCCTGGCGCGGAGCTTCCGCGAATGGTTCGGCCCCCGCGTGACCGTCAACGAGCCCTTCCCGGGCGGGTTCATCACCCGCTCGCACGCCGCCGAGATGCCGTGGGTCCAACTGGAGCTGTCGCGCGCGCCCTTCGCGAGCGACGCCGACAAGCGGCGGCGCGTGCTGAGCGCGCTCGAAGCCGCCCTCGAACGCATCGAGGCGCTCCCGTCCGATCCGCGGGATCGCAAGGACGATGTGGAGTAGCGGCGGGGCGGGAGGCGACTTAGCGGGAACCGACGCGGACTTGTTGAACCCCGACGAACTCGCTCTCCATCGCGATCTCGCCGTTCTCAAGGAGCAGCCCGATGACTTCCCGCAGGTTTACGTGGAGTTCGTCCAGGGTCTCGCCCTGACTGTGGGCGCCGGGGAATCCGGGCACCCAACCGACGTACAGTCCGCTGTCGGCGTCGCGTTCGACGACCGCGGCGTAGGTCTTCATGCGAAGTCCCGGAGGTTAGTCCACAGTTCGTGAACGCGCCGACGGCCGACATGCCGTCGCCATGCCGCGCGGGTGGATGCGGCCGGGGAAGCCGCATCCACCCGCGCTTGCCCGGACTACCGAACTACTTCGCCAGCGCGTCGGGGCGGATCTGGAAGTGGACCACCTTGCTCGGGGTGCCCGCGCCGGTCTCGGCGTGGAACGGGGCCCGGGTGCTCCAGGTGGCCCAGACGCCCCGGCCCTTCCAGCCGAGGTCGGGGTCGTCGATGCGGCCGTCCATCCACTTGGTGTAGAACCCGAGCGGATACGGGACGCGCAGGGTGACCCACTCGCCGTCGCGCAGGGCGAGCAGGCCCTCGGCCGCGTTGCCGGTGTTGATGGGCACGCCGCGGCCCAGGCCGAGGGTGTCGAACTGGTCGACCCACGTGTAGTAGCTGCCCTCGATGCTGCCCGAGGCGTCGATGCCCTTCATCTGGGGCATGGGCTCCTCGTACAGCGTCCACCCCTCGGGGCAGTGCTGACCGGTCGCGTCCGGCCCGTTCAGCGGACCGGTGCACTTGCTGCGGTCGAAGCTCGCCATGTGGCCGCTGGCCAGCGGCGTCCACACGACGCCGTTGCGGTCGATGTCCATGCCGCGCGGCGAGTAGCCGTCCTGCACCTCGGCCCCGGGGTTCTCGAACGGCACCTCGTAGAACTCGGTCAGGCCCGTCTCCGACGGGTTGTCGCCGGTGGGGTCGAACCGCAGCACCGCGCCGGGCATGCCGAGCGACGATCCCCAGATGCTGCCGTCGACCGGATTGTAGGCGACCCCGTAGAAGCCGGAGCGGATGCGGGTGTCCTTCGTGGGGTCGGCGGGCTCGCCGGGCTCGACCCACTCGTCGCGGACGCCGTTGCCGTTGGTGTCGAGCACGAGCGGGCTCCAGCCCTGCGCCGCCTCCTCGTCACCGGTCTCGAGGAACAGGTTGGTGTCGAGCCACCCGATGACCTGCCCGCCGCCGCTCGTCCACAGGGTGTTGTCGTCGTCCTCGGCGAAGATGAGGTGGTGGGTGCTGTAGCAGGTGCCGACGAGGGTCATCTCGTCGGTGGCGGGGTCGTAGACCGCGAGATGGCGGTTCGCCCGCGGGTTGGGGAACACGCGGGCGGACGGATGGTCGGACCCCTCCAGGCACATCGGCGGGTTCTCGGGGCCGCGCACCCGCGAGGTCAGCCAGACGCGGCCGTCCTGGTCGAGCATGGGGTTGTGCACGTTGGTCTGGCTGTCCCAGATCGCCTCGTCGCCCCAGTACGGCGAGGACGCGAGGGGCGGCCCGGCCGCGACCGGCGTGTCGGGGTCGCGCACCGGCACCACGACTTCGGAGATGGCGTTGGCGACCGGGTCGAGCACCGGCACGTAGTCGGCGCTGGCCTCCAGCGCGCCGTAGATCGGGCCGTAGGCGTTCACGGTGGGGTCGCGCTTGTCGGTCGACGCCTCGTCGTGCAGGTAGGCGGTGGGGTCGGCCCAGTCCCACTGGGTGACGACCACGTTGCGCTCCACCCCCTGGGGCCGCGGCGGCGCCTCGGGCGGCACCTCGCCGGCCATGATGCGGCCGGTCCAGTCGGCGTACATCTCGAGGGCGCGGCGGCGGCCCATCCGGTCGAGGCCCGTTGCTCATGCTGCCCCCGGCCTGGCCGGACTGGATGCGGCGGTCCCACGCCGCCACCAGCGAGTCGAACTCGCCGAGCTCGGGCGGAATCTCGCGCGTGGCCTTGCTGCCGAGCCCGTGGCAGGCGGTGCACCCGCCCGACTTCAGGCCGCGCAGCCACGCCGCCTGGTTGGGCACGCTCGGCGAGATGCCGTTGCCGTCCTGACCGGTGCCCGGGAACTCCTCGGGCCCCGGCACCTCGAGCAGCGCGTACCAGTAGCCGGACGGGTAGTACTGCGCCGCCGCCTGCGCGTCGGGCGCGGCCGCCGCGGTGTGATCGACGCGGGTCCCCGGCGACGCCTGCTGCTTGGGCGAGTCGACCAGCCCGTAGCCGCGCACCCAGACGTCGTAGGTCGCCTCGGGCAGGTCCGGCACGACGTAGCGGCCCTCGTCGTCGGTGACCACGGTGCGGTTGAACCGGGTCGGCAGGTCCATGGTCTCGGCGATCACCCAGACCCCCGCCTCCGGCCCGTCCGGGCCGGTCACGACCCCGCCGATGTCGTCGTCGTCGATGGCCACGGCCATCTGGGCGCCCACCCCCGGCTGCAGCGCCAGCATGCCGACGGCCAGACCCATGCCGACCGTCCCGAGAAACGCCCACTTGCTTCTCGTCATCGTCTCCACTCCCTGTTGTCCGTCCTCCGAATCCCACTACGGCACCCGGCGCCGCTTGCAGGCCGTCCGTCCCCGAACCCTGGAGCCCGCGGCGGAATCGCCGCCGCCGACCGGCGCAACGCCGGTCTCACCACGGGCTCCCCGAGGGCTGCCACCCCCGCGCCCGCCGCCACGGCGTTCGCGCCGGCCCGGACGATGCCGTCATGGCGTGCTCGACCGACACGATTTGGACATGGACATGCCACAATGTCAACCGTCCGGCCGCGCACCGACGATCGAACCGGTCGGGCGCGCGGAGCGGGGGGGACTCGATCCGTGTCGTGGGGGAGGATGGTCGGGCCGCGTCTCGCGACGGCGGCGGCGTTCGCGATCCTGATCGCGTGCCAGCAGCAGTCCTGGGAGCAGTACATGGACGCGGCCGCGTTCGCCTACCAGGACGGGCGGACCGAGGAGGCGGAGTCGTTCTTCCTCCTCGCCGCGCAGGTCGCGGAGGAGTTCGACGACACAGATCCCCGGCTGGCCCTGACCCTCGGCAACCTCGCCGATCTGTACCGCGCGCAGGCCCGCGACGAGGAGGCCGAGTCGGCGTACCTGGAGTCGCTGGCTCTGCTCGAGGCGATCGACGGGCCGGACTCGCCGCGGGTGGCCCGGTTCGTGGCCGACATCGCGGTGTTCTACACCGCCCTGGGGCGCGATGAAGAAGCGGAGCCGCTCTACTGGCGGGCGCTGAACGCGCTCGAGTGGACGCACGGCTTCGATCACGACGACGTGCTGGAGCTGCGGACGACGCTGGCGGGGTTCCTCCTGCAGCAGTCGCGGTACCGGGAGGCGGAACCGTTGTACGTCGAAGTGCTGGCGATTCTGCTCGACGTGCCGGAACCGGACCGCGACCAGGACCGCGTGCTGACGGCGCTCGACGAGTACGCGGCCCTGCTGCGGGCCACCGGCAGGACCGACGAGGCGGAGACGGCGGAGGCCCGCGCGCGGGAGATCCGGGCGCGGTTTTGACGGAGGGCTCCTGACCGGCGGGGCGCAACGCCGACGGGGCGTCGCGCCGGGGAGATCCGGGCGCGGTTCTGACGCGTCGGCGGCTCAGGACGGCCGCCGCCCAGGGCGCCGGCGGCGACCGGACCGGGACCGAACGTCGACGCGCGGCAGATGCGGCCCTACGCAGGCCG
>CAXXTG010000007.1:0-35927 GCA_963666855.2 Vicinamibacterales bacterium
CACGCGGAAGCGCGCGCCCTCGACGCCGGCCCTCGTGGCCAGCCGGGCCGTCCGCTCGAACGCCGCGAGGTACTCGGGGCGGCAGTCGGGGTAGCCGGAGTAGTCGAGGGCGTTGACCCCGATGAAGAGGTCGGCGGCCCCGAGCGCCTCGGCCCAGCCGAGGGCGAGGGACAGGAGCACGGTGTTGCGGGCCGGCACGTAGGTCGACGGGATGCCGGGGCGCTCGGGCGGCCGGTCCTGCTCGACGGCGCCGTCGCCGGTCAGCGACGAGCCCCCGAACGCGGCGAGGTCGACGTCTATCTCGAGGTGGCGCGCGACGGCGAGGTCGCGCGCGACCCGGCGCGCCGCCTCGAGCTCGCAGGCGTGGACCTGGCCGTAGCGGACGGTCAGCGCGTACAGCGCGAACCCGTCGGCGCGGGCGATGGCGGCGGCGGTGTACGAGTCGAGGCCGCCGCTGAGCAGCACGACGGCCGGGCGCCGCGGTGAATCGACCATGGCGTGATCGGGTGTCCTACACGCCGCGCGTCCCGGCCCCCCACAGGTACTTGTGCAACTGCACCTGCAGGCGCACCGGCAGCCCGTCGGCGAGCACCCACCCGGCGAGCCGCTCGGGGGGCAGGACGCCGTGCACCGGCGAGAACAGCACGGGCGCGGGCCGGGCGTCGAGCGCGTGGCGTCGCACGACGTCGCGGGCGTACTCGTAGTCGGCGCGGTCGGCGACGACGAACTTCACCTGGTCGCGGCCGGCGAGCCGGCCCAGGTTGTCCCAGTCGTTGCGGTGCGACTCGCCGCTGCCGGGGCACTTCACGTCCATGATCTTGACGACCCCGGCCGGCACCCGCTCCAGGCTGACGTGCCCCCCGGTCTCGAGCAGCACCGTCGCCCCGCCCGCGAGCAGGCGGTCCATCAGGGGATAGACGTCGGGCTGCAGCAGGGGCTCGCCGCCGGTGATCTCGACAAGGGGGCAGCCGTACCCCTCGACCTCGGCCGCGACGTCGGCGACCTCCCGCCTGCGGCCCTCGTGGAACGCGTAGGGGGTGTCGCACCAGGCGCAGCGCAGGTCGCACGCGGTCAGGCGCACGAAGACGCAGGGGCGGCCCGCGTAGTCGGACTCGCCCTGTATCGAATGGAAGATCTCGTTGACGGTCAGCATGGCGGCATCCGCGCGGTCCGCGGCGTCACGGCCCGCCGACGGGGGTCACCGGCGGCCGTCCGCCCAGCACTTCGACGACGTTGCGCACCGCGAGCTGGGCCATCGCCGTGCGGGTCTCGCGCGTCGCGCTGCCGAGGTGGGGGGTCAGGCAGACGTTGTCGCGCCCCACCAGCCCCGGATGGACGCGGGGCTCGTCCTCGAACACGTCGAGGCCGGCCCCGGCGATGAGCCGCTCGTCGAGGGCCCACGCCAGCGCCCCGTCGTCGACGACGCCGCCCCGCGACGTGTTCACGAGCACCGCCGAGCGCTTCATGCGCACCAGCGTGCGCCGGTCGATGAGGTGCCGGGTCTCGGCCGTCAACGGCACGTGCAGCGACACCACGTCGGACGTCAGCAGCAGCTCGTCGAGCGAGAGCACGGGCGGGTCGCCGGCCGCCGGCGCGGCCGCGCGTCCGGGACGCGCCGCGAACACCGCCCGCATGCCGAACGCGGGGGCGACCGCCGCCACCGCGCGGCCGATGCGCCCCGCCCCGACGACGCCGAGCCGCTTGCCGCCGAGCTCCGACCCCAGCAGGAAGTCGAACGTCCAGCCCCGCCACCCGCCGCCGCGGATGGTGCGGTCGCCCTCGCCGAGGCGGCGGGTGACCGACAGAATCAGCGCCCAGGTCAGCTCGGCCGTCGCCCCCGTGACGAGGTCCGGCGTGTTGGTGACCACGATGCCGCGCCCGGCCGCCGCCGCGACGTCGATGTTGTCGAACCCGACGGCGACGGTGGACACCACCCTCAGCCGATCCCCGGCGGCGAGCACGGCGCCGTCGATGCGGTCGTCGAACATGCAGACGAGGCCCTGCTTGCCGGCGACGCGCCCGCACAGCGCGTCGTGCGGCAGGGGGTCGGTGGAGTCGTGGCGGTCGACGGCGCAGACCGCTTCGAGCGGGGCCAGCACCGAGGAGGGCATGCGGCGCGTCACGAGGACGTGGGGTCTGGTCTCGTCCATCGGGTGTCGACAGCGCGGAAACCGTCCTCCGCGGATGGTGAGGTGACGACGCGAGCGGGTCGGGGCATCGCCTTGAACCGAAAAGAGAGTCTCCTGCAGCGGGAGCACAACGTTCGGCGATGCGCACGATGGTCCGCCCATCCGAAGATTGTGGCGTGACGGACCGCTAGCCCGGAAGTGATACGCATTTCGGAAGCTGCACACCAGCCGTCGAGGTCAAGCGGAAGTCACGACGCGCGCGGGCCGAAGCGGGCCGCCGCGGGTCGAGCCGAGCCTCGCCTTCAAGGCCGTGGTGAGTCACGACGCGCGCGGGTCGACGATGCCGACGATGGCGGCGTCGACCGGGGCGCCGGGCCGGCCGAGCGCGGCGCCCGCCGCCCGCCCCTCCAGCACCAGCAGTACGATCTCGCCGGGACCGGCCCCCACCGCGTCGATCGCCAGTTGCGCGGCGCCCGCGGGATCGCCGGCCGCGTCGATCGGCTGGGCCAGCAACAACCGGGCGCCCGTCAGGGCGGGCTGCTTGCGGGTCGCGACGACGGAACCGACGACGCGCGCGAGCCGCACCATCTACCCCCGCGGAGAAGGCTCCGGCGGCGCCGCGTCGGACGTCCGGTCCGCGACGGCGCTCCAGTGGTCGCAGATACCCGTGACGCAGGCGTCCGCCGGCACGTTCCGCGGCAGGAACGGCAGGGACGCCTCGCGCCCGCGCACGAAGAACACCTCCTCGGCCACCCCCGCGCCCACGGAGTCGACCGCCACCAGCGGCGCCCCCGCCGGCTCGCGGGCCGGGGACAGGGGCTGCAACACCAGCAGCGTCGCCGCGTCCAGCCCGGGGTCTTTCCGGGTCGCGACGACGTTCCCGATGACGCGGGCGAGCTGCATTACGATCCGGCTCCTGCGCGCCCGCCCGACACGGCCTCCAGGATCAACGTCGGCCTCGCCTTCCACGGATCCACGCCTCGACAGTACTCGGAGACGAAAGTCTGGTCGACGAACCGGGAGGGGCCGCGATCGCGGTCGTCGCCGGCCGGCTTGCAGTAGGCGCAGTTCTTCCTGTTGCGGTGGTGAAAACGCGGTTCGATCTTCGTCATCCGAGGAGCCCGTGGGTCAGTCGAGGGCGACGGTGTCGACGATGCCGACGATGGCGGCGTCGACGGGGCGGTCCGCCATGCCCGCGGCCAGGCGGGCCGAGCTGCCGCTGACCACGAGCACCCGCTCGCCCGCGCCGGCGTCCACGGTGTCGACGGCCACCAGGGGGGCGCCGCGCGCCGACCCGTCGGGCTGCACCGGCTGCACGAGCAGGAGCTTGCTGCCGACCAGGCGTTCGTCCTTGCGGGTCGCGACGACGGTGCCCACCACCTTCCCGAGAATCATGAGGCGGAACCGCTACGAGGCGTCGCTCTTGCCGATGGGCAGAGCGTCTTCCAGGTTGGCGTGGGGCCGGGGGATGACGTGCACCGAGACGAGCTCGCCGACGCGGCGGGCCGCCGCCGCGCCCGCGTCGGTGGCCGCCTTCACCGCCGCCACGTCGCCGCGGACGAGCGTGGTGACGAAGCCGGCGCCGATCTTCTCCCAGCCGACGAGGGTGACGTTGGCGGCCTTCACCATGGCGTCCGACGCCTCGATCATCGCGACGAGCCCCTTCGTTTCCACCATGCCGAGCGCCTCGCCCATCGCACGCCTCCCGCTACTCTCTCGGCCGCCCGCGGCCCTGTCCGTACGGCATTGGACGGGCAGCGCACCCGTCCGCCGCTGATCGATCGCACACCGCCGCCGCGCTCCCCCGCCCGCTCAGCCGGCCGTCGAGGGGCCCGCAGGCGCCGCGTCCGCCGGGCGCCTTCGCGCATCGCCGCGCGACGCGGGGTTTCGCCACGAGCCGTCAACGCAACTGCGTGACGGCGTCCGCGATCAGCGCCGTCAACTCGCGGTATGTTAGTCGAACTTCCCCGTCGCCACCAGGAACCGCGCCCGCGCCGGATCGCGGCGCGCGGGCGGACGCCGACCGGACGTCCGGGGACGCCGCCGGCGCATCGGCCGCCGCCGGCGGGACGTCCGGGGACGCCGGCGGGGCGTCGGCGGACCCCGGAACCGGCGCGTCCGGGTCGACGAGCCGCTCGCCGGGCCGCGACGGCGCCTCGAGGGCCTGGCACGCGTCGTCGCCGGCGCCGTCGGGGGGGCAGAGGGGGGCCGGGGCGGCGATGCCGTAGCGGTCGCGCAGCCCCTGCAGGCGGTCCACCTCCTCGCGCGAAAGCAGGTGCTCGCGTCCGAGCTGCCGCGCCACGAGGCTGATGCGCGCGAAGTGCTCCACCGTCTCCATCTTGTAGTAGGCGGCGTAGAGCTCGTCGGCGACGGTCAGCGCGCCGTGGTTCGCGAGCAGCAGCCCGTCATGGGCGCGGATGTGCCCCCGCACCGCGTCGGCGAGTTCGTTCGTCGACGGCGTGCCGTAGTCGGCGATGGGAATGCTGCCGAGGGTGCAGACGACCTCGGCGAGGACCGCGCGGTCGAGGGCGATGCCGGCCACCGCGAAGCCGGTCGCGGTGGGGGGATGCGCGTGGACCACCGCCCGGACCTCGGGACGGTGCTCGTAGACGGCGAGGTGCATCAGCAGCTCGGACGACGGCTCGCGGTCGCCGGCGAGCTTGCGGCCCGACAGGTCCGTCGTCACCATCATGTCCGGGGTCATGAACCCCTTGGACACGCCGGTCGGGGTGGTCACCAGCCGGTCGTCGCCGAGGCGGACGCTGACGTTCCCGTCGTTCGACGCGACGAACCCGCGGTCGTGCAGCCGGCGGCCGACTTCGACGATGTCCGCCCGCACCCGCTCGTCGTTGCCCATCGCGCCCTGCATCCCGGCCCGCCGGCACCCGGCCCCGCTTCACGCGCGGGCGGCGGATCCGCGCCGGCCCCGCCGGTACGCGGCCCGGCAGTCCTCCGAGCAGAAGTAGCGCACCTCGCCGCCGCCGCGCGCGCTGACCGCCCGGGTCCGATCGACGTAGGTCCCGCACACGGGGTCGCGCACCAGCATCACGCCCTGCTTCGGCGCGACGCGGGGGCGTTCGGCGGCGCCCTCCAGCAGTCCGCTGAAGAACTTCCAGGCCATCCGCACGACGACCGCCGCGACGAGGAACCGGATGAGCCAGCCAAGCGCCATGTCGTCACCCAGCCCGGAAATCGTCGCCTCCGGCTCCGATTGCCGCCCAACCCACCCGGCCGGGAGTCCGCACCGTTCTACGGCGCAGACTTTCAGCCAGGAATCGCTCCGCCGCCTTCACTGTTCCGCCGCGAACTTCGGACCGCGATCGACATCAAGGTTGCCGACCGCACTCACGCGCGCCCCGCATCCGGCGGCCCGGCACGCCCGACAGGGCAAAGGCAATCCTCGTCACCGTCCTACGCCGCGAGCGTCCCCGGCGGCCTCGGTGGATAGCGGAAAGACGGCCAAAAGGCAATCCTCGTCACCGTCCTACGGGCCGCGGGCGGGTCACGGGTGCGCCGCGCGGAGGCGCTCGACGGCGTCGGCCGCCGCGAACGCTTCGAGCGTGTCGGGAGCGAGACGCTGCAGCTCCTCCCACACCTCGATCGCCCCGGCCAGGTCCTGCTTGCCGAAGGCCCGCACGATGCCGACGTTCAGCAGCGTCCCGGCGTGGGCGGGGTCGATTTCCAGCGAGCGGTCGAACTGGGCGAGGGCGCGGTCGACCGAGCCCAGGTAGAAGTACGCCACGCCGAGATCGGTGCTCACCTCGACGAGGTCCGGACTGAGGGCCAGCGCCGCCTCGAACCACGGCGCCGCGTCCTCGAAGCGCCGCGCCTCGTGGTAGAGGTTCCCCAGGTCGACGCGGCTCTGCACGTCGTCGGGCGCGTCGGCGGCGGCGGCGCGCAGGTCGGCCGCCCGGTCCTCGTCGATCGGGAGCGGCTCGGGAACGTCGGGGTCCGACCGGGCCTCCGCCGGGTCGGGGGCGGCCGCGGCCGGCGCCGCCCCGGGGGCCGGTTCCGGCGGCTCGGGGCGCTGGCTCCAGACGATCCAGCCCATGAGCCCGACCGCCAGCGCGAGCGACACGGCGAGGGGGAGCGGCTCGGTTCGATTCATCGGTCTGAACCCGTCGATCATAGCAACGCGCCGGAGCGCCGTCTACAAGACGGAGCCGGCCGGGGCGCGCGACAGAAAAAGTGCCGATCCTGCGGCCAGCCCGGGCCACCGACACCCGGCCGGCCGCCTTCGCCAACCGCACCTGACGGTCATCCAACAATCCTGTCGCGCACCCGGGGACCGCGCGGCGCCCGGACGGCGCAGACGCCGCCGGGTCACCCCCCGGCTCCCGGCTCGGCGCCGATCTCGGTCCGCACGCGGTCCGCGATCGCCTCGGCGAGCCCGCGAATCCGCGCCTCGTCGGGTCCCTCGACCATGATGCGCAGCAGGGGCTCGGTGCCCGAGTAGCGCACCAGCACCCGGCCGTCGCGGCCGAGCCGCCGGGACGCCTCATCGATGAGCGCGGACACGCCCGGCAGCTCCTCCAGCCGCGCCCGGCGCCGCACCCCGACGTTCAGCAGCACCTGGGGCCGGAGGGTCAGGTCGGCGGCGAGGTCGGCCAGGGCCCGCCCGGTGTCGAACATCGCCCGCAGGATCATCAGGGTCGTGGCGAGCCCGTCCCCCGTCGGGAGATGGCCGCCGAAGATGACGTGGCCCGACTGCTCGCCCCCGAGGGCGAGGCCGAGCCGCCGCATCTCGGCCCGCACGACGCGGTCGCCCACCGCGCAGCGGTGGAGGGTGACGCCGTCGGCGGCGAGGGCCTGCTCGAGCGCGACGTTGCTCATCACCGTGGCCGCGACCCCCCGGCGCGGGAGGCGGCCCCGCGCCGCGAGCCAGCGGGCGGCGGCCAGCAGCACCGCGTCGCCCGGGACCGGCCCGCCCCGGTGATCGACGAGCACCACGCGGTCGCCGTCGCCGTCGAAGGCGGCGCCGAGGTCGCACCCCCCCTCGACGACGGCGCGCCCGAGGGCGGCGGGATGGGTCGAGCCGCAGCTTCGGTTGATGTTGCGCCCGTCCGGCCGATCGTGGATGACCACGGCCGCCAGCCCGAGGCGGCGGAGCACCGCGGGCGCGAGGCGGCTCGCGGCGCCGTTGGCGCAGTCGATGGCGATGCGGAACCCGGCCGGAACCTCCGCCGCGCGGAGGATCCCGGCGGTGTGCTCCACGTAGGCGTCGGCGTCGGACACCCGCTCGATCGCGGGGGCCGCCCCCGGCGGCGGCGCCGGACCGGGCCCGGCGACCGCCGCGGCGATCCGCGCTTCGAGATCGGCGTCCGCCTTCTCGCCCCCGGCGGTGAACACCTTCACGCCGTTGTCCGGATACGGATTGTGCGAGGCGGAGACGACGAGGCCGGCGTCGTAGCCCCCGTCCCGGGTGAGGAACGACACCGCGGGGGTGGACAGCACCCCCCCGTCGACCGGCCGGGCCGTGGCGGCGGCCACGCCCCCGGCCAGCGCGCCGGTCATCCATCCGCCCGATTCGCGGGTGTCGCGGCCGATGAGGACGCGGCCGGAACCCGGCCGGCGGCGGCACGCCGCGGCGACCGCGGCCCCCAGACGGAAGAGCGTCGGCCGGTCCAGCGGCGGCTCGCCGGGCGTGCCCCGCACCCCGTCGGTCCCGAACAGACTGCCCGCCATGGATGTCGCGCCGCCCACGGAATCCGCTCAGTCCCGGGCGCCCAGGCCGGTCGGGGCGTCGTCCCACGGGGGCCGGTTGCCCCCGCCGCCGGGGGCCCGGACGACGGTGATCGTCACCCGGGCGGACCCCGGCGTGACCAGCCGCAGATTCGGATCGTCGAGCCCGACGGTGACCATTCTCCTGAGCGGCACCGATACGCCGGTCACGTCGATCGGCTCGGTCATCGCCTCGGCCAGGTCGTGCAACCGGCTCTCGGGCCCCTCCACCTCGACGGCGGCGGGCTCGACCTCGACCGTCGCCACCAGGAAGCCGGCGGCGGGCGCCCCCCGGACCTCGGGGATGATCGGCACCACCCGGCTCCCCCGGGGGTCGAGCGTCAACGAGATGGTCGACGGGATGACCTGGGTGACGTCGATCCCGAGCGGCGTCCGGACGCGGCCGGAGGTCATGTCGAAGATCCGCTCGCCGGCCCGCTCCGACTCCAGATCGATGATCGCCACCATGTCGCGCGCGTCGAGGCGCCGCAGGGTCCCCGACGACCCCCGCAGGCGCACGTCCACGCTCTGCGGCGGATCGCCGAGGATCTCCATCGACTCGGGCAGGTTCTCGAACGCGAGGGGGATCCGCACGCCGCGCTCGGCGATCGGATCGCCCGCGACGGCGAGCCACAGGGCCACCGCCAGCGCGACGGAGAGCAGCTTGAGCCCGAGCTTGCGGAGGGTCGTCATGACGCCGCCCCGGCCGGCTCGCGGCGGCCCCGCCCGTACGGCCGATGCCGCATGAGGGCCTCGATGCGGTACCGCAGGCGCTCGGGGTCGAGGTCCGGCTCGAGCTGCCCGTCGACCACCAGGGACACGAGCCCGGTCTCTTCGGAGACCACCAGCACGATGGCGTCGGTCTCCTCGCTAAGCCCGATCGCGGCCCGGTGGCGGGTCCCGAACTGGCGGGCGACCGGCGTGTCGACGCTCAAGGGGAGGAAGCAGGCGGCGGCGGCGATGCGGTCCTGCTGAATCAGCACGGCCCCGTCGTGCAGGGGCGAGCCGGGCTGGAACAACGTCACGAGCAGGTCGTAGCTGACCCGGGCGTCGAGCGGAACCCCCATCTCGACGTAGTTGCGCAGGCCGACCGACCGCTCGATGGCCACGATGCCGCCGGTCTTCCGCTCGGCGAGCATGCGCAGGGCGACGACGACCTCGTCGATGGTCTCGTCGATGGCGGCGGGCCGGTTCACGTAGCGGAAGAACGGCGCGCGCCCCAGCCGGGCGAGGGCGCGGCGGATGTCGGCCTGGAACAGGACGATCACCGCGAACACGGCATAGCCGAACATGTCGCCGATGAGCCAGTTGAGGGTCTGCAGGGGCGTGAACTGGGCGGCGTAGTACAGCAGCACGATCAACCCGCCGCCGATGAGGATCTGGACGGCGTGGGTGCGGCGCAGCAGCTTCAGGAGCTCGTAGATCAGCAGGGACACGATCGCGATGTCCAGCAGATCCCACCACCCGATCCCGCTCGGCCGCAGCAGGCCGGTGAGGCTCTCGATCACGCGGACCTCGGCGCTTCGATGAACGCGGGGGCGCGCACGCCGGCCGCGGCGCCGGCATCGGCCGGCCGGCCCGCCCCGTGGGCGGCCCGGCACCGGTCCGCGACCTCCGCGACCTGACACATCTCACGGACCCGATGCACCCGGACGACGTGCGCGCCTTGCAGAATCGCCGCCGTCACCGCGGCGGCGGTCGCCCAGTCGCGGTCCCCGGGGCCGCGGTCCGCGCGGCCGGCGAGGAACGACTTCCGCGACGGCCCGACGAGGATGGGCCGGTCCAGCGCCGCGAGCCGGCCGAGGGCGGCCAGCGCGGCGTAGGACTGCCCCGCCCGCTTGGCGAAGCCGAGGCCGGGGTCGATCAGGATCCGCGACCGGTCCACGCCCCCCCCGACCGCCGCCGCGACCGACGCCGCGAGCTCGCGCGCGATCTCGGCCCCGACGTCGCCGTAGCGCGCCCCGCGGTACATGTCGCGGGACCCCCCGCGGCTGTGCATGACGACGAGGGCGGCGCGGCTCTCCGCCACCACCCCGATCAGGGCCGGGTCGCGCCGCAGGCCCGACACGTCGTTGACCATCGCCGCCCCGCCGTCGATGGCGGCGCGCGCGACCTCCGCCTTGGCGGTATCGACGGACACCGGCGCGCGCACCCGTCCGTCCAGGCGCTCCAGCACCGGGGCGATGCGGCGGAGCTCCTCGTCGGCCGGCACGGGGTCGGCCCCGGGCCGCGTCGATTCGCCCCCGACGTCGAGCAGGTCGGCGCCGGCCGCCTCCAGCGCGAGGGCATGGTCGGCCGCGCGCCCCGGATCCCGCCACCGGCCGCCGTCCGAGAACGAGTCGGGGGTCACGTTGACCACGCCCATCACCAGCGTCCGCTCTCCGAGAACGAGCGGCGGGCCGGCGGGCAGCGGCAGCGTGTAGCGGCGGCGAACCTGCATCTCGAAAACTGGTTTCCCTCGACGGCGCGGACAGGCCCCCCGGAGTCAAGGCGGGAAACCTGTCTCGTTGGACGGAGCGGCGGACGCCCGCCGGAGGCGGCGGGGCGCGGGCGGCCCGCGGGCGAACGGACCGCCGGATGCCGTTACTCCTGCGGCAGCGGCTTGCCGAGCGGCGGCACCACCGGCGGCCGCGCCGCCTCGGGGCTGGCGGGTTTGTCCGGGACGAACGGCGCGGCGGGGGCCACCGGCTCTTCGAGCGACTGGCCGCCGACGATGCGCCGGACCTGATCGCCGGACAGCACCTCGCGCGCCAACAGCTCCTCGGAGATGCGCAGCAGCTCGTTCTTCTTGCTCTCGAGAATCGACCGCGCCCGCTCGTAGTTCTCGGTGACGATGCGCTTGATCTCCTGGTCGATCCGGATCGCGGTCTCCTCGCTGTAATCCTTGTGCTGCGCGAAGTCGCGGCCCAGGAAGATCTCCTCGTCCTTGCGGCCGAACGTGAGGGGCCCGACCGTCTCGCTCATGCCCCACTCGCAGACCATCCGGCGGGCGAGGTCCGTCACCCGGTCGAGATCGTTGCCGGCCCCGGTGGTGACGGTGGTGTTGGTGATCTCCTCGGCGATGCGCCCGCCCAGGAGCACCGCCACCTGGTCGTGGAGGTACTCGGCCGAATAGTTGTGCTTGTCGTCCAGGGGCAACTGCTGGGTGACGCCGAGGGCCATGCCGCGGGGGATGATGGTCACCTTGTGCACGGGGTCGGCGTTCTTCAGCTCGACGCCGAGGAGGGCGTGCCCCGCCTCGTGCACCGCCGTCACCTGCTTCTCCTCGTCGCTGATGATGAGGGAGCGCCGCTCGGACCCCATCATCACCTTGTCCTTGGCGAACTCGAAGTCCTGCATCGCCACCGTCTTCTGGTTGTAGCGGGCGGCGTTGAGGGCGGCCTCGTTGACGAGGTTGGCGAGGTCGGCCCCGCAGAAGCCGGACGTCCCCCGCGCGAGCACGTGCACGTCGACGTCGTCGGAGAGGGGGATCTTGCGGGTGTGGACGCCGAGGATGCCCTCGCGCCCCTTGACGTCGGGCCGGTTCACGACGATGCGCCGGTCGAACCGGCCGGGCCGCAGCAGGGCCGGGTCGAGCACGTCGGGCCGGTTCGTGGCGGAGACGAGGATGACCCCCTCGTTCGACTCGAACCCGTCCATCTCGACGAGCAACTGGTTCAGGGTCTGCTCGCGCTCGTCGTGCCCGCCGCCGAGGCCGGCGCCCCGGTGCCGCCCCACCGCGTCGATCTCGTCGATGAACACGATGCACGGCGCGTTCTTCTTGCCCTGCTCGAAGAGGTCCCGGACCCGCGACGCCCCGACGCCGACGAACATCTCGACGAAGTCGGACCCGCTGATCGAGAAGAACGGCACGTTGGCCTCGCCGGCCACGGCCCGCGCGAGGAGGGTCTTGCCGGTCCCCGGCGGCCCCATCAGCAGGACCCCCTTGGGGATGCGGCCGCCGAGCTTCTGGAACTTCTGGGGCTCGCGCAGGAACTCGATGATCTCCTGCAGCTCCTCCTTGGGCTCGTCGACGCCCGCGACATCCTTGAACGTGACCTTCTTCTGCGCGCTCGACGACAGCTTCGCGCGGCTCTTGCCGAAGGACAGCGCCTTGTTGCCCCCGCTCTGGACCTGGCGCATGAAGAAGACCCAGAAGCCGATGACAAGCAGGATGGGGGCCCACGAGTAGAGCAGCGTCGCCCACGGGCTTCCCGCCGCCTCCCGCGCCTCGATGCGCACGTCGCGCTCGACGAGCAGATTGGCCAGCCCGTCGTACTGCGGGGGCGCGTAGGTCCGGAACTGCTGACCGTCCGAGGTGGTTCCGGTAACTTCGTTGCCCGACAACTCGACCCGGTCGACCTGACCGGTCTCCACCCAGCGGTGGAACTCGCTGAACGCGATGTCGTTGTCTCCCGTCCGGAACTGGGACGACAGGTTCCAGATCGCCAACACCACGACCACGAGAAGCATCCAGAACAGCAGGCTGCGTGTCGTCGAGTTCACAGAGTCTCCCCCAAAGGTCTGACCTTCAAGAATAGCACGCTTTCGTGCCCGTCGCCGACGCGAAAATCGTGGCCGATCCCGAAGCCCACGATCCACACGACGCGGCCGCCGGCGTCGAGCACGAGCGGAATGCGGATGCGCTCGGCGCGGGGAACCTTGCGGTCCACGAACAGGTCCTGGAGCTTCCGGCTGCGCCCCCCGAGACCGAGCGGCCGGTACCGGTCTCCGAAGCGCCAGCTCCTCACGACCAGCGGGGGCGCCGCGGACGCCGCGACGACCGCCGTCGACCCCGCCGGGACGCCGGCCCCGCCTCGGCCGGGACCGGGGGCGCCGGCGGCGCCGGCCGCGGCGATTTCGGCCCGGACCACGACGTCCGCCTCCGGCACCGCGACCTCGCCGGGAACGTCGAGCCGATAGGCGAAGCCGGACCGCGGCGCCGGGCCGCCCCGGCCCCCGCGGGGGACGAGCCGTACGCGGCCGCCCGTCCGCTCCACCCGGCACCCCGGCAGATCCGCCCGCGGCGGACCGCCCGCGGCCACGCGGCGCACCCGCTCGACCGCGCCGAACCCGATGTCGCGCCGCCCCGGGGCGGCGCGGGCGAGCGCCCCCCGCACGACCCGCCGGGCGAGGGCCGGCGGCAGGCCGGACAGGCCCGCCGCGTCCATCTCGACCGCGCCCCTGACGTATAAGACGAGATCCGCGGCCGTTTCGTTTGCGAGGCGGCCCAGCCAGGCGTCGTCGGCCTGCGCGATGTCGGCCTGGCGCGCCAGGGCCTCGACGATCCGCGGCGAGTACGTCCGAAGCTGCGGCAGCAGCTCGTGCCGCACCCGGTTACGGGGCACCCGCCGGTCGGCGTTCGACGCGTCCTCCCGGAAAGGGAGGCCCCGGTCGGCGAGATAGCCCCGCAGTTCGGCCCGGCTCACCGCGAGCAGCGGCCGGACCAACAGGCCGGTCCGCGGGCGCATCCCGGACAGGCCCGCCGCGCCCGCCCCGCGGATGAGCCGGAGCAGCACCGTCTCGGCCTGGTCGTCGATGGTGTGGCCCAGCGCCACCCGGCCGGCGCCCAGCGCCGCCGCCGCCCGCCGGAAGAACGCGTGGCGCACCTGGTGACCGGCCCGCTCGACCGAGACCCGCCGCGACCGCGCCAACTCGGCCACGGCCGCCGATTCGACGAGGCAGGGCACGCCGAGCCGGCGCGCGAGATCGCGGCAGAAGCGCTCGTCCCCGTCGGACGCCGCGCCGCGCAGCCGGTGGTTCACGTGGGCCACGCCGGCGAGGGTCACGCGGGAGCGCCCGGCCAGCCCGGCGAGGAGATGCGCGAGCGCCACCGAGTCGCCGCCGCCCGACACGGCGGCGACGACCCGGCCCCCGGGCGGGATCGACGCCGGCCCCTCGACCGCCGCGGCTACGCGGTCGGCGAGCGACACGGGCGGATCCCGGGGACCGGCCCGGGCGGGGTCGGATTTCGGGCTCCCCGATACCTCGACATGCCTCACCTCGACATGCCTCGACCGTAAGGGCCGGGAGAGATGGTGCCGGTGCAGGGACTTGAACCCCGGACGCCGCGGATATGAGCCGCGTGCTCTAACCAACTGAGCTACACCGGCGTAACTGGCGTCGTCCATTGTATCAGGATTCGACGGCCGGCCGCCTTCTCCCCTTCGCTGCTCCGCGTCCCTCCTCCCATCGGCCCGTGCCGAGGCCCCGCGCCGCACCGAGTCCCGCGCCCCGCACCGGCACCGCGGCGCGGCCCGGCCGGCCGGAATGCGCCGCCCCGCCGGCGGCGGGCGCCGTGGCCTGCGCGGTTCCGCGCGCCCCGCCTCCGCCCACGACGCCCGCGACGGCGGCCGCCGATGCGGCGGGCCCGCGCCGTGGTCCGCTACAAGATCAGCATCGCGTCGCCGAAGCTGTAGAACCGGTACCCCCGACCGCAGGGCCTCGGCGTACGCTCCGCGGATGCGCTCCCAGCCCGCGAAGGCGCTGACCAGCATGAGCAGCGACGACCGGGGCAGATGGAAGTTCGTCAGCAGCCCGCCGACGACGTGGAACGCGGCGCCCGGATAGAGGTAGAGGTCGCTGACCCCGCCGCCCGCCCGCAGCTCCCCGCCCCCGGCGCGGACCGCGGTCTCCAGGGTGCGGGTCGTGGTCGTCCCCACCGCGACCACCCGCCGCCCCGCCGCACGGGCCCGCCGGACCGCCGCCGCGGTCTCCGCGGGCACGCGGTACGGCTCGGGCTCGACCCGGTGCGCCTCGACCTCGTCCACCCGGATCGGGGCGAACGTCCCGTAGCCGACGTGCAGGGTCACCCGGGCGACCTCGACCCCGCGTCGCCGAAGCCGCTCCAGCAGGCCGGCGGTGAGATGCAGGCCGGCCGTCGGCGCCGCCACCGACCCCCGCTCGGCCGCGTACACCGTCTGGTAGCGCTCGGCGTCGAGGGGGGTGTCGCCGCGCCGGATGTACGGCGGCAGGGGGACGTGCCCCACCCGGTCGATCGCCTCGTCGACGTCGGCGCCGTCCCCGGTCCACAGGCGGACGGTGCGGCGGCCGTGGAACCGGCGGGCGAGCACCTCCCCGCAGAGCGTGCGGCCGCCGCGCTCGAAGACGACGCGGGCGCCGGGGCGGAGCCGCTGCCCCGGATGCATGAGCGCGTCCCAGCACCCGTCGCCGCGGGGGGAGAGGAGCAGGCACTCGACCGCCCCCCCGCTCGGCACGCGCCGCCCCAGCAGCCGCGCGGGGAAGACCCGGGTGTCGTTCACCACGAGCAGGTCGCCGGGCGCGAGCAGGTCCGGCAGCGCCCCGACGGTGCGGTGATCGAGGCGGCCGGCGGCGCGGTCGAGGACGAGCAGGCGGGCCGCCTCCCGATCCGCGGCCGGGGTCTGGGCGATGCGGTCGGCGGGCAGGTCGAAGTCGAAGTCGGAGACGCGCATGTCGCGGGCCGCAGGATTCTGCGCCGTAGAACGGTGCAGACTCCCAGCGGGTTGGTTGGGCGGCGAGCGGAGCCGTAGGCGACGATTTCCGGGCTAGGAGTCTGCGCCGTAGAACGGTGCAGACTCCCAGCGGGTTGGTTGGGCGGCGAGCGGAGCCGCAGGCGACGATTTCCGGGCTAGCAGGCCCACCGCGCCAGCACCGCGCCGACCGTGAACCCGGCGCCCACGGACGCGAGCAGCACCAGGTCGCCCTTCTTCAGGCGCCCCTCCGCGAGCGCGTCGGCGAGGGCGAGGGGAATCGTGGCGGCGGTGGTGTTGCCGTACCGGTCGATGTTGATCATGACCTTCTCCGCCGGCAGGCCGAGCTGCTGCGCCGCGGCCGTGATGATGCGGCGGTTGGCCTGGTGCGACACGAAGAGGTCGACGTCGCCGGGGCCGAGCCCGTTGCGCTCGAGCACCTTCCGGCTGATGTCCCGGGTCTTGCGGACCGCGAACTTGTAGACGGCGGCCCCGTCCTGATGCACGTAGTGCAGCCGCCGCTCGACGGTCTCCCGCGTCGCCGGCATCCGGCTGCCCCCGGCCGGCATGCGCAGGGCCGGCGCCCCGCTGCCGTCCACCTCGTGGGCGAAATCGATGACCCGGAGTCCGGGGTCCTCGGCCGGCGACACCACCACCGCCCCCGCGCCGTCGCCGAAGAGGACGCAGGTGGCGCGGTCCCGGTAGTCGATGATGCGGGACATGACGTCGGCCCCGATCGCGAGCGCGTGGTCGTGGGCGCCGCCGGCCACCATCTGCACCGCGGTGGTGACCGCGTAGGTGAAGCCCGAGCACGCCGCCCCGAGGTCGAACCCCCAGGCGCCCTCGGCGCCGATCCGGTCCTGGACGAGGCAGGCGGTGCTCGGAAAGAACATGTCGGGGGTGGTGGTGCCGACCACGAGGAAGCCGATGTCGCGCGGCGTCAACCCCGCCCCGTCGATGGCCCGCTTGGCGGCCTCGACCGCGAGGTCGGACGTGGCGGCATCGGCGTCGGCGACGTGGCGGGTGCGGATGCCGGTCCGTTTCAGGATCCACTCGTCGGAGGTGTCGACGATCTTCTCCAGGTCCTGGTTGGTCATGACCCGCGGCGGCACGTAGGTGCCGAGCGAGGCGATGCGGACCGGGCGCGGGGCGGCCGGCGGGAAGCTGGCGGTGGCGTTGCTCATCTGTTTGTCCGTCCGGGAGCCCGCGGCGGGGGCTCCGCTCCACTCGAGGCGGCGCGCGGTCCCGCCGCCGGCGGCCGGCGGCGCGCGCGGCGGGACCCCGGCGCCCCGTCTACCACAGCCGCCCCCCGCGGCTCGGCGCCGGGACCCCGAAGTAGTCGTAGGCGCGGGCCGTCGCCACGCGCCCGCGCGGCGTGCGGTCGAGGAACCCGATCTGGATCAGGAAGGGCTCGTAGATGTCCTCGATGGCCTCCTTCTCCTCGCTGATCGCGGCCGCGATGCTGTTCAGCCCCACCGGGCCGCCCCCGAACTTGTCGATGATGGCGTGCAGCAGCCGGCGGTCGGCCTCGTCGAACCCGTTGGCGTCGACGTCGAGCATCTTCAGCGCGCCGAGGGCCACGTCGCGGGTGACGCGGCCGTCGGCGCGGACCTGGGCGAAGTCGCGCACCCGGCGCAGCAGCCGGTTGGCCACCCGCGGCGTGCCGCGGGACCGGCCCGCGATCTCGGCCGCGGCCGCGTCCTCGATCGGCACGTCGAAGATGCCCGCCGACCGGCGGATTATCTCCCGGAGGTCCTCGTCGCGGTAGAAGTCGAGCCGGTGCACGATGCCGAACCGGGCCCGCAGGGGCGAGGTCAGCAGCCCGGCGCGGGTCGTGGCCCCGATCAGCGTGAAGGGCTTCAACGGCACCTTCACGGACCGTGCGCCGGGACCCTGCCCGATGACGATGTCGAGCTCGTAGTCCTCCATCGCCGGATACAGGATCTCTTCGACCACGGCGCTCATGCGGTGGATCTCGTCGATGAAGAGCACCTCGTGCTGCGCGAGGTTCGTCAGGATGCCGGCGAGGTCGCCGGGCTTCTCGAGGACCGGGCCCGCCGTGGTCCGCACCGCGGCCCCCAGCTCGTGGCCGATGACGTGGGCGAGGGTCGTCTTCCCGAGTCCGGGCGGGCCGTACAGCAGGACGTGGTCGAGGGCCTCGCCGCGCTGCCGGGCCGCGGCGACGGCGACCTCGAGGTTCTCGCGCAGCCGCTCCTGGCCGATGTACGCGTCGAGGCTGCGCGGACGCAGCCCCGCCTCGAACTGATCGTCGTCGCCGAGCCGGGCCGAGCTGACCACGCGCGGCGGCGCGTCCTCCGCGGTCACCGCGCAATCTCCTTCAGGGCCCGCTTGAGCGCCGGCTCGAACGCCCCGCCCCCGGCGCCGAGCGCCGCGTCGACCGCCCGTTCCGCGGCCGGCCGCGCGTAGCCCAGGTTCACCAGCGCCGACACCAGATCGCCGCGGGCCGCCGCCGACCCGTCCCCGTCCGCCGGCTCCGGCCCCGCCTCGAGGACCGCCGGCAGCCGGTCCCGCAGCTCCAGCCCCATGCGCTCCGCCGTCTTCTTGCCGATGCCGGGGATGCCCGTCAGCCGCCGCACGTCGCCCCGGCCCACCGCCCGCACCAGCTCGGCCGGCTCGATGCCCGAGAGAATCGCCAGCGCCAGCTTCGGGCCGATCCCCGAAATGCCGATCAGTTGCTCGAAGACCCGCAGCTCCAGCGCGGTCGCGAAGCCGAACAACGCCAGGGCGTCCTCGCGCACGTGCGTATGCACCCGGAACACCGCCTCGGACCCCGGCTCGCCGAGGCCGTAGAAGGTCGACAGGGGGATGTGCAGGTCGTAGCCGACGCCGTGCACGTCGACGGTCACGCGGTGGGGCCGCTTCTCGGCGATCCGACCCTGCAGGCGCGCAATCATCCGTCACCCCGGCACCCGGAACCGCCGCCAGGACCCGGCGCCGGCGTTGGCGGCGCGCGCCGTTCCGGCGGATGCGGCCGGCGTCCCCGCGTAGGCGTGACAGACGGCCACGGCGAGCGCGTCCGCGGCGTCGTGGGGCGACGGCGGCTCGTCCATGCCGAGCAGCAGCGCCACCATCCGCTGCACCTGCCGCTTGTCCGCGCGCCCGTAGCCCACCACCGCCTGCTTGACCGAGGCCGGCGCGTACTCCGTCACCGGGATCCCCGCCCGGGCGGCGGCGAGGAGGGCGACCCCGCGGACCTGGCCCAGCTTCAGCGCGCTGCGGGCGTTCCGCCCCTGGAACACCTCCTCGACGGCGGCGCAGGCCGGCCGGTGCTCGGCCAGCATCGCCGCCAGCGCGTCGAAGACCCGGACGAGCCTGTCGGGGAACGGACTGCCGGAGGGCGCCGTGATCGCTCCGCACGCCACCAGCTCGCACCGGCTGCCGTCGGAGTCGATGCAGCCGTAGCCGGTGCGCCCGGAGCCGGGGTCTATCCCGAAGATCCTCACGCCAATGAGGCCTCGATCTCCTTCTCGCTGACGTCGAAGTTCGACCAGACGTGGCGGGTGTCGTCGAGGTCCTCGAGGGCCCCCATCAGCTTCATCATCTGCTGGGCCGGCTTCCCTTCGAGCACCACCGAGTTCTGCGGCAGCATCGCCACCTGCGCCGACGCCGGCTCGACCCCGAGGGCGCGGACCGCCGCCGCGACGGCGTCGAACGCCTCCGGCGCGCTGATGATCTCCCAGTGCGCGCCGTCGTCGCGGAGGTCGTCGGCGCCGGCGTCGAGGGCCGCGGTCATCAGCGTCTCCTCGTCGACCGCCTCCCGGTCCACCAGCACGTAGCCGCGCTTGTCGAACAGCCACGCCACGCTGTTGGACGAGCCGAGATTGCCGCCGTGCTTCGTCAGCAGGTGGCGGATCTCGCCGACGGCGCGGTTCTTGTTGTCGGTCAGCACCTCGACCAACAGGGCCACCCCGCCCGGGCCGTAGCCCTCGTAGGTCACCTCCTCGTAGCTGACCCCGGGCTCCTCGCCGGTCCCCCGCCGGATGGCCCGCTTGATGTTGTCGGCGGGCATGTTGGCGGCCTTCGCGTCGGCGACGACCGTCCGCAGGCGCGGGTTGCTGTCGGGGTCGCCGCCGCCGTCGCGCGCCGCGACCGTCAGCTCCTTGATGATGCGGGTGAACAGCTTGCCGCGCTTGGCGTCGGCCGCGCCCTTCTTATGCTTGATCGAATGCCACTTGGAATGGCCGGACATCGGCGGGACTCCGTGAAATCGCCCTATCGGCAGTACGGAGAGTCTACCACGACGCGGAGCCCCGGGGGACGGGTCGGACGGGTCGGAAGCCCGCCCGCGGCGGCCGGAGGAGCCGCGCCGCGGCGGTGCCGAAGGCGGCGGCGCGCCGGCCGCCGGGTGCCCGCGCCGCGGACCGGCGGTGTATCATGGGGGAGCTGTCGCACCCGCCATGCCGGACTGGGCGCCCAACCCGCATCCGTTCCTCGTCCACTTCCCGATCGCGCTCCTGGCCGCCGCGGCCGCCGCCGATCTGCTGAGCCTTCTCCGGCCGGCGCACGGGGCGACGCGGGACGCCGCCACGTGGCTCTTCTGCGCGGGGGCGTTCGCGGCGATGACCGCGTATTTCAGCGGGTTGAGCGCGGCCGCGGCGGTCCGGGTCGCCGGCGACGCCGGGCCCGCCGTCACCGCCCACTTCCTGTGGGCCGACCGCGCGACCTGGTTCTTCGTGTTCTTCGCCTCGCTGCGCCTCGCGATGTCCTACGTCTGGCGCACGACCGCCCGGTGGGCCGTCGCGTCGTCCTGCGCGCTCTCCCTCGTCGGGCTCGCCCTGCTGGCCGCGACCGCCCTGCACGGCGGCCGGCTCGTGTTCCAGTACGGGCTCGGGGTGGAGGCCGTCCCCGCCGCCGGAACACCCTGGACCCCGCCCGGCCGCACCCGCACCCCGTAGCCCGGAGCCCGTCGGCGAAGCTCTAGCCGGCCAAGCTGGCTGGCTCAGTTCAGGCTCGCCATCCGCCGGCGCAGCGCCTTCACGTGCCCCCAGATCTCCTTGCGCTCCTCGCGGGCGTCGGCGCTCTCGTCGCCGCGGTGCGACGAGTACCGCAGGTACGCCTCCAGGTCGCGCACGGCGGCCGCGTAGTCGTTGACGTGATACGACAGCAGCCCGCGGTCGCGCAGCTCCTGGAGGGCGGAGGGGTCGATCGCCACCAGCAGGTCCGTGATCGCGCGGCCCTGCGGGAACGACCGCATGCGAACGTACAGACGCTTCAGGTTCCCGAGCATCCGCACCAGAATCTGCCGCTTGGTGGCCGGCGCGAGGAGCGCGGGCCGGAACTCGACGCTGTCGCCGGCGTGCCGCTGCAGCAGCGAGCGGCAGTCCGCCTCCGACAGGATGGATCCCCCGTGGAACGGGTCCACGAAGACCGCGCTCCGGGGGTCGTCCCCCGGTCCCGTCGGGAACCGCAGCAGGAAGTGGCCCGGGAAGTTCACCCCGTCCACCCGGACGCCGGCGCGGCGCGCCACCTCGATGTAGACCACGGCCAGGGTGATGGGGATGCCGGTCCGGCGGTCGAGCACCTGGTTCAGAAAGCTGTTCCGCGGGTCGTCGTAGTCGCCGGTGTTGCCGCGGAAGCCCTGGTCCTCGAACAGGAACCGGTTGAGGGTGTCGATGGCCCCGCCGGGACCGACCCGCGGGGCCGCCCGCAGCCGGTCCGCCGCGGCGCCGCCCATCGCCTCCAGACGCGCCAGGTACGGGTCGGGGTCGAGGCGGGGATAGCCGAGGCGCGCGATGAGCAGGGCCGGCGCGGCGAGGTCCGGGTCGGCACTGGCCGCGGCGTCGGTGAACCGCTGCACGACGTCGGCTGGCAATACGCTCATGGCGAGCCCCCGGCCATTCCTCAGCCCCGCCCGTCGGCGCACGCCGCGCGCAGGGTCTCCGGGGAAACGTCGGCGATGGTCGGGACCACCACGTGGGCGGCCCCGAGCCGGCTCGCCGGATAGGTTTGCGCGACCCCCACGCAGCGCAGGCCGGCCGCGAGGGCCGACTCGATGCCCCACATCGAGTCCTCGACGGCGACGACGCGGCCCGCGGGGTCGAGCCCCGCCGCGGCGACGTGCGGGCGCAGCAGCTCGACGGCCCGCAGATACGGATCGGGGGCGGGCTTCGACCGCGGCGTGTCGCCCGACGCGACGACGGCCCGGAAGTGATGGCGCAGGTCCGCGGCGGCGAGCACCGCCTCGATCTCGGGGGCGAGGGCGCCCGACGCGATGGCGACGGGCGCCTCGGCCGCGACGCGCCGGATGCAGTCGGCGGCGCCGGGGAACAGGGCCGCGCCCCGGCCGGACAGCGCCTCGAACCGTTCGCCCTTGACCCGGATCAGCCCGGCCAGCGTGTCCTCGTCGAGGGCCCAGCCCCGATCGCGCCACACGGTGCGGAAAACGTCGGCGTCGTGGAATCCCAGGTAGCGGTCGTAGTAGTCGGACGCGGCGAGGTCGACGCCGTGCCCGGCGAGCGCGGCCTGGACGGCGCGCAGATGCAGCGGCTCGCTGTCGGCGATCACCCCGTCGAAGTCGAAGACGACGCCGCACAGCGCCGCGCCCCCGCCGCGGGCGGTCAAGGCGCGGAGGCCTCGTCCTCGGGGGGCGGCGGTATCACGCCGATGCCGAACCCGGTGTAGCCCGGCGCGAGGCGCTCGCCCGCCGGCACCGCCGCCGTCAGCCAGTTCTCGCGCGGCGGATAGGGGCAGTCGTACTCCTCGTTGTAGTAGCAGTAGGGGTTGTAGGCGCGGTTGAAGTCGAGGTCGTAGAGGCCGCTGGCGGTGCGGGGCAGGTCCATGTAGCGGCCCCCCGCGTAGGTGTCGGCCTCGTTGGTCGGGTCCTTGAACATGATGAACAGCGAGTCGATGGACCGGACCGGGGCCTCGGCGAGGGCCGACAGCCGCATCGGCTCGCCGTTCAGGGCGAACTCGAGCACGCCGACGCGCTGCATGGGGCGGATGACCCCGGTCGAGGTCGGAATCTCGTAGATCGGCTGCTCGGGCGCCACCTCCAGGGCGGCGGGGACCCGGTACGCGGCGTCCGGCTCGTAGTAGTGGAGCGGCAGAAGCTGTCCGCGGCGCTCGATGCGGATCGGCGAGTCGGGGGCCTCGCGGAAGAAGCGGTCCTTCAACTCGCGCGACTCCACGAGCTCGGTGAGCCAGAACGACTCGTCGGGGGGCGGCGCCGTGCACGCGGCGAGGGCCGCGAGCAGGATGCCGGCGGGGGCGGCGCGCGGGGTGCTTCTTGCCGTCATGCGCATTGCCTTCATCATGCGAACACATATCCTGCCCTGTCGACGAGGGCGTCCGCAAGCCGCCGCCGCAGGGCGACGGCGTTGACCGGGGCGACCCGCAGCAGCCGGCGCAGGCCCGCGAGGTGCATGCGCAGCGTGTCGCCCTCGGCCATCGCGGCGAGCGCGGCGCGGGCCGCGGTGCCGACGCGCTCCGCCGCCCCGTCCACCAGGACCCGGGCGGCGTCGGCCTGCAGGGCGGCGCCGCGCGGCGCGTCGGCCTCCGCCTGCAGGGCCCGGACGACCGCGCTCTCGGCCGCGTAGGCGTCGATGACGACGTCGGCGGCGCACGACAGCACCTCCTGCTCGTCGGTCAGCTTCCGCCCGTAGCGCTGCATGGCCAGGCCGAGCACCATCACCGCGGTCTTCTTGAACGCCGCGACCGCCGCGAGCTGCCCGCCGAGGGGCGCGTCGGCGGGGGCCGACAGCGCCGGCGGGCTCATCAGCTCGTCCTGCAGCCCCTTGGCGGCGGCGACGAGGGGGATGCCGCCCCCCTTCAGGGCGCGCCGGACCAGGGTGCCGGGAATCAGCAGGCGGTTGATCTCGTTGGTGCCCTCGAAGATGCGGTTCACCCGCGAGTCGCGGTAGTGGCGCTCGGCCGGGTAGTCCCGGACGAACCCGTTGCCGCCGTGGATCTGCACGTTCTCGTCGAGGACGTAGTGCAGCGTCTCGCTGCCCGCGACCTTGAGGATCGACGACTCGACGGCCAGCTCCTCCAGCGCCTCGCGCAGGGGGGCGGCATCGGCGGGGTCGTGGTCGGCGAGGGCCGCGTCGAGGAGGCCGGCGGTGCGGTAGATCATGCTGTCGACCGCGTAGGCCCGCGCCGCCATCTCCCCCAACTTGTGCTTGATGGCGCCGAAGCTGGCGATGGGAACACCGAACTGGCGCCGCTCGGCCGCGTAGCGCGCCGCCTCGCCGATCGCGAGGTGGGCGTTCCCGGCGGCCGACACCGCGAGCTTGAAGCGCCCGTAGTTCAGGGTGTTGAACGCGACCTTGTGCCCCTCGCCCACCTCGCCGAGGACGTTCCCGGCCGGCACGCGGACGTCCTGCAGGATGACCGGGGTGGTCGACGAGCCGTGCAGGCCCATCTTGTGCTCTTCCTTGCCGGTCGAGACCCCGGGCTGGGACCGCTCCACCAGGAACGCGGTGAAGTGCTCGCCGTCGACCTTGGCGAAGACGACGTAGAGGTCGGCGAACCCGCCGTTGGTGATCCACATCTTCTCGCCCGTCAGCGAGAAGCCGCCGTCGGCGTTCCGGACCGCCCGCGCCTTGGCCCCGAGCGCGTCCGACCCCGAGCCCGACTCGCTGAGGCAGTAGGCGCCGACCCACTCGCCGCTGACGAGCCGGCCCAGGTACGCCTCCTTCTGGGCCGGCGTGCCGAAGCAGTGCAGGGGCAGGACGGCGAGGCCGGTGTGGGCCCCGAACGTCGACCCGAACGACCCGCTGTGGCCGATGCGGGTGCCGACGACGACGGTCGACGCCTTGTCGAGGGCGAGGCCGCCGTACGCCTCGGGCACGTCGGTCCCCAGCAGCCCGAGGTCGCCGGCGCGGCGCACGAGGCGCCGGGCGAGGTCCCAGTCCTTGGTCTCGAGCCGGTCGTGGTTGGGCGCGATCTCGTTGTCGACGAACTCGGCCGCGGTCTGGTCGATCAGCCGGTGCTCGTCGCTCAGCCGCTCGGGGGTGAACACCGAGCCGGGCGCGGTCTCCTCCAGCAGCCAGGAGCCGCCGGTGACGCGGGAAGCCGTCGTCGCGACCGTCGTCATTGGAATCCCTCCCGGGCGCTACGCCGCGCGCTCGAAGATGCCCGCCGCGCCCATGCCGCCGCCCACGCACATGGTGACGAGGCCGTAGCGGCCCCCGCGGCGCTTCAACTCGTGGAGGAGCGACGTCGTCAGCTTGGCCCCGGTGCAGCCCAGCGGGTGGCCGAGGGCGATCGCCCCGCCGTTGACGTTCAGCTTGTCGGGGTCGATGGGCAGCTCGCGCAGGCACGCCAGCACCTGGGCCGCGAACGCCTCGTTCAGCTCGACGAGGTCGATGTCGTCGAGGGTGAGCCCGGCCCGCTTCAGCACCTTCCGGATCGCGGGCACCGGCCCGAGCCCGAACCGCTCGGGCTCGACCCCGGCGGTGGCGTAGGCCACGAACCGGGCGAGCGGCTCCAGGCCCGCCCTTTCGGCCCGCCCGCGCGAGGTGAGCACGACGGCGGCGGCGCCGTCGCTCAGTTGCGACGAGTTGCCGGCGGTCACCGAGCCCTTCACGTGGAACGCGGGCCGCAGGCCGCCGAGGACATCCAGCGAGGTGTCGCGGCGCGGCCCCTCGTCGGCGGTGAACGCGACGGTCCGCACCGTGGGGCCGCCGCCGTTGCCGTCGGCGGGCTCGGCGACCCGCACGTCGACGGGCACCAGCTCGTCGTCGAACCGGCCCGCGTCGAGGGCGGCCAACGCCCGTTGGTGGCTGCGCAGGGCGAAGGCGTCCTGCTCGCCGCGCGAGACCCGCGCCTCGCGGGCGTGGTTCTCGGCGACCAGCCCCGTCGAGAGGTAGACGTCGGGATAGTCCTTCATGAGGCCCGGGTTGGGGGCGACCTTGTGCCCGCCCATGGGGATGAGGCTCATCGACTCGGTGCCGCCGGCGACGACGGCGTCGGCCCCGCCCACCATGATGCGCTCGGCCCCGTAGGCGATGGCCTGGAGGCCCGACGAGCAGAACCGGTTGACGGTGATCGCCGACGCGCCGATGGGCACGCCGGCGCGGAGGCTGGCGATGCGGGCGACGTTCATGCCCTGCTCGGCCTCGGGCATCGCGCAGCCGAGGATGACATCCTCCACCTCGCCGGGCTCGATGCCGGGGGCCCGCTTCAGCGCCTCGGCGATCACCGCCGCCCCCAGCTCGTCGGGCCGGGTCGTGCGCAGCGTGCCCCGGGGCGCCTTGCCGACCGGGGTGCGAACCGCCGACACGATCACTGCATCAGTCACGGGCCTCTCCTTCGCGCCGCCGGCGCCTCTTGAAGATGAGACGGTGTCGGCTCCCGGCTAGTTTCTCAGCGCCTTCCCCGTCTTGAGGGTGTGGCGGATCCGGTCGAGGGTCTTCGCCTCGCCGCAGAGGCTCAGGAACGCCTCGCGCTCGAGGTCCAGCAGATGCTGCTCGGTCACCGCCGCGGCGTGGGGCAGGTCGCCCCCCGTCATGATGCGGGCCAGGGCCCGGCCGATCCGCGCGTCGTGATCGCTGATCGCGCCGCCGCGCCACGCGAGGTGCAAGCCCAGCTCGAGGGCGGCGCGGGCCTCCTCGCCGCCGACGGGAATCGCGGTGCGCGGCTCCGGGGCGCGGTAGCCGCCGCGGACGCGGTCGAGCGCCACCGCCTTCGCGTCGGCCATCAGCCGCTCGCGGTCCATGGTGACCCCGTCGACGTCGCGCAGGAACCCCAGCCGGCGGGCGTCGGCCGCGCTCGTCGACACCATGCCGAACCCGATGGTCTCGAACGCCCGCACCAGGCGGGGGAGCGGGTCGGTTCCCGGCAGCGTGGCGTCCATCGCGCGGACCGTCAGCTCCTTCGTGCCGCAGCCGGCGGGTATCAGCCCGACCCCGGCCTCCGCCTGCCCCATGTAGGTCTCGGCCGCCGCCTGCACGCGGTCGCCGTGGAGCACGATCTCCGAGCCGCCGCCGAGGGCGAGGCCGGCCGGCGCGACGACCACCGGGACCGGCGAGTACCGCAGCCCGATGACCGCCTGCTGGAAGCCGCGGACCATGAGGTCGATCTCGTCCCAGTTCCCCTCCTGCGCCTCCAGGAGCACCATCATGAGGTTGGCGCCGGCGCAGAAGTTCACGGCGTCGTTGCCGACCACCAGCCCCGCGAACCGCTCGGACGCCTCGGCCACCCCCGCCGTCAGAAGCTGCACGGTGTCGCCGCCGATGGTGTTCATCTTCGAGTGGAACTCGACGGCGAGCACGCCGTCGCCGAGGTCGACGAGGCTCGCCCCGGCGTTCCCCTTGACGACGCCGCCGCGCCGCCGCGCCGCGGTCAGAATCTGCAGGTCCGGCGCGGCCGGCGGGAGGGGACCCGTGCGGACCCGCCGCGGCTTGTCCGACCGCGGGGCGAGCCCCGCCCACTCGCGGGCGGCGGGAGACAGGTCGGCGACGCCGTCGGGCGCGCAGGCGTCCAGCACCGCGTCGACGCCGACGGCGTCGAGCAGTTCGAAGGGGCCGAGCTCCCAGCCGAAACCCCACCGCAGGGCGCGGTCCACGTCGTCGGGCGAATGCGCGACCTCGGCCGCGACCTCCGCGCTGTACAGCAGGGTGCGCCCCAGGGTCGCCCGCAGGAACTCGCCCACGCGGTCGCGCCCGAGGAACAGGGTGCGGACGCGCTCGGCGGGGTCGTCGATGGCGCGGGCCGCCTCGAGGGCCCCCAGCGCCGCCGGCTGCCGCGGCCGGTAGGCCATCGTGGCGGGGTCGAGGGTGAGGATGTCGCTGCCCCCGGCGCCGCGCTCCTTGCGGTAGAAGCCCCGCCCCGCCTTCTCGCCGATCCACCCGCGCGCGACGAGGTCGCCGACGAGCGGGGGCAGCTCGAACGCCTGCCGCTCGTCGGGCCGCTCGAGCCTGGCCACGAGGTCGGCACCGACGTGGGCGAGGATGTCGATGCCCGCGATGTCCATGGTGCGGAACGTCGCGCTCTTCGGCCGCCCGATGGCGGGGCCGGTGATGGCGTCGATCTCCTCGATGGTGTAGCCGCCCTCCGCGAGCTGGGCGAGGGCCGCCGCGACCCCGTGCAGGCCGATGCGGTTGCCGATGAAGCCGGGGGCGTCGCGGGCGACGACCACCCCCCGCCCGAGCTGCCCGTTGACGAAGGACGACACGGCGGCGACGGCCGCGGGGTCGGTGTCGGCGGTCGGGATGACCTCGACGAGGCGGAGGTAGCGGGGGGGGTTGAAGAAGTGGGTGCCCAGCCACCGCCGGCGGAACTCGGGGCCGCGTCCTTCGGCGATGGCCGCGATGGGGATGCCCGAGGTGTTCGAACTGACGACGGCGCCGGCCCCCAGGCACGCCTCCACCCGGTCGAGCAGGGCCCGCTTGGCGTCGATGCGCTCGACGACGGCCTCGACGACCCAGTCGCACCCGCCGACGGCCGGCAGGTCGGCGTCGAACCCGCCGAGGCGGATGCGCGACCGGACGTCCTTCGTGAAGAACGGGTCCGGCTTCAGGGCGGCGGCGTGCTTCAGCCCCCGCGCCGCGGTGTCGGCGTCGAGATCGAGCAGCAGCACCGGCCAGCCCGCGTTGGCGACCTGGGCCGCGATCTGGGCCCCCATGGTGCCGGCCCCGAGCACCGCGACGGAGCGGATGGTCTGCATCCTATGGCAACTGGCTGAGCACGGCCTGCGCCTGCGCCCCCTCGGGCGAGTTCGGGTCGAGCTCGACGGCCCGCGCGAAATGGGCCTTGGCGCCCTCGATGTCGCCCTGGTTCAGCCTCACCAGTCCAAGCTGGAACACCGGCAGCACCCAATTCGGATCGGCCGCCGTCGCCCGCTCGAACCACTCGGCGGCCTGGTCCGTCTCGCCGCGCGCGAACGCGGCGGTGCCCTGGTTGTAGTAGTCCTCGCGGGCGGCGGCCCCGCTGTTGATCAGGGCCTGCACGGCGTCGGGGTCGCCCATCTGCGCCCGCAGCCGGGCGATCTGGGTGTCGATCTGCGAACGCATCTGCGGGGCCGCCGCCGCGGCCGCCTCGTACGACTCGATGGCCTCGTCGAACCGTCCGAGCTGCGCCTGGGCCGTGCCGATGTCCAAGTACAGCCCCGCTATCGTCGGAAACCGCTGCTGCAGCGACTGCGCGCCGCTGAGGGCGGTCTCCCAGTCGCCGCGGTCGCGCGCCTCGTCGAGCGCGTCCAGCTCGGCCTGGATGCCGTCGAGGAACGCGTTCCGCTCGGCCCGGTTCATCCCGTCCAGCAGCGACTGGTCCATCTCGGCCATCAGGGGATGGGGAATGGCCTCGAGCGCGATGTTGACCGGCGCGTTGCGGCCGAACCGGACGGTCACGGTGCCGGGCGCGGCCTGGTAGCCCTCGGCCTCGACGGTGAGGTTCCAGGTTCCGCTGGGGAGGCCGAGCAGCGTGTACTCGCCGCTGTCGCTCGTGGTTTCGTCGCGGGGATCGTCCGGCTCGGCGTTGCCCAACGGGGCGTGGCCGTCGAGGCGGACGACGGCGCCAGGGACGGGATCGCCGGTCTCGGCGTCGGTGACCCGGCCGAACAGGATGCCGCCCTGGGCGAAGGCGCTGGGCACGAGCAGGGCCGTGGCCAGGATGACGGCGAGCGACGAGAAGATCTTGGTGCGCATGTGAAGTAGCTCCTGAGATAGAACGAAACCGCCCGCGGCGGACGCCCGCCGCCTACTGCCCCCCGTCGAGCGCGCTGATGGCGGCCAGCGCCTGCGGGTTCGCGGGATCCGCGGCCAGCGCGCTGCGATAGGCCGCGAGGGCGCGCTCCGGCTCGCGCTTCGCCCGCCACGCGTGGCCGATCGACAGGTTGACGCTGGTCAGGGACGGGGCCATCGCCAGGATGTCGCGGTAGGCGTCGATGGCGCCGTCGTAGTTGCCCCCGTCGAAGAGACGCTCGGCGCCCCGGAGCCGCGCGAGGATGTCGGCCGACTTCACCCCGGCGAGCACGCCGACGGGGGGCGCCAACGGGTTGAACGGATCGGGATCGAGGTTGAACTCGACCCGCGCCGGCTCGCCGGAACGCCGTACGGCGGAGTAGCCCTGCTCCTCCCGATAGCCGTCGGCCTGGACGACGAAAAGCCAATCGCCGCCCGCGAGGCCGATGAACGTGAAGCGGCCGGCGTTGTTGGTCGTGATGGTCCGGGTCTGCGAGGTCTCCAGGCTCTCGGCGATCACCCGCGCGCCGGCCACCCCGTTCCCCGCGTCGTCCCTGACGATGCCGCGCACGCCGCCCTGCGCCGCCGCGGTCGAGGCCAAGCCTCCGAGCAGCAGGAGAACCAGGAGGGTGCGCAACGGGAACGGATGTCGGTTGACGATCATGAGAGACTCCCCGTCTGTCGGCTCCAGCGTTAGGGCCACTCAGTATAATCCAAAACCGGTGCCCGGCCATTCCCTCCGCCCCCGCCGCCCGCCCGCGCTTCGAGGCCGTCTCCGTCTGTACGGCGCGGCGTGCCTGTGGCTCGCCCTGCACGCCGGGCCGGCTGCCGCCGCCGTCGACCCCGCCCGCCTCGCGCTCGTCGACGCCGTGGTCGAGCAGGCCATCCGCGACGGGCGCCTCCCCGGCGCGGTGGTCCTCGTGGGGCACGAGGGCGGGATCGTGTACGAGCGGGCCTTCGGCTCGCGGTCGCTCACCGCGGATCCGCCCGAACCGATGACCGTCGACACCGTCTTCGACCTCGCGTCCCTGACCAAGGTCGTCGCGACGACCACCAGCGTGATGATGCTCGTCGAGGAAGGGCGTCTGCGGCTGCGCGACCGCGTCGCCGACCACGTGCCGGGGTTCGGCGGCCAGGGGCGCGGGGCGGTCACCATCGCCCACCTGCTGACCCACACCTCCGGCCTCGCGCCCGACCTGCCGCTGGAGGAGTCCTTCGAGGGGGCCGGGACCGCCATCGCCCGCACCGTCGCCCTGCCCCCGGCCGCGGCCCCCGGCGAGCGCTTCATCTACAGCGACCTGAACTTCATGCTGCTCGGCGACATCGTCGGGCGGGTCAGCGGGCTGAGCCCCGACCGGTTCGCGCGGGAACGCATCTTCGGCCCGCTGGGGATGGCCGACACCGGCTTCAACCCCCCGGCGGCCCTCGCGCCCCGGATCGCCCCGACCGAGGCGTGCGCGCCCCTGGCGTGGCCCTGCGGGGGTCCCGGCGCGACCATGCTGCGGGGGCGGGTGCACGACCCCACGGCGCGGCGCATGGGCGGGGTGGCCGGCCACGCCGGGCTCTTCAGCACCGCCCGCGACCTCGCGCGCTTCTGCGCGATGCTGCTCGGCGGCGGCGCCCGCGACGGGGTCCGCCTGCTCGCCCCCCTCACGGTGGACCGGATGACCCGGGTCTCCACCCCGCCGCGCCTGGCCGACCGGCGGGGGCTGGGGTGGGACATCGACTCGCGGTACTCGTCGAACCGCGGCGACCTGTTCCCCGTCGGCTCCTACGGCCATACCGGCTTCACCGGGACGTCGCTCTGGATCGACCCGGCGTCGGACACCTTCGTGGTCTTCCTGTCGAACCGCGTGCACCCCGCGGGCGGGGGCGACGTGACGGCCCTGCGCGGCCGGGTCGCGACGGTGGTCGCCTCGGCCCTGCGCGACGCCCCCGCGCCGGCCCGCGGTCCGGTGTGGACCGGCGTCGACGTGCTGCGCGAGGAGGGCTTCCGGCGGCTGGCCGGGCGGCGGGTCGGTCTGCTGACGAACCGGACCGGCCGCGCGCGGGACGGCGCGTCGACCATCGACCTCCTCGCCGAGGCCCCCGGGGTCGAGCTGGCGGCGCTGTTCAGTCCCGAGCACGGCATCCGCGGCGAGCTGGACGGGCCGGTCCCGTCGGGCCGGGACGCCGCCACCGGGCTCCCCATCCACTCCCTCTACGGAGAGACGCGCCGCCCGACGGAAGCGATGCTGCGGGACCTCGACACGGTGGTCGTCGATCTGCAGGACGCCGGGGCCCGCTTCTATACCTACGCCGCCACCGTGGCCTACGTCCTCGAGGCGGCCGCGCGGCGCGGGCTGCGGGTGGTGGTGCTCGATCGGCCCAACCCCATCGGGGGCGCCGCCGTCGAGGGGCCGCGCCTCGACGCGGAGTCGCTGGGGTTCACCGGCTACTTCCCGTCGCCGGTGCGGCACGGCCTGACCCTGGGCGAGCTGGCGCGGCTGTTCAACCGCGAGCGGGAGATCGGGGCGGACCTGGAGGTGGTGCCCATGCGGGGCTGGACCCGCGCCCACTGGTTCGACGAGACCGGCCTGACGTGGGTCGACCCGTCGCCGAACCTGCGCAACCTGCATCAGGCGGCGCTCTATCCCGGCATCGGCGCCGTCGAGGGCGCCAACCTGTCGGTCGGACGCGGCACCGACACCCCGTTCGAGCAGATCGGCGCCCCGTGGATCGACGGCCCCGCCCTCGCCCGCGAGCTGAACCGCGCCGGCCTGCCCGGCCTGCGCGTCTACCCGGTCTCGTTCACCCCCGACGGCAGCCGGTTCGCCGGCGAGCTGTGCCACGGGGTCTTCTTCGTCGTCACCGACCGCGACGCCCTGCGGCCCGTGCGGCTCGGCCTCGAGGTGGCGGCGGCCCTCCACAAGCTGCACCGCGACGCGTTCGACCTCGACGCGGTCGCGCGCCTGTTCGGGTCGCGGGCGATGGTGGACCGCATCCGCGCCGGCGACCCCGCGTGGGCGATCGCCGCCGGCTGGGACGACGGCGCCGCCGCGTGGCGGCGTCTCGCGGCGCCCTACCTCCTCTACGAATGACGGCCGGCGGCCACGCGGCACGGGCGATCGGCCCGCGGGCGGACGCCGTGGACGGGGAGCCCGGAACGGCGTCCGCCGCGGGCGCCGGCGGCCGGCGCCGGGCGGCGGGCGCGGCGATCGCGGCGATGCTGCTGCTCGCCGTCGCCGGCACCGTCCGGACCGAAGTGCCGGCGTGGGCCGCGGCGGCGCCGGCGTGGGCCGCCCTGGCCCTGCTCTGGCCGGGGCTCGGCCGGCAGCAGCACGTGCAGGCGCTGGCGTTCATGGGCGTCGGCGCGGCGGCCATGGTCTGGGCCGCAGGCCGCGGCACACCGCCGGACTTCGAGCGCCTGCTCGCGCAGAACCAGCCGATCCTGTCGATGCTGGCCGCGGTCACGGCGCTCCGCCTCCTGAACCCGCCTGCGCGCCCCGGCGAGCCCGAGCTGCCGCGCGGCGTGGGCGCCTACCTGCGCAGCATGCTCGGCGTCCACGCCTTCGGCGCCGTCATCAACGTCTCGGCGGTGGTCATCATGGCCGACCGGCTGGCGCGGGTGCGGCCCCTCGATCCGAACCAGGCGCAGTTGCTCAGCCGGTCGTTCAGCGCCGTCGCCTTCCACTCGCCGTTCATCGGCGGCGTCGCCCTCGCCCTGGCCTACACCCCGGGATCGAACCCGCTGGTGCTGATGGCGTTCGGTGTTCCGCTGGCGCTGGCGGCGTTCGCGCTGCTGTCCTGGTACGCGTGCAGCGGCCGGTGCGAGTACATCGAGGACTTCCGCGGCTACCCCGTCCACCCCGAGGATCTGCGGGTGCCGCTGGTCCTCGGCGCGGCGGTCCTCACCGCCGCCGCCCTGACGTCCGGCTACTCGGTGCTGTCGCTGATCACCCTGCTCGCGCCGCTCGTCGTGGCCATCGCGCTGCTCCGGCGCGGCGGCGTGCGGGGATTGCGGGCGGCCGCGGACGACTACGTGCGCACCCGGGCCCCCGAGATGGGCGGCGAGCTGGCCTTGTTCCTCGGTGCCGGGGTCATGGCCGCGGGCCTCGTGTCGGCCTCGGCGGCGGCCGGCGGCTGGATGTTCTTCGACCGTCTGGACGCCTTCCACGCGAGCCTGCTGGTGCTCGCCTGCATCGTGACGTCGGCCGCCTGCATCCATCCCGTCGTGATCGTCGGCGTCGTGGCGCCGCTGGTGGAGCGGATCGACCTCGACCCCACGTTCCTCGCCGTGGCGCTGGCGATGGGCTGGGGCCTGGGGTGCGCGGTGAACCCCATGTCGGGCGTCAACGTGGTCCTTTCCAGCCGGTACGGCGTCGGCAACTGGCGGTTGGCGCGGCGCAACCTCCCGTTCGGCGGAGCCCTGTACGCGGTCGCGGTCGGCCTGCTCTACCTCTACCAAGCCGTACGCCTGTGAGGAAGCCGCACCGCGCGGGCGGGACCGTTCGGGCTCGGCGGAAAAGGCCCGACGGCGGTCAGGCCGGGTAGAGGTGGTAGAGCATCCAGTACACCGCGACGCCGGTCACCGAGACGTAGAGCCAGATGGGCAGGGTCCACCGGGCGAGGGCGGCGTGGCGGGCGTCGTCGCGGCGCAGGCCGCGGCGCAGGGTGACGATGGCCAGGGGCAGGATCGCGGCGGCGAGGACGATGTGGGAGATGAGGATCGCGAAGTACGCGACCCGGACCGCCCCCTCCCCGGTGAACGGACGCGACCCGACCTGCGCGTGATAGACGAGGTACGAGACCAGGAACAGCGCCGAGGTCGCGAACGCGGCCAGCATGCAGCGCCGGTGGAGGTCGATGCGGCCCCGCCGGATGCACGCGTAGCCGGCCGCCAGCAAGGCGGCGGCGATGCTGTTCAGGGCGGCGTTGACGGCGGGAAGCTGGGTGACCTCGAACATGGGCTCGGGCTCGGCGCGCCCCGGCGCGGCGACGCCGGTCAGGCCGGGTCGGCCAGCAGCAGCATCCAGACGAGCGGCAGGTACACGAGCGTGGCGCGGAACAGGACCCGCGCCCGCTCGGAAGACCGGTGAGCGGCGAAGCGGCACGCGAGGGCGAGCAGGCCCACCCCGAGGAGGCCCGCGCCCAACGCGTATCCGGTTCCCGCCACCCCCAGCCAGGCGGGAAGCAGGCTGACCGGCACCAACAGGACGCTGTAGGCGACGAGATGCCGCGCGGTGCGACGGCCGGCGGCGTCGACGACCGCGAGCAGCGGCAGCCCCGCCCTCCCGAAGTCGTCGCGGTACATCCAGGCCAGCGCCAGGAAGTGCGGCAACTGCCAGACGAAGAGCAGGGCGAAGAGCGACCACGCCCCGGCCGACAACGGCCGCGCCGCCGCCCAGCCGATGACGACCGGCAGCGCGCCGGGCACCGCCCCGACGAGGACCGCCCAGTGGGTCCTGCGCTTCAGCGGGGTGTAGACGGCGGCATAGCTGACGAGCGTGGCGAGGGCGAGGCACGCGGCCAGGAGGTTGGCCCCCGCCGCGATCTGCACGAGGCCGGCCAGCGCCAGCGCCAGCGCGAACGCCGCCGACTCCCCCGGCTGCAGCCGCCCCGCGGCCAGCGGGCGCTCCCGGGTCCGGGGCATCCGCTCGTCGAGGTCGCGCTCGGCGATCTGGTTGAGCGCGGCGGCCCCCCCCGGCCACCAGGGCCGCGCCGATCGTCGTGTGAGCCAGTACCGCCCCGTCAACGCCGCCGCGCGCGGCCAGATAGCCCACGCCCGCCGTCGCCACGACCAGCGAGTTCAGGCGCGGCTTGGTGAGGGTGACGAAATCCGTGAACCGGTTGCCCGATGCGACGGCGGCGTCCGTGCCCGCCGCCTGCCTCGCTCGCAGCATGCGGTCGCTCTGGTGTCGGTCGGCCCCGGGGGTCCGCGCCATGGAAAGGCGCGGACCCCCGGACCGAAAATGGGAGAGATGCCCGTGAAGCCGACCTGACGGACCGTCGGGCTACGACACCGAGAAGGTGAACGACACCTCGGCGGTCCCGCCGGTGGTGACGGTCACGTTCTGGGTCTGGGTGCCGAGCGCCTCGTGCCACGCCTCGATGACGTAGTCGCCCGGCGGCAGCGCGCTGATGTCGAACATGCCGTCCTCGCCGGTGACCGCGAAGAACGGATGGTCCAGCACCCCGATGTACGAGTTCATCCAGCCGTGGACGTCGCACCGCATCGGCACCATGACCTCGACGTTGTCGAACGTCCGCTCGAACTGCATGCCCTGAATCGGCTGCCCCATGTTGAACTCCGCGTTCACCGCGGGGATCGCGTGGATGTTGTGCAGGGTCGGGTCGCTGTTGATGATGTTCAGGGTCTGGCCGACCTGGATGCCCAGCACGTGCGGGATGTAGCGGCACCCCTCCTGGTTCAGGGTCACGACCTCGCCCGGCGTCGGGAAGGTCATGCCGCCGAGGCCTTCGCGCACGTACACGAACACGTTGCCGAGATGGCCGTCGCTGCCGACGTAGGTGCTCGACTGCGTGTCGGTCGCGGCCATCACGCAGTTCGGGTCCGAGTTCATCATGAGCTCCTCCGGCGCCGGGAGCTCGCCGTCCACCATCACCATGCCGGAGACGTTGCCCGCCGTCGACGGGTCGAAGGCCGGCGCCGCCGGCTCCGCGACCGCCGCCGGCGCGTCCTCGCCGCCGCCGCCGCATGCCGCCGCGGCGGCGACGGCGAGAACGGACAGAATCGACCACAGTTTCCGCTGCTGCATTGCCTTCACTCCTGCGAACCCCTCGTGTGATTTGCGACTGAAGCGGGCCGCATCCGCGCGCCCGATCCGGGAAAACAACGGGAAGAATGCTCCGTGCCGAGGCGCTCGGCACACGTACCGCGGGCACCTCCGAAGCGCCTATTTTGTATCACAGGCGACCGGCCGCCGCAAACCGGCGGCGGGTCGGAGGACGGGCCGCGGCGCGCCGGACCCGAGGCGGAGGCTCCCACCGGCGGCCGGGCGCCG
>CAXXTG010000008.1:0-4216 GCA_963666855.2 Vicinamibacterales bacterium
GCTTCGAGAAGTCGAGGACGCCTATCGCAAGGCCATCGAACGACTGCCCCAGGAACCGCGCTTTGCTCAAGAGCTGGAGCGGGTACGAACGTCGCGGCAGTAGTCGCTGACGTCTGTCGGATTTCAGGAGAACACGCCGAGAGACCGCGGATCTGATGGGAGCGGGTCGACAACGCCGCTGCCCGCGGCAAACAACGACCGCCAGGAAAGCTGACATGGACAATCCGCGGGAGCTCATCTTGTGCGGCGTGCGGTGCTTCAAGGGCCCGCAGCGCGGCCTGCTGCGGCCCATCACCCTGCTCGTGGGCGAGAACAGCACGGGAAAGACCACCTTCCTGGGCTGCTACGGCATTCTGCACCAAGTGTTCTCCCGGCCCGACGTCGACCGCTTCCTGGACTTCAACGAGCAACCGTTCGCCATGGGCGGGTTCCGCGACATCGTCCGGACGAAACGCGGCCCCGGCGGCCGGATCGACGAGTTCAAGATCGGTCTGGCCGTGGACCCCGCCTCCGACAGCGCCATGCCGCCGTACACGCTGTTCGTCACCTTCCGTGAACAAGGCTCGCAACCGGTCATCTCTTCCTTCCGGTTCCAGTTCGAAGGCGATTCGTTTCTGGAGCTGCGGAGAAGCGCCGACGGGACCATCTGGAGCATCCCCGGACACGACGACGAGACGCGAGTCCCCTTCCACCTCGTGGTCTACATGCTCGACTTGCTGCGAGGCCTGCCCGCCGACGACAAGCAGGATCCGGCCGAGCTTCCGGGCCTGCAGCCCGTCGCCCGCTATATTCGCAGCCTGACTACACGGCGCGAAGGGGCCGAGCATGAACCCGACGGCGCGGTGCAAGTGCGCGCCGGCTTCGCCCCCCCACGGCTTCCAGAGCTGATTCCGGTCGCACCGCTCCGTTCCCGGCCCGAGCGCAGCTACAATCCGATCCGCGAGACCGCTTCTCCGGAGGGCGAACACGTCCCGATGCTCATGATGAGGCTGAATCGCACCGACCAGGACCACTGGAGGTCGCTTCACGACGATCTCGCGGCCTTCGGCCGGCGGTCGGGGCTGTTCTCGGACATCAAGGTCAAGCGCCACGGTCGACAGATGAGCGATCCGTTTCAACTCCAGGTCAAGGTCCGCACTGGACCACACGCGAACATCGTCGACGTCGGCTACGGGGTCAGTCAGGCCCTGCCGATCCTGGTGGACGTGATGGCCGCCGGGGAATCCCACCGCGGAGCGGGACGCGGGCGTCGCGCCGACGGACGATCTTTCCTGCTCCAGCAGCCGGAGGTCCACCTTCATCCCAGAGGTCAGGCGGAACTCGCCAACCTGTTCATCGACGCCTTCAAGAGAGATGGCAGTCGCTTCCTGATCGAAACCCACAGCGACTACATCGTCGACCGCGTGCGGATTTCAGTCAGGAAGAAGGTCCTAAAGCCCGGTGACGTATCCATCCTGTACTTCGAGCCGCGCGGCGACGCCGTCACGATCCACAACATGAGCCTGGACGAACATGGCAACCTGCAGGGCGCGCCCGCAGGCTATCGTGACTTCTTCCTGAAAGAGACCGACGAGCTGCTCGGATTCGCCGACTGAGGACCGACCGCATGTGCATCATCGTCGACGCCAACCGTCTCGGGGACTTTCTCGCCGATCCCGCCAAACCCGACGCCGCGCCTGTCCGCAAGTGGCTGGATCGCGGTGCCGGCCGCATCGTCTACTCCACGGGTCGGGCTTTCGCGCGAGAGATTGGAAGACGGCACAGGACCAGGCTGCAGTCCTGGGTCCAGGCCGGCCGGGCGAGCGTCATTCCCGCCCCCCGGTTCGCCGATGACGAACGCGAGTTGGGCGTTCTCGGGAATCTCCGGTCCGACGATCCGCATGTCCTCGCGCTGGCGCGGGAAACCCGTGTGCGTCTTCTCTATACGAAAGACGCGGATCTGATCGCCGACTTCAAGAACAAGCAAATCATCGATCGACCGAGAGGCAAGGTCTATTCAAGCGCCGCCAATGCCGGCCTGCTTGACCGGGCCGTCTGCGGACGCGTGATGGACTGATGGATCTACGACACTGGAGGACGAGCTTCATGAGTATAGACAGACTGGCGGCGGCGGGAAGCGGGGCGTGGGTGGTGTGGCTGCGGACGATCCTCGGGGCGGTGGCGGCCAATCTCGTGGTCCGGGCGGCGGGGCTCGCGGCGTTCGACGTGCCGCCCGAGTTCGAGCCCCTGGCGACGGCGGGGCCGACGGTGTTCCTGACCGTCGTCGGCGTCGCCGCCGGGCTGGGGGTCGCGGTCGCGGTCCAGAAGCTGGCCGCGCGGCCCGTCCCCCTGTTCCAGCGGATCGTCGTGGTCGCGCTGCTGGTGTCGCTCGTCCCCGACCTCTTGATGCTCACGGAAGGCGGCGCCGCGGCGTTTCCGGGCGCCACCGTCGCCGCCGTGGTCATCCTGATGGTGCAGCACGTCGCCGCCGCCGCGGTCGTGTTCTGGAGCGTGACGCGTCCGCTCGGCCCGGCCGCCTGAGCCGCGGGGCCCCGGGCCTGAGGTTCCTTTGGCACTCCGATGACCGCGCATTCCCGGCCGGAACCTCGGCGCCGCGTCGAATCCGCCGATCGTTCGGGGCAACTGGCACGTCGATGACCGCGCATCCCCCGGCGGAACCCGTCGTCCGCAGGGCGTCGCCCGACGACGCGGGAGCCGTGGTGTCGGTGCTCAATTCGGTCATCCTGGAGGGCGAGCACACCGCGTTGACCCACCCCTTCACGGAGGCCGAGGAGCGCGCCTTCATCAAGGGGCTGTGCAATCGCAGCGCGCTGTTCGCGGCCTGGATCGACGGGGCGGCCGTCGGCATCCAGAGCATCGAGCCCGACGCCTCGGCGCGCTACACCGACTCGATGCGGCATGTCGCGACGGTCGGCACGTGGATACGGGCGGGCCTCCGCGGACGCGGGGTCGGGCGGCGGCTGGCCGAGGCGTCGTTCGCCTTCGCCCGGTCGCACGGCTACGAGAAGATCGCGATTCAGGTTCTGGCCGACAACGAGCGCGCGCTTCGCTTCTACGCCGCCCTCGGCTTCGAGAGAATCGGCGTCGCGAGGAGGCACGTGAGACTCGGAGAGCGATTCCACGACGTGGTCCACCTGGAGAAGTTCCTGGCGGACGGGTCGTAACCGTCGCGACCCCGACGCGCTTCCATCTCTCGAAAAACAGCAGTCGCGCGCCACGGACAGAGACACGGTATGGGCTTCTATCTCAGAAAGTCGTTCCGGGCCGGGCCGATCCGGTTCAACCTCTCGAAGCGCGGCATCGGCGCGTCGGTCGGGGTGACCGGCGCCCGCGTCGGAATGTCGTCGGAGGGGCGGGCGTACGTGCACGGCGGGCGCGGCGGCCTCTACTACCGTAAGTCGCTGGGGACCGGGGGCGGCGCGCGCTCAGGCGGCGGAGGCGCAGGCGCGGCGGGTCCCGCGCCCGGCCCCATCGAGCTCACCGAGGACACCGGCGTCACCTACGGCGCACCCCGGGAACAGGAGCAGGCGACCGACGCGATCGCCGAGCCGGTACGCCGCGCGCCGCCGACGTACGGGTGGCTCGCCCTGGGCGCCGTCGCGGCCGGCCTGCTGCTGCCCTCGCCCTGGCCCGCCGTGGTCGCGGCCCGCGGTCTTCGCGGCCCTCGTGTGCGCTGGCCGCGCGGCGCGGGCGGCAGAGGGCGGCCGGCGACGCGTTAACGGCCGGCTGCTCGATGCGCGGGTGGACGCCGCAGATCCGATCACCGACGAAGACCGGGCCGCCATCGACGCGGCGCGCGGCGACCCGCGCCTCACCCCCCGCCGACGCGCGCTACTTCGAGGAGCGCGCGTACCTGTCGCTGCTCGAGGCGGGCGACCGCGGACGGCGCGGGGCGACCCACGGCTCTTCGAGCGCCTCGCGGAGCTGGAGACCCTCGTCCGCCTCGACCCCGCGTTCCGGCGCCGGGCGCGGCTCAACGCGTACTCGCGCGCGCACGTCGAGGCGGTGGGCGACCACGACCTCACCGAGGCCGAGGAGCGGGCCCTCGACCGGGCGCGCACCGCCCTCGGGCTGACCGACGAGGAGCTCGCCGACGAACTGGCCCTGATCGACCAGCTCCGCGAGCTCCGCGCCATCCGCGCCGGCGACCTCCCGGTGGTCGACGCCGCGGCCAGGCTCTCGAGCCGCGAGGTATGCCACCTGGAGGGCGAAGGCC
>CAXXTG010000009.1:0-3051 GCA_963666855.2 Vicinamibacterales bacterium
GCGGGGCGGACCGCTACCGGGGCCCCGACTCCGCCTGGGGGCCCTCGTGGTCGAAGGACGGCCGCTGGCTCGCGTTCATCGTCGGGCCGCCGTTCGCCTCCGACGCGGTGGACGTCGACATCTGGAAGGTCCGCAGCGACGGCACCGGCCTCGTGAACCTGACGCCCGACTCGGACGCCAACGACGCCCTCCCCGACTTCTCGCCCGACGGCCGCCGCATCGTCTTCCGCAGCCGCCGCGGCGGCAACGCCGACATCTACCTGATGAACGCGGACGGCGGCGACGTGCGGCGCCTGACGCGCCACGAGGCCACCGACACGATGCCCGCGTTCTCGTCGGCCGGCGACCGCGTCGCGTTCACCTCCCTCCGGGACGGGAACTTCGAGCTCTACACCGTCGCCCTCGACGAGGACGGCCGGGCGGGGCCGCCCGAGCGCCTCACCACGAGCCCCGGCCACGACATGCACCCCCGCTTCTCGCCCGACGACGAGTGGGTGCTCTTCACCTCCCAGCGCGCCGAGCTCGGCGACGAGCTGCCCCTGCTGCGGGTCGTCTTCCAGCCCCAGCCCTACGGCGAGCTGCACGCCGTCCGCCTCTCGGACCGCACGGTGGTCCGGCTGACCCACAACAAGTGGGAGGACGGCCCGACGGCCTGGGTGAGAGCCGTGCCGGGCCTGGACTGACGGTTCCGCCTGTTTCGCGGCGGATCGTCGGGGACCGCCCCGCCGCGATGGGGCGGCTCGGCCGGCAGGACTGCGGCGCCGGCCGAGTGCGTTGCTCCTGTGACGGCGCACCCGCGACCCGGAAGCGGACCTACGACCCCACGAGAACGGGCGGAAACGGGTCTACACTGAACAGTGCCATGGCAGGAAGAACGGACGCCGCGGCCCATCCGCCGGCTGTGGCCGGAACGTGGAGTGCGCCTGTGAGGCTCGCGCCCCCGGAAGCCTTCGACGACCGCGAGGCCGACGACGCGTTCCGGCAGCGGTTCCACCCGTGGCACGACCCGGCGCAACTGGGGCCACGGAGCCGGGCGGTCCGCAACCGGCTGCGCGCAAGCTGCGCCGGCTGGCGCGAGAAGCCCGAGCCCGAGGAGTTCTACGCCGCGATCCGGGCGCCGGCCCCCTCGCGCCGGCAGCGGCGCCTACTCGCGTGCTGGTTGCAGGAAGCCACGCGCGAGGACTTCCTCTACGCGTGGGCCGAAGGCGTCTACACGTGGCGGCTGCTGGCGGAGGCCATTCACAGGGCGGGCCATGACACCAGGCCCCGTTGCGCCGACATCAACACCTTGGCGGTTCCATGAGCGACCGGGCGATCATCGCGCGGCATCGGTGCCGGTCTGGCGGAAGCATGGCGCCGCCACCGGGTTGGTGGTATAAGGGCGGCACGGACGAGACGGCGGCGTTCAGACGCGACTGAAGACACCCGAGAGCGTGTGCCGTGGAAGGGCGCGGGCTCATGCAGGGTCGGTGGGCGCCAAGCGGAGCCGTCAGGCGACGATTGGCGGGCCAGGAGTGCGGACCATGTCGAAAGAGACTCGCTTTGGATTCGGCGGATCGGGTTGTCGCGGACTGACTCTCGGGGCCCTTTCGCGGGCCGCGGCCGGACTGATCGTGTCGGCCGGTCTGACCGCCGGCGCCGGCGTCGCGGCGGCGCAGGCCCCGGGCGCGGACGGCGCCTTCACGGCCGACCAGGCCGCGAGCGGCTGGTCGGCCTACGGCGTCCAGTGCAGCGAGTGCCACGGCATCGGCCTCGAGGGCATGATCGCGCCGCCGCTGTCCGGCGTCGAGTTCCTGAACACGTGGGCGGGGCAGACCACCGACGAGCTGTTCGAGTACCTGCGCGACACCATGCCCCCGGGGGCCGAGGGCGCGCTCAGCGACCAGTCCTACATCGACCTCGTGGCCTACATGCTAGAGGCGAACGGCGCCCTGCCCGGCGAGCGCACCCTGGCCGTCGGCGAGGCGGTGATGATCGGCGACGCGGCGGACATCGCCGAGGCGCAGCGCGCCGCCCAGGCCGGCGAGCGGCCGCGGCGGCGGGTGTCGCGGTTCGTCAACCAGACGGTGCCGCACGAGCTGACCCCGGTGACCGACGCCCTCCTCGCCGACCCCCCGCCCGGCGACTGGCTGAGCTGGCGGCGCACCCGCGACGGCCACGGCTACAGCCCCCTCGACCAGATCACGCGCGACAACGTCGGCGACCTGCAGCTCGCGTGGTCGATCTCGGTCCGGCCCGGCAACCACCAGACCACGCCGATCGTGCACGACGGCGTGATGTTCCTCGCCAGCCCCGGGAACGTCGTCCGGGCCATCGACGCGGCGACCGGCGACGTCATCTGGGTGTACCGCGCCAGGCTGCCCGACGACGCGCGCCCCGGCGCCACCCGCACCCTCGCCCTCTACGGCGACAAGCTCTACCTCGCGCGGGCCGACGCGTCCCTCGTCGCCCTCGACGCGGGCACCGGCGAGGAGGTGTGGCGGACCGTCAAGGACGACTACACCCAGGGCTTCCGCCAGAACGCCGGCCCCGTCGTCGCCAACGGCGTCGTCATCACCGGCACCAACGGCTGCGAGCGCTACACCGAGCAGACCTGCTTCATCACCGGCCACGACCCCGACACCGGCGACGAGCTGTGGCGCACGTCCACCATCGCTCTGCCCGGCGACCCGAACAACGCGTCGTGGGGCGACACCCCGCCGTACCTGCGCGCGGGCGGCGACTCGTGGATTCCCGGCAGCTACGACCCCGACCTCGGCCTCTTCTTCATCGGCACCGCCCAGGCCAAGCCGTGGGTCGCGTCGAGCCGCGGCATGACGACGCGGCAGGACGCCCTCTACACCAACTCGACCCTCGCCCTGAACCCGCAGACCGGGCAGGTCGAGTGGTACTTCCAGCACGCGCCGGGCGAGACCCTCGACCTCGACATCGTCTACGAGCGCGTGCTCGTGGACGCCGACGACGAGCGGTGGCTCTTCACCATCGCAAGGACGGCATCCTCTGGAAGCTCGACCGGCGCACCGGCGCCTTCGTCGACCTGCGCGAGACCGT
>CAXXTG010000010.1:0-2975 GCA_963666855.2 Vicinamibacterales bacterium
CCCGCAGCCCGAGGGTGGCGCGGCTGTTGACGCGGGTGCCGCCGAAGAAGGTCTGCGGCGAGTAGCCCAGCCTCGCCGTAGAGGCGGCGCGAGGGGTCGCTGCGGTAGCGGTAGTTCCACTCGCCGAAGCGGTACGTGCCCGGCGGAATCGTGACGCCCTGGCCGTAGATGGTGAACGGGATGTCGAGCTGCTCGAAGTGGTCGTTGTACCACACGGTCATCGACGAGCCGTTCTCGAAGTAGGTTCCGATCATGTGGTGGATGCGCCGCGTCAGCAGCCGGTTGTTCTGATCGGTGGTGTAGGTGATGTTCCACATGGGGTCGAACATGCGGATGCCCCAGCGCCCGGGGCGGGGGTCCCACTCGCCGTGGAACTTCGAGGTGCGGATGCCGACGCGGGGCACGAAGCCGACCTCGGCGTTGAAGTTCTCCTGCAGGTCGATGTACTCGGCGTAGATGCTCCACGACGGGCTGAGCCAGGTGCCGCGGGCGTACGCCGCCATGTCGCGCCCGGACTCGCCGGGGCACCGGCCCCGCGTCACCGAGCTCGCGCCGCAGAGCGCCGTCTCGGTCTTGGCCAGGAACCCGTTCACCGTGAAGTTGCGGTGCACGGCCAGGGTGGTGTCGGCGGCCAGGGTCCGGTTGAAGTGCGCGTCGTTGATCGAGCTCTTGTCGATGACGATGCCGCCGACCTTCGACCGGGCCAGGATGTCGCGGCTGTAGCGCCCGACGAAGAAGTTGTCGCCGGGGCTGCCGAACGCCTCCTGCGTGGTGATGTTCATCGCGGCGACGTTGTGGCGCTCGACCTTGCCCGAGACCCGGGCGCCCCCGACGATCGGCACCGGCTGGCCGCGCTCGGACAGCCCGATGCGCCGGGTGAAGAACAGGTCGGCGAGGCGGTTGAACCCCGACGCCGCCCCCACGTTGAACATGCCCGCGTTCTCGAGGAAGAAGTCGCGCTTCTCGGGGAAGAACAGGGGGAACCGGGTCAGGTTGACCTGCTGCTCGTCGACCTCGACCTGCGCGAAGTCGGTGTTGAGGGTGACGTCGAGGTTGAGGCCGGACGCGAGGCCGTACTTCACGTCGAGGCCGAGGTCGCGGAACCCGCTGCCGTCGAGCCCGCCGGCGTCCACGCGGTCCTGCCGCCCCCCCGTCAGCACGTAGGGGGTCACCCGCAGGTCCATGCCCTGGTCGACGGCGGTGATGCCGGTCATGGTGCCGGCGAGGCTCACGCGGGTGAGGGTGTACTCCTTCGAGATCGGGGCCCAGTACACCTGCTCGTTCTTCCTGCGGATGTTCCGCATGAAGTTGACGCCCCACACCTGCTCCTCGTTCTCGGGGAAGCGCAGGGTGATCATGGGGATGGCGATCTCGGCCGTCCACCCCTCGGGGGTGCGGTGGGCCACCACGTCCCAGACCCCGTCCCAGTTCACGTTGATGTTCGAGGTGTTGGTGCCGCGCCACCCCCCCTCGCCCTCCTCCGACACCTGCTGCTCGAGCTTGGCCCCGAGGGGGCTCGTCACGAACATGTAGCCGGAGCGGCGGTCGTGGAAGGTGTCGAGGATGACCTGGAAGTTGTCTTCGTCGAGCAGCCGCAGCGAGTCGCGGCGCATCTCGGTGGCGATGACCCCGTCGGGGGCCGAGTCGTAGGCCTCGACGCCGAGGTAGAGGGCCCGCGCGTCGTAGAGCAGGCGCACGACCGTGCGCTCCGTCGCCGGCTCGCCCTCGGCCGGCTCCTGCTGCACGAAGTCGTCGACGACGGCGGCCGTGAGCCACGCCTCCTCGTCGAGCCGGCCGTCCACGACCGGGGGGCTGTCGACGCGCCGCGGCTCCACCCGCAGCGACCGGCCGATGGAGAAGCCCGCCTGCGGGGCGTCGTCGCCCTCGAGGACCAGCGACTGGCCCTCGGCCAGGGGAGCGCCGCCGTTCCCGGCCGCGGACTGGGCGGCGGCCGGCGCGGCGAGGACGACCGCGCAGAGTCCGACCGACAGGAACCAAGCTGTTCGCATGTTGCCGCCATTATAGCCGCTGCCCAACCCAGAGCCCCGACGGCACCCCACCCCCGACCCGCATCGCGTAGACTAGCGCCGGCCCGGACATGGCCGCAGACCGCCGGGCGTCGGTCGCGACACCCGCCCCCCGACTCGACATTCGCCACGAAGGAGAACCGCCCCATGAAGGAACGCCTGCTCCGCGAGTTGAACGAGGCACAGGAGTACTTCGACCGCAGCACCCGCGCCCTGACCGAGGACGACTCGGGCTACGTCCCCGCGGAAGGCACCTTCACCGCGGCGCAGCACGTGGCGCACGCCGCCCAGACCATCGACTGGTTCGTCGAGGGCGCGTTCAGTCCGACCGGCTTCAGCCTGGAGTTCGAGGCGCTAGATCGAAAGGTGCGCGAGGTGACGTCGCTCGCCGACGCCCGCGCGTGGTTCACGCGGGCGGTCGAGCAGGCCCGGCAGGCGATCGAGTCGACGCCGGACGACGACTGGAGCCGCCCGTTGCCGGCCGGCCCCATCCTCGGCGGCCGGCCGCGGGCGGCGATCTTCGGCGCGATCACGGACCACACGGCCCACCACCGGGGCGCGTTGACGGTGTACGCGCGGCTCCGCGGCAAGACCCCGCCGATGCCCTACATGGAGTGAGGGGGCACCGTGGGCGCGGGCCGCCGGGGGGGGCCGTCGGCGCCTTCGACGGGGGGCTGGTCGACGTCGAGATCGGGCTGGATGTGCTGCCCGAGCGGGGACGTCCGGTTACCGGCGGGGCCGGTAGGTCCACTTCGTCAGCCGCAGGGCGCCGCCGGCCCCGTCGTGGAAGAGGGTGCCGTTCAGGCGCGTGACCTCCTCGACGCGCGCCTCGATGCGGAAGTGCCCGTGCTCGGGGTGGGTCGCCTCGGCGACGAGCTCGAGGGTCTCGGGATCGAACTCGATGACGTCGAACACCACGTTGGCCGGGTTCAGCATCTCGCCGGTGAT
>CAXXTG010000011.1:0-20216 GCA_963666855.2 Vicinamibacterales bacterium
TCGACACCGCCGGGGTGCTGACGACGGCGGCGAGCGCGGTGTTCGCCGACCGCGTCCCCGACGAGGACGCCGAGGTGGTGACGCGGCTCGAGGCGGCGGGCGCGATCGTGCTGGGCAAGCTCAACATGCACGAGTTCGCCTACGGTGGCACGTCGGCGTTCACCCGCACCGGCCCCGTGCGCAACCCGTGGGACACCGGCCGCATCCCCGGCGGGTCGTCCGGCGGCTCGGGGGCGGCGGTCGCGGCGCGGCTGTGCGCCGGCGCGCTCGGCACCGACACGGGGGGATCGGTCCGCATCCCCGCCGCGCACTGCGGCATCGTGGGCCTCAAGCCGACCTACGGGCTGGCGAGCATCCGCGGCATCGTTCCCCTCAGCGTGTCGCTCGACCACGTCGGCCCGATGTGCCGGTCGGTGGCCGACGCCGCGCTCATGCTGCAGCCGATGGCCGGCTACGACCCGCGGGGCATCGCCAGCATCGAGGCCGACATCCCCGACTACGCGGGCGCGCTGCGGCGGCGGACGTCGGCGATGCGCCTCGGGGTGCCGCGCGCGTTCTACGAGGACGTCGACCCTCAGGTGCTGGCCGCCGTCGAGCGGGCGCTCGGCGTCCTCGGCGATCTCACGGCGGTCGCGCGGGACGTCGAGCTGCCTCCGCTGCCCGAGGCGCGCACGGTCGGGGTCGAGGCGTACGCCTATCACGCCGACCTCCTCGAGGAGCGGCGCGGCCTGTACGCCGAGAGCACGCTGGCGCGCATCGAGGGGGGCGCGGAGATGTCCGCCGCCGACTACGCCGAGGCGCGCTATCAGCTCGCGCTGGTGAGGAAGGCGGTCGCCGCGGCGTTCGACGACGTCGACGTCCTGGTCACGCCGACGCTGGTCGAGCTTCCCGTCAGCATCGAGGCGGCGATGGCGTCGCCGCTCGAGGCGACGGCGGACGCTGATTCGCAACACCGCGCCCTTCAACGGGTACGGCATCCCCGCCATCACCGTCCCGTGCGGCTTCAGCCGCGAGGGCCTGCCCATCGGGCTGCAGTTGTGCGGCCGCGCCCTCGGCGAGGTCGACGTGCTCGCGCTCGCGCACGCCTACGAGCAGGCGACGGACTGGCACGAGCGGACGCCGCCGCTGTGATGGGCGGTCCCGATGGCTACCGGCGCGGCACCGGTTCGAGCCGCGCGACCCGGCCCGGCCGGCCGCGGTGCTCGACCGCGAGGTAGATGTAGCCGTCTGGTCTTCGCCGGACATCCCGCACCCGGCCGATGCCGTAGGCCAGGGTCTCCGCCTGCTCGATGCGGTCCGGCCGGTCGACGGCGGGACGCGGCCTTTCGAGTCGCCGGAGGCGGCGCGCCCGCCCTTCCGGCGGTTGACCCGGCGCGGCGGCCGGGGTTGAAATACCGGTATGGAGATCGCCAACCCGATCTACGACGCCGCCTTCAAGTACCTCATGCAGGACGACCGGGCGGCGCGCCTCCTCGTCGGCCGCATCGCGGGGCTCGAGGTCGAGTCGCTTGAGCTGCGGCCGCAGGAGCTGGCGACCCCGCGCGACGCGGCGCGCCGGGGGGACGCGGAGGCCGACCAGCCGCCCCTCGCCCTGTTCCGCATGGACTTCGCGGCCCGCGTGCGCACCGCGGAGGGCGGCGAGCGGCAGGTGCTGATCGAGATCCAGAAGACCAACGCGCCCACCGTCGTCGAGCGCTTCCGCGCCTACCTCGGCCAGCAACTGTGCAGCACGTCCAACGTCATCGAGCATCCGTCGGGGCGGCGCGAGGCGGTGCCCATCGTCACCATCTACCTGCTGGGCTACGACCTGGGGATATCCGACGAGGCCGTGCTCGACGTCTGCCCGCAGGTGACGGCGCGGCGCACGGGGGCCGGCATCGACGCCGGCCATCCGTTCATCGCCGGCATCCACCACCGGAGCCACATCGTGCAGATTCCGCTGCTGCGGGGGCGGCGGCGGAACGACCTGGAGCGGGTGCTGTCGATCTTCGACCAGGGGGCGGCGCGCATCGAACGGGCCGGGGCGCAGGTGCTGACGATCGACGAATCGGCCTACCCGCGGGAGTACGGCTTCGTGCTGCGCCAGCTCCAGCGGGCGGCGTCTGAGGCCGATGTGCGGCGGTTCATGGAGGGCGAGGACCAGTTGCTGCGCGACTTCATCTCCTGGGGCACGCAGGCGGAGTACGAGAGGCAGCGGGCGGAGCGGGAGAAGGCCGAGAAGGAGCGCGAGAGACAGCGGGCGGACCACGAGAGACAGCGGGCGGAGCGGGAGAAGGCCGAGAAGGAGCGCGAGAGGGCCGAGAAGGAGCGGGCCGAGCAGGCGCTTTCCCGCTCCATCCGGCACTTCCACGGCCTCGGACAGGACGCCGACGCGATCGCCGCAGCACTGTCCATCGACGCGGACAAGGTGCGGCGGGTGCTGGCCGACGCCGAGGGCGGCAGCGGCTCCGCCTGAGTCGTCCCGTTCGGGTGTTTTTTTCGGCGGGGTCAAAGGTGGTAGGATCGAGACGCTATGGAGACCTTGACACTGGTCTCTGCGGTATCCGCAATGTTTGCGGCCGCAGGAGCCCTGTTCAATGGCTGGATGATCGCCAAGCTCTCCGGCCGGCTCGACAGGCTGGAGGGCCGCGTTGACGCCATCGAAGCGACCCTCCAGACCCTGATGGCGGCGCTCATCGGCCCCGCGAGGGTTCACCCGGGCGCAACGAACGCGCCCGCCCGCGAGCCGTAGCCCCTCCTCACCCGACACCTCGGCCGCGTTCCGCCTCAAGAAGAAGGCGGTGCTCGTGATCGGGCCGAAAGAGGCTCGCCGCCGCTACCGGCGCGGCACGGGTTCAAGCCGCACGACCCGGCCCGGCCGGCCGCGGTGCTCGACCGCGAGGTAGATGTAGCCGTCCGGTCCCTGCCGGACGTCCCGCACCCGGCCGATGCCGTAGGCCAGGCGTCTCTTCCTGCTCGATCCGCCCCGGCCGGTCGACGCTCGGGGTGAGGCGCGCGAGCTGTCGTCCCGCCATCCCGCCCGCGAAGAAGCTGCCCCGCCACGCCGGGAACCGGTCGCCGGTGTAGACCATCAGGCCGGAGGTGGCGATGGAGGGGACCCAGAAGTGCGCCGGCGATTCCATGCCCTCGCCGCGCGTGCCGGCGTGTATCGCCGTCCCGCTGCCGTAGTTGACGCCGTAGCCGACCACCGGCCAGCCGTAGTTCAGGGCGGGCCGTATCAGGTTGAGCTCGTCGCCGCCCTGCGGCCCGTGCTCGTGGGCCCACAGGTCGCCGGTGTCGGGGTGCACGAGCAGGCCCTGCGGGTTCCGGTGCCCGTAGCTCCAGATCTCGGGCAGGGCGGCGGGCCGCCCCACGAACGGGTTGTCGTCGGGCACGCGGCCGTCGTCGTAGAGGCGGACGGTGACCCCGTGGTGGTTCGACGGGTCCTGCGCGGGGTGCGCGGTCAGATCGCCCCGCGTCCTCGCCATCCGGTCGCCCACCGAGGCGAAGAGGTGGCCGTCGCGGTCCCAGGCGAGCCGGCCGCCGTAGTGGCCGCCGCCCGCCGACCGCGCCACGAAGACGTCCTCGACGCCGGTGAGCCGATCGTCCTCGAAGCGGCCCCTGACGACCGCCGTCGTCGAGCCCTCCGCCGTCGGCCGCGCGAAGCTGAGATACAGCAGGCGGTTGGCCGCGAAGTCGGGGTGCGGGAGCACCTCGAACAGTCCGCCCTGCCCCCGCGCGACGACCTCCGGCACCCCCGGAACCGGGTCGGGCAGCAGCGCCCCGCCGCGCACGATGCGCAGGCGTCCCGGGCGTTCGGTGACGAGCATGTCGCCGTCGGGCAGCCACGCGATCGACCAGGGGACGTCGAGGCCGTCGGCCACGGTGACGGTGCGGAAATCGTGATGGGCGGACCGGTGCACCTCCTGGGCGGCGACCTGGGCCGCGGCCGGGGTTCCGGCGAGCAGCCACCCCGCGGCGGCGCAAGCGACGGCAGTGCGAATCATCGTCGAGCTCCTGTGACCGGCCGCTGACCGACGCCCGGCGGTGCGGCGCGGCAAGCCGGCGGTGTTCCCCCCGTCGACGCCCGGAGCCTCGCCGGGCGATGGGCGCCGAGAGACTCCCCCCATGATCGCACGAATCCCCCCGACGCGGGGGGCGGCGGCCGCTTCGGGCGGGCGGGATAAAATGGTCGCACGGAATTGCAGGAGGCCCATGTCGAGACTACGAGCCGTCGTCGCCGTCCTCTTCGTGCTCGCGGCGGGCGCGTCGTCCGCCCAGGACGTCACCGTCACGCCGGACGTGGTGTACGGCCACAAGTACGGCATGGCGTTGAACCGCCTCGGCGTCTGGGGCGGGAGCGCCGGCGGGCACCTGTCGCTGATGCTCGGGCTGGCGTCAGACCAGGGGGACCCGTCGGCCGAGGACGCGGTGCTGCGGACCGGCGACCGGGTGGCGGCGGTTGACCGGGCGTGACGAGAGAGCATGACGGGCGAACGCGTACGGGTAAGCAGGACGTGCAATCGAAAGGGCGAAGGATGTTCGATCTCCGTGAGTACGGGCTCGATGTCGAGACGGTCCACAGAAACGCCTCCCCCCCGGTGCTGTATCAACAAGCCTTTCTGCACGACGAGCGGACGACCCTGTCCGATACCGGCGCCTTGATCGCGTACTCCGGCGACAAGACCGGCCGTTCGCCGAAGGACAAGCGTGTCGTGCGACATCCTGAATCGTCCGGCGACGTCTGGTGGGGCAATGTCAATATCGGTCTCGACGATCTGACCTTCTGCGTGAATCGTGAGCGCGCGCTCGATTACCTCAACAGCCGGCCGGTACTCTACTGCGTGGATGCTTTCGCCGGCTGGGATCCGGCGTATCGGCTGAAGGTGCGCGTCATCTGCGCCCGCCCGTATCACGCGCTGTTCATGCACAACATGCTGATCCGGCCCACGCGGGAAGAGTTGCAGGCGTTCGGCGCTCCCGACTGCGTCATTCTCAACGCCGGGGCGTTCCCAGCCAACCGGTACACGACCGGGATGACGTCGAAGACCACCGTGGACCTGAGTCTCGAACGGCAGGAGGTCGTGATTCTCGGCACGCAGTACGCGGGCGAAATGAAGAAGGCGGTCTTCACGCTGATGAACTATCTGATGCCGAAACGCGGCGTCCTGTCGATGCACTCCTCGGCGACCGCGGATCCGGCAACCGGCGAATCATCCGTGCTGTTCGGTCTCTCGGGGACGGGCAAGACCACGCTCTCGGCCGACCCGAAGCGCGCGTTGATCGGGGACGACGAGCATTGCTGGAGCGACACGGGCATCTTCAACATCGAGGGCGGCTGCTACGCCAAGGCCATCTACCTGACCCGTGAGGCCGAGCCGGAGATCTTCGAGGCGCTCCGGTTCGGCGCGGTGCTGGAGAACGTCGTCTACGACGCATCCGACCATCATGTCGACTTCGCCGACAGCAGCATCACGGAGAACACCCGCGGCGCCTATCCGATCGAGTTCATTCCGAACATACGCCGCCCGTGCGTCGCGAACCACCCGAAGCACGTCATCTTCCTCACCTGCGATGCGTTCGGCGTGCTGCCGCCGGTCAGCCGGTTGACGCCCGAACAGGCCGAATACCATTTCATCAGCGGCTATACGGCAAAGGTGGCCGGCACCGAAGTCGGCGTCAGCGAACCGCAAGCGACGTTCTCGCCCTGTTTCGGCGGACCGTTTCTCGTCTGGCATCCGGGAAAGTACGCCTCGCTCCTGTCGGAGAAGATCGTCGAGCACGGGGTGAGCGTCTGGCTCGTCAATACCGGCTGGAGCGGCGGGCCGCACGGCGTCGGCCGGCGAATCGAGCTGGCCGCCACCCGGGCCATCCTGGACGCGATACACGCGGGCGTGCTGACGACCGCGCCGACCGAGCGGGAACCGTTCTTCGGGCTGCGGGTCGTCACTGCATGTCCTGACGTGTCGAGTGACATCCTCGTCCCGAAATCGACCTGGAGCGATCCCGGCAGCTACGATGAGGCGGCGACGAAGCTGGCGGCGCTGTTCCGGGACAATTTCCGGGCATACGCCGACAACGTGAGTGAAGCCGTGCGTGCGGCCGGCCCGGCCTGACCCCGAGACCCCGGACGTGATGAACGGCTTCCCGAACATGCACTACGGCATCTCGTCCGGGGTGGCCATCTGGAAACTCGCAGAAGGGCGGGCCGCCCTCGACCGCCGGCGGCGTGACGATCCGGGCTCCCCGCGACGGCGCCGCCATCCGCGCCCGCCTGAAGGACGTGCACCCGCCCGCGGTGACGATCGCGGCCCCCAATGCCGCCCGCAGTCGACGATTCGCATTGCGTTGCATTACAATGACGTGAGGGGAGGGAGGAGCGGATGCGCGACCAGTTGAGCGTCAGACTGCCCCGCGAGCTGAACGAAGCCGTTGGGGAACGGGCGAAGCGCGACTCGCGTCGGCCGTCGGACATCGTGCGACTGGCGCTGCAGCAGTACCTGCTGGGCGCCGCGGGCGACGGGCGCGGAAGAGCGGACCGGGTCAGCGAGGCCGGCGCGGTGCCGTGGGGCGAGTCCGAGAGCCCAAGCCCGGAGCGCACGATCGTGCTCCGTGATGTCCCCGAAGATATCTACCAGGCGCTGGAGAAGCGAGCCGCCGCCGAGCGCCTGTCCGTGGCCGGCTACGTGCTGGACATCCTGGCCCGCAGGCGGTTCGGTGAGCGCCTGCAAGGGCGTCCACGCGTCAAGCTCAGCGTGTCGGCCGCCGACATCATCCGCGAAGCTCGGGACAGCCGGTGATCGTCGTCGACGCTTCGATCGTGGTCGAGGTGCTGCTCCGCTCCGATGCGGGCACCGCGCTGGAGAAACGCCTCCTCAGAGGCGGCGACCCGCTGCATGCGCCCCACATGCTGGATGTCGAGGTCGCCCACGCGCTCAGACGCTGCGCCCTGCACGGCGAGATCGACGAGCGGCAGGGCCGCGACTCGGTCGGGGATCTGGCGGCCATGGCCATCGAGCGCCACGGGCATCAGCCGCTGCTGGAACGGATGTGGCAGCTTCGTCACAACCTGACCGCCTACGATGCCGCCTATCTGGCGCTCGCGGAAAGTCTGGACGCACCGCTGCTGACGCGCGATGCGGCGCTGGCGTCGGTCGCCGGGCACCACGTCCGGGTCGTGCTCGCGTAGCCGTCCAACGAGGCTCTCGATGTTGCCGTTCCGGATCGGTCCCCGTCGCGCGCGCTTGCGGCCCAACCATTGTTCAGGAATCCCGGGCGGCAATCGGTAATGGAAGCCCGGCCAGGAGCCTTCGACCCATGACGAACCACTCGACGACACGTCACCACGCCGCGCGCCATGCCCTGTGGTTGCTGCTGTCCGCCAGCCTCGCCGCGCCGCCGGCGCACGCGCAGGACGACTGGCGGCACTGGGGTCGGGACGCCGGCAACCAGCGCCACTCGCCGCTGACGCAGATCGACACCGGGAACGTCTCGACCCTGGTGCCGGCGTGGCGGTACGAGATGACGAAGCCGGGCGTGCCCTCCCGGCCCGCCCAGTCGACGCCGCTCATGGTCGACGGCGTCCTGTACCTGTCGTTCCCGTACTACCGCGTGGTGGCGCTGGAGCCGGAGACCGGTGACGAGCTCTGGGAGTACACGGCCCCCGGCGACTGGAACTCGCCCGAGCACCAGTTGCACTGGACGGGCGGCTCGATGCGAGGCCTCGCCTGGTGGGAGGGCGACGACCGCACGCCCCCGCAGATCGTGTTCGGCACCGAGGAGGGCGAGCTCATCTCGCTGAACGCCGCCACCGGCATCCCCAACCCGCGGTTCGGCAGCGACGGCTTCGTCGACCTGAAGACCCCCGACGTGATGAACGGCTTCCCGAACATGCACTACGGCATCTCGTCCGGGGTGGCGGTCTGGAGGCACCTCGTGTTCACCGGCGTCCACAACGCCGACGAGACGGGCTCGAAGGGGCCGGCGGGCGACGTGCGCGCGTGGGACCTGCGGACGGGCGACCTGGTCTGGACGTTCCACACCGTGCCCCATCCCGGCGAGTTCGGCAACGACACCTGGCTCGACGGCTCGTGGCGCAACGTCAGCGGCGCCAACACGTGGTCGTTCTTCACCATCGACGAGGAGCGCGGCATTCTCTACATGCCCCTCGGGTCCGCCCACAACGACTTCTACGGCATGGACCGCCCCGGCGACAATCTCTTCGCGAACTCGATCGTCGCCGTCGACGCCCTCACCGGCGAGCGGCTGTGGCACTTCCAGGCCGTCCACCACGACCTGTGGGACCTCGACATGCCGGCCCCGCCGATCCTGTTCGACGTCGAGCGGGACGGCGGGACGATTCCCGCCGTCGGCGTCGTGACGAAGTACCCGGTGCTGTTCATCTTCGACCGCGTCACCGGCGAGCCGATCTACGAGATCGAGGAGCGCCCGGTGCCGGCCGGGGACATGCCCGGCGAGTACTACTCGCCGACGCAGCCGTTCCCGGTGAAGCCGCCGCCCTTCGGCCGCATCCGCTTCACGATGGACGACATCGCCACGGTGACGCCCGAGCACACCGCCGCGTGCCGCGAGCTGCTGATGCAGTACGACGGCGGGCGGAACCGCGGCCCCTACACCCCGCCGTCCAAAGAGGGCGCGCTCGTGTTCCCGTCGACCGGCGGCGGGACCGAGTTCACCGGCGGGACCTTCGACCCGGGTCTCGGCTACTACATCATCAACTACGCCGACACCGGCCACATCAGCCAGCTCGTGAAGGTGGAGGACGACCCCGACCGCCGCGGCTACGTGGGTCCCTCCCGAGTCGCGCCGCATCTACTGGCACGTCGTCACCCGGCCGTCCGTCGACGGCTGGCCCTGCTGGCAGCCGCCCTGGTCCAGGCTCGTCGCGGTGGACGTCAACAGCGGCGAGATCGCCTGGATGATCCCGTTCGGCACCGTCGAGGGCGCGCCCCCCGGCCTGCTGACCGGCGCCCCCAACTCGCAGAAGGGCGGCCCGACCTCCACCGCCGGCGGCGTGCTCTTCATCGGCGGGGCCAGCGACCGGCGCTTCCGCGCCTACGAGACGAGGACCGGGCGCGAGCTGTGGAGCGTGGAGACCGAGCAGATGATCAGCGGCGCCAACCCGATCACCTACATGGGGAAGGACGGAAAGCAGTACGTGACGGTGGCCGCGGGGACCACGCTGCTGGCGTTCACCCTGCCGTGAGGACGGCCCGACGCCTCACGCTCGGCCCTTCCCCTCGCGCGACGCCGGCTCCATCACCCCGGCTGGGTGGACCGATTGCCGCGACGGGTCTTGACATTTCAATGAAACGAGAAGTTTGATCGTTCGATGCGCGCAGGAGATGCCAAGATGCCGACGCGCCGGAAATTCGCGACCCAGGTGGACAGCGCCCTCCTCGACGAATTGCGGATCCTGGCCAGGGACGAGGGCCGCCAGATCCAGGCGTTGGTCGACGAAGCGATCGCCGCGCTGCTCGAGCAGCGCAGGCAGGGCACGGCCCGCCCGTATGTGATGGCCGCCTATCAGCGCAGCCATGCCCGGTTCGCGGCGCTCTACGAGAAGCTCGCGAAGTGATGCGGGACTACCTGACCCTGGGCGATGTTCTGGCCATCCACGCCGACCAAATCACGACCTACGGCGGCGCGGCCGGCATTCGAGACCCCGGCCAACTCGACGCCGCCCTGTTCCGGCCGCAGACCGGCTACTACGCCGACATCATCGCCGAGGCGGCCGCGCTCTGGGAGAGCCTGTCGCAGAACCATCCCTTCGTGGACGGAAACAAGCGCACGGCGTTCGCGGCGATGTTCACGTTTCTGTCCATCAACGGCGTCGACATCACCGCCGACGCCGACCAGGCGTGGGCTTTCGTCTCTCGTCTCTATCAGGAAGGCGACTTCGACTTCGCCGCCCTCGAGGCATGGCTCCGCGACAACACGAGATCACGTCAGTGAGGTGGTCGTGCGTGTCGGGCACCACTCGAATCCACGGCCGCCTTGTGCCAGACTCGCCGCCGGAAAGGGCCGCGGTGCCGCGACTGCCAGTGGCGGTACGGCAGCGACGACCTGCACCAGCGTCTGACCGAGCGCACGATGCGGGCGTTCCCCGTCGGAGAGCCGCCGACCATGCCCAGCGACCCCGCCGACTTGGAGTTCACCGCCGACGAGATGCGGCGCATGGGGCACGCCACCGTCGAGCGGCTCGTCGACCACGTCCTGAGCCTCGAGACGCAGCCGGCCCGGGGCGACGTGGACGCGGGCGATCTGTGCCGCCGCCTCCGCGAGCCGGCCCCCGAACGGGGCGTCGCCTACGAGCCGCTGCTCGACCGGTTGCTCGACGAGTGGGTGCCTCGGTCGTTCACGTCGTCGGGGCCCGGCTATTTCGCGTACATCCCCGGCGGCGGGCTCTATCCCGCGGGGCTGGCGGACCTGATTGCGAACGTGGTCAACCGCTACACGGGGGTGAGGCTGGCCGCGCCGGCCCTCGTGCAGCTTGAGGCGAACGCGCTCGACTGGCTGCGAGACTGGATTGGGTTTCCCGCCGCGGCGCGCGGGCTGTTCACGACCGGCGGGTCGATGGCGCACTTCAACGCCGTGGTGTGCGCGCGCGAGCGGCATCTCGGCGCGGACATCCGCGCGGGGGTGCTGTACGGCTCGACGCAGATGCACCACTCGATGAGCAAGTCCGCCCGGCTCGCCGGCATCATGCCGGACCGGGTCAGGGCGGTGCCGGTCGACGAGCGGTTCCGGATGGACGTGGACGCCCTGGCCGACCTGATCGCCGCGGATCGCCGGGCCGGCCTCCGGCCGTTCTGCGTCGCGTCGGCGGCCGGCACCACGAACACCGGCGCGGTCGATCCGCTGGACGCCGTCGCCGACCTGTGCGCGCGCGAAGGGCTGTGGCACCACGTGGACGGCGCCTACGGGGCGTTCTTCCACCTGTGTCCCGAGCTTCGGGACCTCATGCCGGGGCTCTCGCGGGCCGATTCCCTCACCCTCGATCCGCACAAGGGCCTGTTCCTGCCGTACGGCACCGGGGCCCTGCTCGTGCGAGACGGCGCCGCGCTGCGGCGCGCGCACGAGGCGACCGCGGGCTATTTGCCCGGCCGGACGGATGACGACGACTACGATCCTCACCTGTACGGGCCGGAGCTCTCGCGCGGGTTCCCCGGTTTGCGCGTCTGGCTCTGCGTGAAGCTGTACGGCGCGGGGCGGCTGCGCGCCGCCCTGGCGGAGAAGCGGACCCTCGCCGTCGAGGCGTCGGCGCGCGTGGCCGCGCTGCCGGGGATCGTGATGGCGGCGCCGCCGCAGGTGTCGCTGTTCGCGTTCCACCTGCGCTGGCCCGGCGCGAGCCCGGCCGAGGAGAACCGCGCCACCGAGCTGCTGGTGGAGCGCGGTGAACCTGCGCAACCGCGTGATGCTGTCGGGCGCGGTCGTCGAGGGGCGGTTCCTGGCGCGGGGTCTGCGTGCTGAGTTTCCGGACCCGCGCCCGTCACATGGAGGCCTGCGTGACGGACTTGGCGGAGGAGGCGGCCGACATTCTGGCGGCCCCCCCGGCATGACCTGATCCCGGCGGCACCGCCGCACGCTACTGGCTTCGTAGCGCCTGCATCGGACTCGCGGCCACCACCTTGCGCGCGGGCAGGTAGCTCGCCAGACCGGCGACGATGAGCACGACGGCGACGGGCCGCCGCGAACGAGGCCGGATCGGTGGGCGGGATGCCGAACAACAGCGTGGAGAGCAGCCGCGTCAGGCCCAGGGCCCCCGCCACGCCGATCAGCGCCCCGGCGGCCGCGAGCCGGAGGCCTTCGCCGATCAGGCCCCGGACCAGCCGTTGCGGCGCCGCGCCGAGGGCCATTCTCAGTCCGAGCTCCCGCGTCCGCCGCTCGACGAGATACTTGATGAGCCCGAACATTCCGACCGACGCGAGAAACAGGCCGACCGCGCCGAAGACGCTCATGAGGGACGAGCCACGAACTGGCCGCGGCGCCATCGACGTATCGACCAGCCCCTGAAGCGTGATGACCGGCCGAAACGGCAACTCGGGGTTGACCGTCCACACCGCCGCCTTGACCGCGCCGACGACGGCTCCCGGGTCGCCGCCGGCTCTCACGACATAGGTCATCGCGCCGGTCGGGTGTTGCTGGTGAGGCAGGAACACCGTGGGAACCGGCGCGTCGTCCAACGCGGTGTCCCTCGTGTCCCGAACGATGCCGATGATCTCCCTGACCACGTCGGGTCCGTCCGTCAATCTGATTCGAGCGGCGAGGGGGGCGGCCGTCGGGCCAGAACCGGCGGGCCATGGTCTCGTTGATGACCGCGACCGGCGCGGTGTCGGCCAGGTCGAGCGGACTGAACACCCGGCCCTCGACGGGCGCGATGCCCATCGTCCGAAAGTAGCCCGGCGTCACGACGTTCAACCCGATCGTCGGCCGCGCGTCGTCTTCGGTCGGGCGTCCCTCGATCGTCAGGCGCGTGCGCGGGTCGGTCATGATCTCGCCGAACGGAATGATCGACGCGGCGGCGGCCGACGCGACCCCCGGGCGCCGCCCTCACCCGGCCGACCGTCTCCTCGAAGAACACGGCGCGCCGCGGCGGCTCGGGATACGCGTTCCACACGAACACCGGCAGCGCCACGACGCCTTCCTGAGAGAAACCGGGGTCAACCCGCAGGAGATTGACGAAGCTGCGGGCGAGCAGCGAGGCGCCGGTCAGGAGCATCAAGGCGAGGGCCACTTCACCCACCACGAGCAGCCTGCGCGCGCGGTCGTTCACGACCGCCCGCCCCCCGCGCGACGTCCTCATCAGGGCCGCGCCGCCGTTGACCCTGGAGAACTGCCGCGCGGGGAGAATCCCGACCAGGAGCGCGGTCAGACAGGAGAGCGCCGCCGCGAACGCCAGCGCCGTCGGGTTGACCGCGGCCTGGTCGAGTCGCGGGATGTCGCCCGGGGCCAGCGAGACGAGGGCCTGGAGGCCCCAACGCGCCGCGGCCACGCCCAACGCGCCGCCCAGGACGGCGAGGACGAGGCTCTCGACGAGAAGCTGGGCGCACAACCGCCGGCGCCCCGCGCCGAGCGCCGCGCGCACCGCGAGCTCCTGGGTGCGGGCCGCGCCCCGGGCCAACTGCAGATTGGCGACGTTCACGCACGCAATCAACAGCACGAATGCGACGGCGCCGGACAACAGGAGCAGGTAGGGCCGCGCCTCGCCCGCCACGCGGTCGCGCAGGGGGATGATCGAGGCGCCGACCTGTTGGTTGGTGGCCGGGAACTCGCGGGCGAGCTGCTCGGCGACCCCCCGCATCTCGGCGCGGGCGGCGTCGACCGACATTCCGGGCGCGAGCCGGGCGATGACGTTCAGGAACCCGGGGCCGCGGCTTCGCCGGTCGTCCTCGGTGAACGCGCGCGGCATCCACAAGTCGCGTCCCGGCGGATAGTCGAATTGCGGCGGCATGACCCCCACCACGACGTACGGTCTCTCGCTGAGGGTCAACGTCCGGCCGACCACACCGGGGTCTCCGCCGAAACGCTGCTGCCAGAACCCCTGGCCCAGGACGACGGCGCCGTCCGCGCCGGGCCGGTGCTCGTCGGCGGTGAACGTCCGGCCATGTTGCGCGGGCAGGCCGAGGATGTCGAAGAACCCTTCGGAGACCCGCCACACGCGGAGGTTCTGCGGCTCGCCCTCGGTGACGATTTCCACCCCGGACGGCTCGACGGTGGCGATGCCGTCGAACGCGGTGCCGCGGTCGCGCCACTCGAGGAAGTTGCCGGGCGAGACCGCGCGCTCGACGGCCGCGGCGGCGTCGAATTGCCAGACCGTCACGATCCGTCCGGCGCGCGGGAACGGCAGCGCATTCAGCAGCATGGCGTCCACGACGCTGAACACCGCCGTCGACGCGCCGATGCCGAGGGCCACGGTGACGACGCCCACCAGCGCGAATCCCCGCGACCTCCACAGGCCGCGCAGCGCGTATCTCACGTCCTGCGCGATCTGCTCGAGCGTCGCCCCGAACCACGCTTCGCGCGCCTGGTTCCGGGCCGACTCGATCCCGCCGAGGGTCGCCAGCGCCTGCCGGCGCGCCTCGCCCGGCGGGACCCCCCGCCCGGTTCGCGCCTCGGTCTCGAGGGCCACGTGGTGCCGCAGCTCGGCGTCCAACTCGCGGTCGGCGCGGTTCCGGTCGAGCAGCATCCGCAAACGGACCCGCCAAGCGTAGAACCATCGCTCGAAAGGCATGACTCTCCTCCGTCAGTCGGCCGCCCCGTGCAACAGGTTCGACGGCCCGGTCATCCCAGTGGTCTCCTCCGCCCTCCCGTCCTCTCGGTTACCGTGGATTGTCGCACCATTCCTCTCGGTAAGCAAGGGCAAGGGCGGAGTTCGGCGAGAGAAACGGCTGGGCCGGCTGCGGTAGATGGGCTCGATGTCCGCCCGCATCGTGCTCAGGGTGGGGCCGACGGCGGGCGGCAGGTAGTACGCGCAGCCATGAACCACGTCGCCCAGCCGACGTGGAAGGTGGGGAGCCCCCTTGCATCAGGTCCTGGGCGGACGGCCCGGGCGTTTCGATGCCGCCGGCGGGATGGATGTGTGACACCGCCGCGCGCGGCGTCATGGCTGTTCAGCGGCCGGCGCGTGCGTCCGCACGTAGTCCATGAGGCTCGGAATACCGGCTTCCCAGGTCGGCACGGCGTCGGGCCGCCAGATGTAGCCCAGGTGACCCAGGGTCTTCGCCGCCGCCGCCGCCCGCCGCCCGCCGCCCGGCTCGCCCAGGCCCCGCCGGACCGCGGCTTCGAGCTGCGCGCCGTCCAGGCGATCGCGTTTCTCGAACGCCTCGGCCACCGCGCGCGCCGCCGTGAGCAGACCCTGGTCCTGCAACTCGTTGTAGCGCTGCAGGTAGTAGCGCCCCTTCTTCTGGTCGAAGTCCGCCCGGACGGCTTCCACGTCCGTCCGGGTGATGCGCCCGCCGGCCGACGACCCGCCCGCGACCACCCTCCGCCAGAGCGCCTCGCCCAACAACTGCACGAAGTACGGATAGCCCTGGTTGGCGGCCACGAGTTGCGCCAGCGCGTCGTCGTCGATGGCCACGTTCTCGCCCGCCAGCGGCAGGCGCAGCGCATCGGCCGCCGCCGCCGCGTCCAGGCGGCCTATGGGCAGGAGTTCCGAACGGCTCCAGAACGAGACGTCCATCTCGCTCAGGCGCGACTCCAGGTGGGGGGTGCCGGCCAGCGCCAGCAGGAATGGCTGCTTCCGTCCCACGATCTGGCTGGCGTTCAGCAGCGCATGGCCGACGCCGGCATCCAGCGTATGCGCTTCGTCCAGCAACAGCAGCAGCGGCTTCTTTCCGGTGCGGGCAGCCAGGACCTCGTCCAGCGAGGGCGCGTCCCGGGACTGCCCCGCCCGCCATCGGACGCCGGAGATGGAGACCTCGCCCGGCAGCAGCCGCCGCCACCACGTCGGGGCCAGCAGGCGCCGGGCGAGCTTCTCTTCGGTGGGAACGGCCGCCGGCGTCAAGTGGATCACGTCGACCGCATCGCGCGCGCGGGCGGCCTCGTGCAACCACGAGAGCAGCGTCGTCTTGCCGTTGCCGCGCGGTCCGTAGAGGATGAGATCGCGCGGCGGGGCGGCGCCCTGCCGCAACTGGTCCAGAAATGCGCGGCAGATCTGCTGCTCATGCTCCCGGCCGGCCAAGTACGGCGGCCGACCCCCGGGGCCCGGCTTGAACAGGTCCAGCTCGTTCCTCGCTGGCTGCATGGCTCCACCAGGGTGCGGCGTGCTCGACCCGGAGAGCGTCGCCTACGGCTCCGCTCGCCGCCCAACCCAACCCTCCAGGAGTCCGCGCCGTGCTACGGCGACTCCTCGTCCGCCCATCGTCGCCTACGGCTCCACGGGGTGCCCAACCCTCCGGGAGGAATCCACGCCGTTCTACAGCGCAGACTCCTGATCGTCAGGGAGCCGCGGCCTCGCCAATCCGGTACAGTTTCGACCGCGTCCGGATGAACAGGCTGCCGTGGGCGATGGCCGGCGTGGCCATCGTGAACTCGCCGAGCGGGTTGCGGCCGACGACCTCGAACGTCGCCCCGGCGCGGATCACGTAGGCGTCGCCGTCCTCGCTCAGCGCGAAGATTCTGTCGCCGTAGGCCCAGGGCGACGCCGTGAACGCTGCGCCGACCGCGATGCGCCGGCGGGAGTAGATCTCCTCGCCGGTGCGGGCGTCGTGCGCGGTGAAGAACCCCCGGTCGAGGAGCGTGTACAGCACGTCGCCGTAGAGGATCTGCGACGGGTTGTAGGGCGCGGCCTGCGGCTGCGACCACGCGATGAACTCGTTGGCCGTTTCGGACCCGCGGAGCGAGATGTCGCCGCCGGCGCCGGGGCGGACGGCGAAGACCGGGCGGTTCTGGTCGCCGAGGTACCCCGAGCCGATGTAGAGCAGGCCGAACTCGGCGAAGGGCGTGGCGACGGTGATGGACGACATGCCGCCGAGCTCCCACAGCAGGTTGCCGTCGAGGTCGTAGGAGCGCGCCCGGTCGGTGCCGTTGGTGACGATCTCGGTTCTCAGCTCATTCTCCCAGATGAAGGGGGTCGCCCAGTTGGTGCCCTCGTCCCTCGGGATGCGCCAGACCTCGTTGCCGGTCTCGGCGCTGAGGGCGAGCAGATACGACTGGTCGTCGTTGTCGTTCACGATGTAGAGGCGGCCGTCGTGGAGCACCGGCGACGCGGCGGTGCCCCACCCGAGCCGGGTGGCCGCGGGCGCGACGTCGTGCGACCAGCGCAAGCCGGCCGTCCGCCGCGTCGAGGCAGAAGACGCCGAGGTTGCCGAAGTACACGAACAGCGAGTCGCCGTCGGTCACCGGCGTCTCGGTCGCCAGGGTGTTCTTCATGTGGTAGCCGCCGGCCGGGGCGCCGCGGTGCACCTCGCGTTCCCACCGCACGGCGCCGGTGTCGACGTCCAGGGCGTAGACGATCCACCGGTGCTCCGCCGCCGAGGGGCTCCAGGTCTCGCGTCCGCGGTAGAGGCCGCCCAGGGGCTCTTCGACCGCCTCGGCGCTGACGACGGTCGTCACGTAGACGGTGTCGTCCCAGACGACCGGCGAACTCCAGCCGAGGCCCGGCAGGTCGGCGACCCAGGCGACGTTCTCGGTGGTGCTCCAACTGTTGGGCAGCCCGGAGGTGTCGGAGACGCCCCGCGCGTCGGGTCCCCGGAACTGGGGCCATCGATCCTGGGCGGCGGCGGGTGCGCACAAGACCACGGCGAGCAGCAGCGTGAGCGTGTAGCGAGTCATCTGATTCCCCTTCGTGTTCGTCACCACCGGTCCCTCACCCCCGGAATTCGGCGACCCGATCGACGGGCCGGGCTGACGGACCGAGATCGCTCGAACAGCCATCCGGGCCAGGGGACGACGCGCCCCCGGGCGATGGCTGACGGACCGAGATCGCTCGAACAGCCGTCCGGGCCAGGGGACGACGCGCCCCCGGGCGATGACGGCAAGGCGGGACGAGCGGGATCATGGTTGAGGACCGGCGTCGGGCGGCACCCGCTGTGTGTTCAGGCGCCGGGCGCCGCCCAGAATGCCGGCCAGGCCGATATTGCCTTCGTGACAGGCGTACTCGAACATCGGGCCGTCGGTGCGGCGCAGCGGCATGCGCGCGGTCCAGGGCCGCGTATAGCCGTTCGGATCGTCGACGGTGAACTCGTACATCACGGTGTCCGCGTCCACGCGCCGGAACCGCTCGACCAGGGTGGTGTCGCGACTCGAACCGCTGAGGCTGGTCTCGCGCAGGAAGTGCGCCGTGTCGACCACCAGCGTGTCACCGTCCCAGCGTCCGCGGGAGTCCCCCGAATACTGAGGGAGCCGGACGTGGGGACGGCCGTCGAGCGGGATGATGCGTGCGTTGTGCACCATCTCGTTCACAATCACCACGTGGTCCGGCGTCTGCAGAATCAGCACGTTGTTGTTGTACGCGCTGGACACCATCGGCGGACCGGCGTTGAAGCCCAGGAGACATCGGTCGGACAGGCTGCGATCGGTGTAGGAGTCGGCGAATCCGTTGCTGATGTTCGTCCCCCGGACCCGCGCCTCGGCCTGGAACGCCTCGCGGTAGGGGATCCGACCGTCCGGAGGGTCCACGATTAGCGATGTGCGCTTGTCTCGGGTCAGTTCGATGCCGCGTTCGTACCAGAACTCGTTGTACCCGCCGACACCGCCTTCCGCGAGTGACTGATATCGCACACCCGGCGCGCGGACGTTGAGATCCTGCGTGTCGCGATTCAGCTCCCGGCGCCGCGACGCCTCGTACTCGGCCGCCTGCTCCGCCGTGAGCGCCTCCCGGCCCGCCAGGAGCGCCGACGCGCCGGCATCGATGACCGGACGCTGAAGCGGGGTCAGCGTCCGGAACGTGAACAACCCCTGGATGTCGGGATCGCCGTGCGCGGTGCGCGGCGCGGACTGCCCCATCGCGGGTGTGGACAGCGCGACGCAGACGAGGGTCAGGAGCCCGTGGCGGGAAGCGTTGCTCATCGCCGCATTCTACCAGCCCGCAGGCCAAGGGCCGGCCGCGTTTGCGGCGTGTCATCCGATCCGGACGGCGTCCTTCCCGGCGACGCATACTCGAATGCGTAATCGTTGCGCCACGGTGCAGGTGAGCCGCTGAACGCCGGCGCACTCGTACCAGGACCTCACCGGTCGACGCCTCGAAGTGCAGCTCCTCGAGTTCAAGGAGGTAGCGGGTCGGCCGGCGCACGCGGCCCGGCCGGCGCATTGCCCATCCAGCCGCGGCGGCGTGTTCAGCTCGGCTTTCGCGTTGTCTGCCAGTCCTCGACAACGAGCCCGGGAACGCGTTCGAATTCGCGGACGTTCCGGGTTACCAGCGTCAGGTCGAGGGCTCTCGCATGGGCGGCGATGAGCAGGTCGTTGTGGCCGATGGTGCGGCCGACGTGTTCCAGCTCGCTGCGGATCGCCGCGTAGTGGGCGTCCGCCGGCGGTGCCAGCGGCAGGGTCACCAGCGCGGCCAGGACGGTCTCCAGTTGCCGGGTGAGGCGTGCCGATCTCCGGCGCGCGGCTCCGTACCGAAGCTCGGCCGCCACGATGATGCTGACGGCGATGGTGCGCGGATCGAGCGAGGCCGCCCTTTGGGCAGCTTCTCCATCCGGCCGGCGCACCAACTCGGAGACGACGTTGGTGTCCAGCATGTAGCGCAGGGCAGGCACGTCACAGGGTGTCTTCGGGTCGGACCGGCGGGTCGGCGATCGGGGGGAAGTCCTCGTCGAGCCGCGTCAATCGTGACAGGACGGTCGCCAGCGTCGGAGCCCGGGGGACGGGCTCGACGACGAGGCGATCGTCTTCACGGTAGATGATGACCTCGTCCGCCGCCAGCTCGAACTCCCGGGGGATTCGCAGAGCCTGGTTCCGCCCGTTCCGGAAGAGCCGGGCGTGGCGGGCCGGCCGGTCTGGGGCGCGTTCGCCGGAGAGCATATGCAAGCCTATGACGCCAGGCCGTCCGCTGTCAATGCCGTATGCAGCCGCAGGTTCTGTCGCGGGCCGCCGGCGCCCGCGTCCCGCCTTGCGGGACATCGACGGCGCTCCCGTCGGGACGCGCGGCTCCCGGTGCCCGCGTCTCACCCCCAGAATCCGGCGACCCGCTCGATCACCCAGAAGCTGGCGACGGTGCCCAGGCCGTACGCGGCGGCGTGGTCGAGCCGGGCGCGCCGGGCCGGCGTGCCGAGGAGCCGGTAGGCGGCCCACAGCACGATGCCGCACGCGGCTGCGAACGCGATCTGGCCGAGCTCGATGCCCACGTTGAAAAGGAGCAGAGTCATGGGGACGTCACGGCCCGCCAGCCCGGTGTCGAGCAGGGCGCCGGCGAAGCCGAACCCGTGCATGAGCCCGAACGCGAACGCCATCGTCCACGGCCTGGCCGAGCCGGCGGCCGCCGCGTCGCGCCGCAGGATCTCGAACGCCAGATACACGATCGACAGGGCGATGAACGCCTCGACGGGCGGGCCCGGCACGCGCACCACGTCGAGGACGGTCATCCCGAGGGTGATGGAGTGGGCGACGGTGAACGCGGTGATGGTGGCGACGAGGCGGCGCCAGCCGCGGACGAGCAGGATCATGCCGGCGACGAACAGGAGGTGATCGACGCCGCCCAGGATGTGCTCGACGCCGAGCACGAGCCGGTCCCAGGTCGTCGCCGCGCCCGGACTCAACGGGATCTCGGTCAGCGC
>CAXXTG010000012.1:0-6359 GCA_963666855.2 Vicinamibacterales bacterium
GGTGGAGTTCTGCAACCGGGCCGCCGACGCGATCGACGCGCCCATCATCGCCGACGCCGACGACGGCGGCGGCAACCCCCTCAACGTCTACCGCACCGTGCAGCGCATGGAGAAGGCCGGCGCCGCGTGCATCATGATCGAGGACCTGTACGGCGCGAAGCACCTCGCCGGCTATGATGAAGGCAAGATCATCGGCCGCGAGGCGATGGTCGACAAGGTGCGCGCGGCGGTCGACGCGAGGCGCGACGACGACACCGCCCTGCTCGTCCGCAGCGACGTCGTGGCCGACGGCGGCCCCCTCGACGAGGCGATCGAGCGGGTCGCCTTGTACGCGCAGGAAGGGGGCGACCTCATCTTCGTCCCCGGCATCCCCCTGGACCAGTGCCGGCGGGCGGTCGAGCTGGCCGGGCGCCCCATCCTGACCGGGGCTCCGTCGCTCGAGGCGGCGCGCGACGCCGGGGTCGGCGTCTTCTTCGTCGGCGCGATGGGGGCCATCGCCCTCGGCGCGGTCGACGACGCGATGGCCGCCCTCGCCCGCGACGGGAGCCTCGGCGCCGCCGGCGCGGGCGGCCTCGGGGGCGCGCGGCGCCTGGAGCTCATCGGCAACGAGGCCGCCGTGGACCGGGCGCGGCGGTTCAACGCGCTGCGGGAGGACGGCCAGTAGCGTCGCCCGGAGCCCGCGTGCGGCTCGGGCCGGCCGGCGCACCGCCCGTTGCGGGCACGGCCGCCGGCCGCCTGACCCGAGTCGCGGCTCGGGCGGCGGTTCAACGCGCTCCAGGGAGGACGGCAGGCTGCGCCCGCGGGGGCGGGATCCGCGGCCGGTCGGCCGCCAGCGACAGGACACCGGAATGATCGTCAAGCCGAGGATTCGAGGGTTCATCTGCACGACGGCGCACCCGGAAGGGTGCGCCGCGAGCGTGCGCGAGCAGATCGCGCGGGTGACGCCGTTCCCGGACGGCCCCCGGCGGGCCCTCGTCGTCGGCGGCTCCGGCGGCTACGGGCTGGCGTCGCGCATCGTGGCCGCGTTCGGGGCGGGGGCCGGCACCCTCGGCGTGTCGTTCGAGAAGGCGCCCCGGCGCAAGAAGACGGCGACCGCGGGGTGGTACAACAACGCGGCCTTCGAGGACGCGGCGGCCGCCCGCGGGCTCTACGCCCGCACCCTCGACGGCGACGCGTACTCGGACGAGATGAAGGCCCGCGCCGTCGATGAGATCCGCGCGTCGCTCGGCCAGGTAGACCTGTTCGTCTACAGCCTCGCGGCGCCGGTGCGCCAGCATCCCCGCACCGGCGTCCTCCACCGCTCGGCCATCAAGCCGCTCGGCGAGACGTTCCACGTGAAGTCGCTCGACCAGGACACCCGGGTCGTGGAGCGGGTGAGCCTGGAGCCGGCGTCGGACGCGGAGACCGCGGCCACCGTCGCGGTGATGGGCGGCGAGGACTGGGAGTTCTGGATCGACGCCCTCGAGGACGCCGGGGTCCTCGCCCCCGGCTTCAGGACCGTCTCGTTCACCTACATCGGCAGCGAGCTGACGTGGCCCATCTACTGGCAGGCCACCCTCGGCAAGGCCAAGGAGGACCTGGACCGCGCCGCCGGCGCGATCCGTGAACGGCTGTCGGGGCTGGGCGGCGACGCCCGGGTGGCGGTGCTGAAGGCCGTCGTCACCCAGGCCAGCTCGGCGATCCCCGTGGTGCCGCTGTACCTGGCGCTGCTGTTCCGGGTCATGAAGAGCGCCGGCAACCACGAGGACTGCCTGGCCCACATCGACCGGCTGTTCCGCACCGCCCTCTACGCGGACGCCCCGCCGCCGTTCGACGAGGCCGGCCGCATCCGGATGGACGACTGGGAGCTGTCCGAGCCGGTCCAGGCCGAGGTGAACCGCCGGTGGCCCGTCGTCTCCACCGACAACGTCGCCGAGCTCGCCGACCTCGACGGCATCCGCGACGACTTCCTCCGCATCTTCGGGTTCGGCGTCGACGGCGTCGACTACGACGCCGATGTCGACCCCGCCGCCGGGCGCGGCCCGTCCGGATGAGGCCGGTGCCCGCGCCCCTCCCACGGCCGGCCGGCGGTCCCGGAGTTCGTGGCAAAAAGCCCCGGCTGCATGCCGCCGGCGGTGTTTCCCGACGGGTGCCGTCCAGCCCGTCGCGGCCTGCGCTCCGCGGACAGCGTGCGGGCCACGGTCGCCCATCCCCGATCTACGCCCTCGCGCCAGGCGACGCCCGGGGGCCATGCGGCCCGCCGGGCCACTCGCCGCCAGTCCACGCCCTCCGGGCGCGCTGCAGCGCGGGGCTGCCCCACGCGCTTCTCGCCGTCCTGCTCGCCGCGGCCGCGTGCACGGAACCGCCGACGAACCGGCCGGGCACGTCCGACCTGCGCGATCTCGAGGCCCGGGCCGCGCAGGGTGTGGCCGAGGCCCAGGCCGACCTCGGCGCGCGGCATCTGCTCGGCGACGGTGTGCCGAGGGACGCAGCAGAGGCCCTGCGCTGGTACCGGCAGGCGGCCGGGCAGGGATACGCGCCGGCCCAGGCCACCCTCGGCGACCTCTACCTCAACGGCGAGGCGGTGCCCCAGGACGACGGCGAGGCGGCGCGCTGGTATCGACTGGCGGCCGAGCAGGGGCACGCCGGCGGGCAGTACGGGCTCGGCTACCTGTACGGGGTCGGCCAGGGCGTCGAACTCGACGCCGCCGAAGCGGCGCGGCTGATGCGCCTCGCCGCCGAGCAGGGAGAGGTCCGGGCCCAGTACGCGATGGCCCTGCTGTACGAGAACGGCCAGGACGTGCCGCGGGACGACACCGAGGCGGCGCGCTGGTACCGGCGGGCGGCCGAGCAGGGGCACGCCCGCTCGCAGGCCGGCCTCGCGGCGCTGTACCTAAACGGCCGGGGGGTGGCCCAGGACGCAGCCGAAGGTGCCCGCTGGCTGCGCGAGGCGGCCGGCCAGGGCTACGTCGCGGCGCAGGTCGACCTGGCGTACTTGTATGGGGTGGGGCAGGGGGTCCCGCAGGACGACGCCGAGGCCCTGCGCTGGCTGCGACGCGCCGCCGACCCCGCCCACGCCAGTTCCGAGGCGAACATCGCGGCGATGGCGCGCGCCCAGTACCGCCTCGCCCTCGCCTACGCGAACGGCCGGGGGGTCGCCGCGAACGACGCCGAGGCCGTGCGCTGGCTCCACTTGGCCGCGACCGAGGGCCTCGCGGAAGCGCAGGCCGACCTCGGCTTCATGTACCTGCAGGGCCGGGGCGTCCCCGCCGACGACGCCGAGGCCGTCCGGTGGATCCGTCCCGCCGCTGGCGCAGGGGCACGCCCCCGCCCAGCGCTACCTCGGCCTGATGTACCGCGACGGCCGCGGCCTGCCCCCCGCCGCGGGGGAGGCGGTGCGCTGGCTGCACCTCGCCGCCGACCAGGGCGACGCCCTCGCCCAGCTCGACCTCGGCCTGATGTTCGCCGAAGGAAGAACCGGCGTGACCGCCGACCCCGTCACCGCGCACCTGTGGCTCGCCCTCGCGGCGGCGCGGCTGACCGGCGGGGAGGGCGCCCGCGCGGTCGCGGCCCGCGACGCGGTCGCGGCCGGCATGACGTCCAGCCAGCGGGCAGACGCCGAGCGCCGCACCCGCGCGTGGAGGCCGGTGACCGAGCGGTAGAAGTCACGACTCGCGGCGCGGCGTGCTCTGTGAATCCGCGGGGACCCCCTGGGAGGCATCGCGGCGCATCCGGTTGCGGCGGCATCAGGCGCCATCCTTGCTCCTCTACACCCTCCCCCGTGGTATCGTCGACCATGGTCGAAACGCTTACCGCCGTCGCCGCGGTCATCGGGGCCGTCGCGGGCGTCATCGCGGCTGTCGGCGTGCTCATCGTCAACGGGAAGCTCGACCGGCTCACGGGCCGGGTCGCCGCGAATACCGACGCCATCACCGCTCACGTCAACGCGCCCGGACTGCACCGCTAGACCGGCACGACTCGCGGCCGTCGCCGCGGTCCGCCCGCGGGTCGGGTGGAAGTGCCGCCCGTGGATCGCCAGCTTCACCGCGTCCCACAGGGTGGTTGGCGCGGCCGGGGAGCGGGGCGCGCCGAAACCCAGGACCACGAACGGCAACCAGTCGATCACCCGGGAGAAGTACCAGAGTGGCCGATAGCCGTTGCTTCGTTCAGTTCTCCCATCCCGGTGCCGAGCACGTGCCCAACCGCGGCTGCGAGAAGGCATGGCACAAGCTGAAGAACCTCCATAGGCGGAAGTTCATGCAGTTGCGCGGCCAGTGGATCGACGCAAACGCCAACACACAGACCGGCGTTTTGCACGCATGGGGCGAGTGGGAGCCGGAGTCGGAGGTTGTCGCGAAGCTCAATCCGCCGAAGGGGGACCCGCGGCATCCCCGCTACCTGTGGCGACCGTTCTACGTGCCGAAGGAGGACTACCGGGGACTCCATAACACGGATCCGTTCATCTTTGGGGAGCGCTTTCTGTACTCGAATTGCCGGCAGAACAAGGTCGGTCTGAGGCACCTCGCCCGGGGCTCGGTGATCGCGTTCGGGAGCGGCAAGACAGTCAACGGCGAACGGCGGTGGATGCTCGACACCGTGCTCGTCGTCAGGGACTTCGTCGATTATGACCAATCCAAGGCTCGTACGGCGCTCCGAGACTGGGTGCCAGACGCGTTCATCGACGTGACCTGCGGTCCCTTGGCGGACAATGCGGAGGGTCGATCGCAGGGACGTGCGTGCGCTCCGACCGGCGCACGGCTACGGCTATATCGGGGAGCGACTCGCGACGATCGGATCGACGGGATGTTCAGCTTCTTCCCCGCTCTCCCGCCGGCTGGTGGTGACGCGGGCTTTTCGCGACCGCTCATCGACCTTCCTGACGAGTACTTCAACGCCACAGCTTGGCGTGTAGCGAAGGGGTCCGGTCGCAGGCGAAGGCCCGACGAGCTACGCGGTCTTTGGGACCAGCTCGTCGCACAGGTTCGCAGAGCAGGGCTTGTCCTCGGCACACGCGCCGAATTGCCCGAGCGGCGGTGAGTTGCCGAAGGCGGGCACCGATCCAACCAGATCGAACGCCCGGTTCCGGATCATGGCTCGGGGGCTTGGTTGGGGCGGTGCGCGGAGCCGTAGGCGGCGCTCTCCGGGGCCCCAGATCAGCCGGATGGGCTCAACCGTCGGACGACGACCGCGATGACCGCGTTGACGAGAAGCCCCTGCTCGCAAATCAGGGCAAGCATATAGAAGAAAGTCCAATCGGCCAGCGTGCACGCTACAATCGGCCCCATCGTGGAGATCACGACAAGACAGGGAATGAACCCAAGGACCAGTTGGACCCACAGGGGCAGGAATCGTCGCCCTGGAAACAACTTGGGAAGAACCGAGTACTGGATGAGGATTCCGCAATAGTAAGCGCCAAGAATGGATACCAGACTCTTGATGTTGCTCAAGAATTGATCCGGCGCAACCATCAGCTCCACGCGATCACCTGCTCAACGGTGCCGGATCCGAGGCCTTCCGCTCGTCGATAACCGCACCGATGCCACCATGCGACCAAAGGTGAGAATAGTCGTTCGCGGCGTTCGTGGGCCCGGCATACACCCAGCCGCGGCGGTCGTCCGATTCGACCGACAACCACAACGATCGTTCACCCAACGTGTCGATCTCTCTTCTCTCGTTGATGCGAAAGTCGGTATTCCGATCGACGGTCTCTCCCTCCATCATCGCGGGTGAGGACAAGAGAAAGGGGAAAAACGGGATCGGTCGAGGCGGTGTCGAGTACAACTGAAAGGACACGATCGCGGTCGCCGTTCCGCTGGGAGACTGAGCCGGCAACTGAACCCACATCATCGAAGTCAGCGCGCAGCTTGCCAACACCCCCACGCTCCATGGTCTGATCGACAACATTTCAGACTCCAAGTCTTCGCAACGATTCACCCCACGGCATGGCACCGGTCTCCTGTCTCCCCGCATGCCGGGGAACGCCAACCAAGGCATCGGGGCGAGCATGCCCCGAATCCATGATCGCACGCTTGCGGCACGTCGGCAAACGGAGCGGACCCGCCGGTTGCGGCTACCGGCCCAGCAGGTGCCGCAGGGCGCCCTCCAGGTCGGGGTAGCCGAAGTCGAAGCCCGTCTCCCGCAGCCGGGACGGCTCGATGCGGGCGCCGCCGAGGAGCAGGTGGTCGGCCATCTCGCCGAACGCCAGCCGGGCGCCGAACGCGGGCATGGGCAGGATGGTCGGGCGCCGCAGCACGCGGCCCAGCGTCTTCGTGAACTCGGCGTTGGTGACCGGGTTCGGCGCGACCGCGTTCACCGGGCCCGCCAGCCCGTCGGTGCTCAGCGCGTGCAGGACGGCGGCAATCAGGTCGTCGAGCGCGATC
>CAXXTG010000013.1:0-3319 GCA_963666855.2 Vicinamibacterales bacterium
TGCGACGGCGAGACCGTGCAGGAGGTACCGCTCGGCACGGACCGGCGGTCGGCCGCGTTCACCGTGGGCCGGCGCGTAACCACGAGCGGCTGGTGCCACCTGCGGGCCGAGGGCGCCCCCGCCGAGCGCTTCCCCATGGACGTAACCTACGTGCAGGCGTTCACCAACCCGGTGTGGCTCCTCGTCGGCGGCGAGCCGATCCGGGACGCGGCGGCGACCGACTACGCCCTGCGGTGGATCGACAAGCTGCACGAGATGGCGGACGCGTGGCCCGGCTGGCGGGCCGAACGCGAGCGCGCCCACGTCTTCGCGCAGTTCGACGAGGCGCGCGAGGTCTACCGCCGTTTCGCGCGCGAGGCCGCCGGCGCCGCCGCGCCGCGGCCCTGACTGGAGGCATCCCTCATCGAAGTCTTCGGCGACACCCACGGCCTGAAGGCCAGCCAGACGCGCCAGCTCGAGCGCCTGTTCCGGCGCCGGGTCCCCGCGGACCGGCTCGTCACCCAGGAGCTCGCCCGGCAGCTCACCGAGGTCAGCCACGAGATCCGCCGCCAGGTCGGCGTGCTCCTCGACCGCCGCGGGCTCGTCCAGCACGTGATGGTGGGCGACGCCCACTCCATCGCCCTGCCCGACTGGGGCCGCCTGCGCGCCGGCCGCGGACGGCTGCGCGGCCTGCGCTGCGTCCACACCCACCTCGCGGGCGAGGGGCTGACGCGGGACGACCGCACCGACCTGCTGCTGCTGCGCCTCGACGCCATGGTCACGGTGGGCCTGGACCACGAGGGCCTGCCCGCGCTCGCCCACGCCGCCGCCCTCCGGCCCGCCGGCGACCGCGAACCGGGCGACCGCGACGCGGGCATCGAGCGTCTCGACCCGCAGCCCCCGGCCCTGATCGACTTCGACTTCCAGGCGTGGATCCGCGAGCGCGAGGCGGCCCTCGCGCGCGACACCGGCGGGCAGCGGGTCGGCGACCGCGAGCGCGCCATCCTCGTGTCGGTCACCGCCGGCCGCGGCGCCCGCGAGCTGCAGGTCCACGTCGACGAGCTGCGCGAGCTGGCCCGCTCGGCCGGCGTCGACATCGTCGACGTGGTGACCCAGAACCGGCCCCGCGTCGACCCCAAGACCGTGCTCGGCTCGGGCAAGCTCGACGACCTCGTCATCCGCGCCTTCCAGGACGACGCCGACCTCGTCATCGTCGACCAGAACCTGACCCCCACCCAGGCCCGCAACCTCGGCGAGCGCATGGAGCTGCGGGTGATCGACCGCACCCAGCTCATCCTCGACATCTTCGCGCAGCACGCGACCACCCGCGACGGCAAGCTGCAGGTCGAGCTGGCCCAGCTCAAGTACCTGCTGCCGCGCCTCGCGCAGCGCGCCGAGGTCTCGCTGTCGCGCCTCGCGGGCGGCATCGGGGGGCGGGGGCCGGGCGAGACCAAGCTCGAGGTGGACCGCCGCCGCACCCGCGACCGCGTGACCCGGCTCGAACGCGAGCTGAAGAAGCTCGCCCAGCAGCGCGGGAACCGGCGGCAGCGGCGGGGGCGCCGCGGGGCCCCGGTCCTCTCCATCGTCGGCTACACCAACGCCGGCAAGAGCACCCTGCTGCGGTCCCTCACCCGCACCGAGGTGCACGTGGCCGACCAGATGTTCGCGACCCTCGACCCCACGTCGCGCCGCCTGCGCTTCCCCCGCGAGCGCGAGGTCATCATCACCGACACGGTGGGGTTCATCCGCGACCTCCCCGCCGACCTCGTCACCGCCTTCCGCGCCACCCTCGAGGAGCTGGCCGACGCCTCGCTGCTCCTCCACGTCGTGGACGCCGCCACGCCCGACTGCGAGCGCCGCATCGAGGCCGTCCGCCGCGTGCTGCGCGACATCGACGTCGACGCGCCGGAGCTGCTGGTCTTCAATCAGATCGACCGGATGGCCGACGGCGAGGGCGAGGCGCTGGCGCGCCGGCACGACGGGGTCGCGGTGTCGGCCCTCCGCCGCACCGGCCTGCGGGGGCTGCTGGAGCGGGCCGAGCGGATGTTGTGGACGGAGGACAGCACCGTAATCGCGCGGACGGGCGGCTTGGTCGGGGTCGCGGAGACTCCCGGGGCCGGCGGCCCCGGCACTACATGATCGTGCTCATGGAAACAACTTGCGATGCGAAAACCGATCCTCGTCGAGTGCGACCTTGAGATGCGCCAGGGTTTCGCGCTGCTCATCTTCGTCTTCCTGACACCGGGACCGCAGCAGCTCGACGACGCCGCTGTTCTTGGGCGTCTCCAGAACGGTGCCGTGCCTCTCGCCGGCTTCATCCCGAGATGTGTCACTGACAAATGCCCTTGGCATTGAACCCTCCCACTCCGCGAGCGCCCGCTCCTCGACAGTGCCAGCGGTTCGCCACCGGCACTCGGCGTCGGGCCTCCTGCGCGGCGACGTGTTCCGCTCGGGCGCGGGACGAGCTTCAGCCCCGGGGTCCCCTGACGGTCGCCGGTCAGTCCCCGAGCAGTCCGCAGGACGGCCACGCCGAGGGAGCTTCCCGCGATGATGGCGCCGAGCGTCCAGCGCAGGCGGCTGGCCTCGGTCTTCGCGTGCTGCTCTCCAAGGCGGGCGATGGCGGTCTGGACACCGGCGATCTCCGTCCGCATATCCGCCAGTCCGGTCCGCATCTCCGTCCGCACGTCCGCCAGTCCGGTCCGCATCTCCGTCCGCACGTCCGCCAGTCCGGTCCGCAATTCCGTCCGGAGGTCGGCCATCTCTCCGGACAGCCGCTTGTCGAGGTTCGCGATCTCCACCCGCACGTCGGCAATCTCCGTCCGCACGTGCGCGGCATCGGTCGGCAGCGGGTCAGGTACCGCGCGTTCGCCGGGCGTCTCATGCTCACCGACGGGCCGATCAGCCATCATCACGAGTCTACTCCAAACGTCGGCCCCCGCCCGGCCAGAGCCCGGACGACACCGCGGCGCTCCACAGCACTTGGAACGGCATGCGCCCGGTCGACAGCGCTATCCAGACACCGCCTCGCAGGCCGCCATATCCCACCCGTGGAACACCACCGCCAGGCCCGTGAACCGCACCGCGGAGCACTGGCGCGCCAGGCGTTCGTCGGCGAGGTAGCGCCGCAACTGTGCGGCCGCCTACGGCGACCGCCGCCGCGCCGAGCGGGTGCTTGAGGAGGCGGAAACGGCGCTCGTGGAGGCGGAAACGGCCGCCCGTGTCGCCAAGGCCGAGACGCGCGCTGAAGCAGCGCTGGAGCGCGTGAGCGAGTGGCCCGCCAGCGGCGGCAGGAGGGGTGCCGCCCGCCCAACGCTCGCCCACGGCCCCCCGCCCCGCCCGC
>CAXXTG010000014.1:0-4095 GCA_963666855.2 Vicinamibacterales bacterium
GTGCGAGAACACGATGAGCTGACCGGACTCGAGGAGAACGAGCGACGGGAGCTCGAGCGATTCGCCCTCGCGCAACCGGCCGACGCCGAAGCCGGGCGGCGGCCCGTCCTGGCGCTCCGGAACGACAGTCTCTACGCGCAGAACTACGTCGGAATCATCGAGACGCGCCGCGGAACGGTCGTCGAGATCCTGCCGAAGATCGACCTCGCGAACGTCGCGCGCGAGGCGGGGGGGCCCGCTCCGCCCCCTGGCGAACGGGCCGGCGGCTCAGCCGATTCATCGACCTCGACGCCCCGGTCGAGATCGACATGGGCCTCGAGAACCGGCGAACGGGCCGGCGGCCCGGCCGATGCCTCGACAGGCCGCCACGAAAACACCCGCAGGGTCTTCCTGACCATGCTGCAAGACTGGCGCGGTCTCGGGCCGGCGCAGCTCGACGACGCCGCCATCCGTTCGGTACGCCGCTTCGACATGCTCGAAGCCTTCGTCCATCTGTTCCTGACGAGCGTCATCCTGCTGACCCGTCGAGGTCTCGCGCGGGCGTACCGGACACGGGAGGCGAACCTGCCCCGCCTGCGCGGGCGCATCCTGTTCCCGCCGCACGTCCGCGAGAACCTGGTCGACCGCTCGCGGTTCTACGTCGGCTACGACGAGTTCACCGCGGACCGGCCCGCCAACCGCCTGATCCACCTCGCGTTGCGGCGGCTCGCGGACGCCGTGCGTCATCCCGCGAACCGACAGCGGGTCCACCAGTTGCGCATCCTCTTCTCCGACGTGCCCCCTTCGACGAACCTGGACGACGACTGGGCGCGGCATCACGTGGACCGCTCGATGCGGCACTACGACGCCGTGATGCCCTGGATCCGGTTGTTCCTGTTCGGCCGCGGTCTCGCCACCTTCGCCGGCCCGCACGTCAACCGCGCGCTGCTGTTTCCGATGGAGGAGGTGTTCGAGGACTTCGTCACCGCCGCCGTCCGCCGACACCAGCGACGCTTCACGGTGCGCGCCCAGGGGCCGGTGCGGCCCCTGGCGACGAACGGCGCAGGCCAGGACGCCTTTCGGCTGAAGCCGGACATCGTCCTGACCGAGAGCGGGCGGGTCCGATTCATCCTGGATGCGAAGTGGAAGCGCCTCGACCCCGGCGAGCCGAACCATGGCGTCAGTCAGGACGACGCGTATCAGCTCTTCGCCTACGGCAGGGGATACGGCTGCCGGCGGGTGGCCCTGATCTATCCGAGGACGACGGCGTTTCGCGAGACGATCGTCTTCCGGTTCGTCGACGATCACGACCTGGAACTGGCATGCCTCCCATTCGACGTGGAGGATTCGGCGGCATCCGTAGGCACGATGATGCGGGACCTGCTGCGCTGACCGCCGTGGTTCGGCCCATAGGCGCCATCGACGGCGACCCGACGGTACTCGCGGCGGTCCCGGGCGGCGCCAAGATCGTCGTCGAGCGCCAGCGACGCCGCAGCGGCCGTCACTCCGAACGCGGCTTCTGCGCCAACAAGAGAGGCTGCTCCCGCTGCAGCCGGGCGCGGTCCATCCTCAGCAGCAGGCGCTCCTGCTCCGGATCGCGCGGCCGCCTTCCCGGAGCGCGGCCAGGTGGCTCGGCGGCGAGAATCTTCGCCCAGCGCTCGCGCTTGAGACGCCTCACCTCCGCCTGGAACTCGTCGTAGTCGATCATCGCGGGCGCGCCTCCCGCTCGACCCGCTGCAGGGCCTCGGCTTCTTCGGGGATGTCCCGCGTCCGCGCCCGCAGGTAGCCCCAGTCCAAGCGGTGCGCGTACAGCTTCGCGAGCCGCCGGGTCCAGCGTCCGTCCTCGTCGCTCTTCCAGTGCACCCAGGCGCGCAGGCGATCGACGAGCAGGTCCTCGACGCCGATGACCACCACGGGGAGGCCGTCGACGGCGACCTCCGTCCGCGGGGCGTCCTCGCCCGGAAGCCCGGCCGGCGCCGGCGCCTCGAAGAGCAGATCGAGGTCGGCGTGATGCCAGAGCCGCCCCTCCTTCTCGAACCCCAGCGCGGCGAACGCGGCGTCCACCTCGGGTCCGGACGGCAGGGCCAGGTCCACGTCGCCGGTCGCGTAGCCTCCGGCGGTGTAGAACTCGAGCGCGGCACCCCCGACCAGGATCGGCTCGATGCCCTGCGGCGCGAGCCGGGCCGTGAGCAGCGCGAGCATGGCCAGCCGGCGGCGGCGCGGATCCGGCTCGTCCCGCAGGCGGCGGAGCCGATCCGTGAAGTCGCCCGATTCCATCGTCGGCCCTCGTGCGTCCGTTGCCGCTCACGACCGCCCGCGGCCACGAGCCGAGTATAGTGGAGACCGGAGGTGACGATGCAGTGCACGCGGCGCCGCTCGACGGTCCCCGTTTCCGTGGTGCTTCTCGCGTGGTGCGCGGCCGCGCTCGGCCCGGCCGACGCGCGCGCCCAGTACGGCGCCGCCGACGGCGAGTGGCGGAGCTACGGCGGCGACGCCGGCAGCACCAAGTACTCGCCGCTCGACCAGATCGACGCCGGCAACTTCGGCGACCTCGAGATCGCCTGGCGCTGGCAGTCGGCCGACGCCTCGCTCGATCTCGACGCGTTGCGCGAGCGGGTCCCCCGCCTCGGCATCCGGATGTTCCAGGCGACGCCGCTGATGGCGGGCGGCGTCCTCTACCTCTCGACGGCGCTGCACCAGGTGGCGGCCGTCGACGCCGCGAGCGGCGAGACGATATGGGTGCACGACCCGCAGGTGTACCTCCGCGGGCGGCCGACCCACTTCTACAACTCGCGCGGGGTCGCGTGGTGGAGCGACGGCGACGACGCCCGGATCTTCTTCGGGACCCACGAGGCGTACCTGATCGCGCTCGACGCCGAGACCGGCGCGCCGGTGCCCGGCTTCGGCGACGACGGGCGCGTCGACCTGATGGAGGGCATCCCCCGCGCCGACCGCGGCGGCACGAACCGGCGCGGCCGCAACCTGATGGGGGTGGCGTCGCCGCCCGTCGTCGCCCGCGACGTGGTGGTCACGCCGAACGTCATCTCGGACGGGGTCATCGCCAAGGAGGCGCCGCCCGGGTGGATCAAGGGGGTGGACGCCCGCACCGGCGACGTGCGCTGGGTCTTCCGCACCGTGCCGACCGGCGACGACTTCGGCGCCGACACCTGGGGCAACGAGTCGTGGCGCTACTCGGGCAACACCAACGTGTGGCCGCCGATGAGCGCCGACGAGGAGCTGGGCTACGTGTACCTGCCGACGGGCACGCCGACCGGCGACTACTACGGCGGCCACCGGCCCGGCGACAACCTGTTCGCGGAGAGCGTGGTCGCCCTCGACATCGAGACCGGCCAGCGGATGTGGCACTTCCAGGCCGTGCACCACGGGGTCTGGGACTACGACTTCCCCGCCGCCCCGAGCCTCGTCGACGTCGCGGTCGAGGGCCGGGCCGAGCCGGTCAGGGCGATCGCGCAGGTGAGCAAGCAGGGGTTCACCTACGTCTTCGACCGGGTGACGGGCGAGCCGGTGTGGCCCATCGAGGAGCGCCCGGTCGAGACCGACAGCGACATGGAGGGCGAGGTGCTGTCGCCGACCCAGCCGTTCCCGACGAAGCCGCCCCCGTTCGAGTACCAGGGGGTGGGCATCGACGACCTCGTCGACTTCACGCCGGAGATCCGGGCGATGGCCGTCGAGGCGGTGCGCAACTTCCGCCTCGGGCCGCTCTTCTCGCCCCCGACGCTGAGCCACGACGGCGGCCTGCAGGGGACGATTCAGCGCCCCCACGTCGGGGGCGGCGCGGGCTGGGCGGGCTCCGGCGTCGACCCCGAGACGGGGCTGCTCTACGTGCCGTCGGTCAACCGGTTCTCGGTCATCAAGTACTACACGCCGGACCCCGCCGACGGCGGCAACCTCCGCTACACGATGCGGGGTCTCGCGGCCGGCGTCCAGCCGCGGATGCCGAACGGGCTGCCCCTGCTGAAGCCGCCCTACTCGCGGATGACCGCCATCGACCTGACGCGGGGCGAGCACGCGTGGATGCAGCCGAACGGCGACGGCGACCGCGTGCGCCGGCATCCGGCCCTGCGCGACCTCGACCTGCCGCCGCTCGGCGGCGAC
>CAXXTG010000015.1:0-9134 GCA_963666855.2 Vicinamibacterales bacterium
AGACGCCGTCGCCGCGCTGGCGGTCGGTCATGGCGCCGGCGTAGGACGGCAGCGACGCCACGATCTCGACGCGGTGCCCGGCCAGGAACGCGGGGAGGTCCTGGTACGCGGGCAGCGTCAGGACCGTCAGGTTGCAGCGGTCCATCACCCGGCGGCCGAGCCCCGCCGCCCGCGCCACCATGTCGCGGAACCGCGGGTGCAGCTCGGGCGCCCCGCCGGTGATGTCGACCGTGGGGATGTCCGTCGCCGCGAGCAGCGCGAAGCACGCCTCGACCACTTCGTCGGGCATGACCTCGCGCCGGTCCGGGCCGGCGTCGACGTGGCAGTGGCGGCAGACCTGGTTGCAGCGCTTGCCCACGTTGATCTGGAGCGTCGCCGCCGCGGCCGGGCGCAGCGTCCCGTGCCCCGCCGAAGCGGCCGCCTCGTCGAAGGCGCGGGCGAGGGGCAGGGCCTCGAGGCGGGCGCGCTGGGCCGCGGGCGGGGCGAGCGGCGAGCGCGTGTTCAGCAGCGTGGGCAGCGACATGGCTACATCGACAGCTTGTCGAGGCGGTTGCGCATCTGCACGCCGTGGACGAGCGCCGCCCCCCCGCGGATCGCGGCGGCGACGTGCACCGCCTCGGTCATCTGGTCGGGTGCCGCGCCCTTCTCCAGGGACGCCGTCGTGTACGCGTCGATGCAGTAGGGGCACTGGACCGCGTGCGCCACGGCCAACGCGATCAGCGCCTTCTCGCGTTGGGTCAGCGCGCCCTCGGCGAACACCGCGTCGTACCACGCCGAGAACTTCTCCCACAGCTCGGGCGCGTCCTTGGCGATGTCGCCGAACTTTCCGAGGTCGGGGGGGTGGTAGTAGGTGTCCATGACCGGGTCTCGCGCGGTCTCCGCGCCGGTGCGTCGGCCCGCCCCGCGGGGCCGCACACGGCGGCGGCTGCGGCGGGAACCCGCTCCCATCGTATCACCGCCGATGGCGGGGCTTCGGAGGCGGGGCGCGGGCTGGAGCCGGCTTGGACCGGCCGGCTCCGGTTGGTGTGGGGGAGGCAGGTCGTCCCGTCCCGCGCTCCCCGGAATCACCCGAATCAGATCGTCGGGCCGCGCCGTCGCGGATCCGCCTCTCCCTCCTCTGCCTCTTCCACTTCCTCGGTCGGTTCGACGGTCAGGGACGTCTCGGCGCGGTCGCGTACGACGGTGATGTCGAACGCGGCGCCCGGCTCCACCCGCGCGAGCCGGCGGCGGAGGTCCCCGAGATCGTCCACCGCGTCCCCGTCGATGGCGGTGATGACGTCGCCGGCGCGCAGGCCGGCCGCTGCGCCCGGCGCGCCCTCGTCGACATGCTCGACGAGGACGCCGGCGGCGGCGCCGAAGTACTCCGCGAGCTGTCCCCGGAGCGACTCGGCGCGGATGCCCAGCCGGACGCGGCCCGGCCGGGCGACGAAGCCGCGGAAGGCTTCCGGCAGCCGGCGGAGCGCGGCGAACTCTTCCGATTGCGCGAATTCCCGGGCGAGCTCCTCGACGCCGCCGCGTTCCGCGAGCTCCTCCACTTCCACGCGGACCCGGTCGGCGAACTCCCGCGCCCGAAGCCCCGTCCAGCCGGACCTCTCCGCCGGCGTGACGCTCAGCGTCACCGGCGATCCGTCCCGCAGCACGCGCACCGGCGCGGGCCTCCCGGCCGGCGTCTCCCCGACGAGGCGCCCCAACTGGCGGGCGCTGCGCACGCGCTCGCCGTCGAACTCGACGATGACGTCCCCCGGCTCGACGCCCGCGGCCGCGGCCGGGCCGTCGGCGCGGACGTCGGTCACCACCGCGCCCTCGGCCGCTTCTCCGGCCTCCTCGACATCCCGTACCGAGACGCCGATCTCCGTGCGCGGCCCGCCGATCTCGACCCGCCGCACGACCGTGCGCTCCGCCGCTTCGCGTTCCCCGCGCTCGTCCTGCGCCGTTCGCTCCGGTCCCGCCGCCGCCGCGGGCGCGGCCAGGGCGGCCAGCGCGGCCAGCGCCGCGGTGGTCCACGCCGCCCGTCCCATGCGGGTCGCCCATCTCATGCAGGTCGTAGTCGCCATGTCGATGATCCCTCCCTGGATTGTCGGGTCGTCGCGCGAGCCCGCCGCCCGGCCACGCCCTCTACGGGTTAGGACGCCGCCGCCGCCCGGTTGGCCGGGAGCGTCCGATCGGGCATGCGTGAGGCGGCGGCGAAGGAGATGCGGGGCGGAGCGGGCCGGGGGGGGGACCGGAAGCGGCAGAGGCGGCGCCGGCGGGCGGTCCCGCAACGAGCATCTCCGACGTGAAGACCCGCCCGCGCCGGCCGACCGCGAAGTGAATGTGGGGGGTGCGGACGCGCGCGGCGTAGCGGAGGGTGGCGCCGGGGCCGGCGGCGCGGCCCCGGCGGAGCGTCCCGAGGGCTACTGCGCCTCGGTGATCATGATGCCTTCGAGATCGTCGACGTCGCTGGGAAGCTCCATCGACCCGGCCGGCACGTCGTTTCTCTGCAGCATGTAGGCGGAGATGTCCGCGTAGCCCGACGGGCTCAGGCTCGCCGGGGCGCCCTGCGGCATGGTGGTGCGGATGGCGGTGTACATGTCGCCCATCGACAGCTCGCTCCACCGGAAGAAGAAGGCCGAGCCGATCAGCGACGGCGCGATGCCGTCGCCCATGAGGTCGTCGAGGTGGCACGCCGCGCACTCCTGGTCGTAGGTGCGCTGGCCGCGCGACGCCTGATCCTCGGTGTACACGCCGTCCCAGATCGTCAGGTCCTGGGCGGCGGTCGTCGTCGTGAGGGCCGCCGCAAGGCACAGCGTGGCGAACAGGAACACCGCGGGGACGCGGCGGTCGGGGTTGGTGGACGGATTCCGCATTTCTCTCATACCTCGTCTGTCTGGCGGCGGTCAGAGGCGGCGCCGCGCCGCCCGGCTGACGCCGGTTGCCGAAAGAGTGCACGCGGCTGGCGCCGTCGTACGCGCTTGCACGGATCTCACGCGCTCAAGGCGGTACGGGTACGAACACCCGGCCGCGGGCGGCGCGACGAGACTGGACTCGACGGCGAGACTATATCATCCCGCCGCGGTTCAAGGCATCCGTGGCATCCGCGGCGGAGGGCTGCATGGGGGCTCGCCCTGGCGGCACCCGCCGGTCTGCCGCGGCCCGCCGGGCCGGCCGGCTACTTGCCGTCGATCAGGTTGCCGATGCCGAGCGCATGGTCCAGCACCGACCCCTCGCCCTGCCGGCGCCCGCCGGTCTGCGGCGCCGCCTTGTAGATGCGGTCGGCGAGGCGGCTCAGGGGCAGCGACTGCAGCCACACCTGGCCGGGTCCGGTGAGGTTGGCGAAGAACAGCCCCTCGCCCCCGAACAGCGCGGTCTTGATGCCGCCCACCCACTGGATGTCGTAGTTCACGGTGGGCTGCAGGGCCACGAGGCAGCCGGTGTCGACCCGCAGGGTCTCGCCCGGCTCGAGGTCGACTTGATGGACGCTGCCCCCCGCGTGCAGGAACGAGAGGCCGTCGCCCTCGAGGCGCTGCATGATGAAGCCCTCGCCGCCGAAGAGCCCGACGCCGATCTTCTTCTGGAAGGCGATGCCGATGGAGACGCCCTTGGCGGCGCAGAGGAACGCGTCCTTCTGGCAGATCAGCTCGCCCCCGAGCTGGCTGAGGTCCATCGGGAGGATCTTGCCGGCGTAGGGCGCGGCGAAGGCCACCCGCGCCTTGCCGTGCGCGTCGTTGGTGAACACCGTCATGAACAGGCTCTCGCCGGTGAGCAGCCGCTTGCCGGCCCCCAGCAGCTTGTTCATGAACCCCCCGCGCGGCGGCTGGCTGCCGTCGCCGAACACCGTCTCCATGACGATGCCGCCGTGCATGTACATCATCCCGCCGGCTTCCGCGACCGCGCTCTCGCCGGGGTCGAGCTCGATCTCGACGTACTGCATCTCGACGCCCTGGACGTGGTAGTCGATCTCGTGGGCGATGCGGCCCGCCGGCACCGGCGGCACCGCGAGGGCCTCGGCCGGCAGGTGGGCCCGCAGCCGCGGGACGTCGCCGAGGGCGGTCCAGTCGGCCATGCCCGCGGTGTAGACCAGGGTCGAGGCGTCCGCGTCGCCGTTCCGGACGTCCGTGGCCAGCGCCGCCTCGGACATCGGGCCGACCTGGTGCCCGTCCCGCGCCCGGTACCACTGTTGGTCCGACATCGATTCCCTCCTCGTCGTCGCCTCTGATCGTCGGCACGATGCTCCGCGCGTTGCGTCCGACGCCCCGATTCCCTTCCCGGGGTCAGCCCGCCGGCCCCGGTCCGGCGGGGTTCGGCAAAGCGGCGCGGCCGGCGCGCGTGCTATTCTGACTGGCTGGCACGGGTGCCGAAGCCGTTCCCGGCCGGCGCCTGCGCCCGTCGGTTCCCGCGCCCGTCGGTTACAGTGTGGGGATACGCGAGAGTCGGTCTAGCGGTTCCCGTCGGACGGGCCGAAGGGCGCCCGTCGGAGGGCTGAGGAGGGCCGGGGTGGAGAGCGTTGGCGGCGGGCTTCCCCCCGAATCGGCGTCCGGCGCCTGCGACGTCGCCAGCCGCTTCCTCGCCGAACTCGCGTCGTTCGCCCGCCTCCGGGCCGTCAAGCTGTACCGCCTGCGGGTGGACGTCGTGGCCGCCGTTCCCCGGCTGCCCTGTCTCGACCACGAGGCGGCCCTGCACGAACGCATCGCGCCCCACGTCGCCGTCTACGTCGAGGACGCCGAGACCGGCGAGCTGCACGAGCTGGTGCTGGTCCCATCCCGGCGCCGCATCCAGCTCGACCCCGGCTCGACCCTGCACGAGTACACGGAAGCGGGGCAGGCCGGGTTCATCGCCCGGCTGCGCGCCCGGTTTCCCGAATGCAGGGTGGCGGTCGGACGGGTGTCGTTGCTGCGCGGCGAACGCCGCGCGACGCGGGCGTGCCGCGCCCAGGTCACCCTGCGCGACGTGCTCGCGGGGGGCGACTTCGACAGCATCAACCGCGGTCTGACCCGGCTGCGGGCGGTCGCGACGCTGATGGAGAAGGAGTCGCGGGTGGCGTCGTGGAGCGTCCGCACCGTCACCGGACCGTTCCTGGCCGCGCTCGGGTTCGTGGTCTACCAGGGTCTCGGACGCTTGGTGCCGGAGCTGGGCGGGCCCGCCGTGAACGCGCTGCAGGCGTCGGTGCTGGGCGTCGTCGGTGCCGTGTTCCTCTACTACGGCCTGCGCGCGGTCCACCTGACGGAGATGGCCAACCGCGTCTGGAAGCGGGCGACCGAGTACGGCCTCATCGTCGCCGAGCGTCGGCGTCTGGCCAGCGAACACCGCGACGCCGACGGCCTCGATGCGCCGCTGGTCGTGGAGGCGGGCACCCCGCCCCCGCCCAAGCCGACCCGGCGCGCCGGGTCGTGACCCGGACGGACGGCGGCGCCCCCGCGCCGGGGGGGGGGCCGCCGTCCGGCGGCGTCAAGGCGCTTCGGGCAACGGCAGCAGCAACCGGCTGCCCGGGGGCCGCTGCACGTCGAACGCCTTGAGCGTGTAGTTCACCAGCGTGTAGTGGCCGACGAGGCCCACGAGGTCCATGATCCCCTGGTTGCCCAGGAGCCGCTGGGCCGCCTCGAAGGTCCCGCGGCTGAGCTTCGGCTCGCGGATCAGCTCGCGCGTGGCTCGGATGATCGTCCGCTCCACCTCGCCGAATCCCGGCAGCCCGTCGCCTTCCGCCACCGGACGGTCGTGGCGGAGGAGGTCGATGATCTCCTCCTCGAGGCCGGCCTGCAGCCCGAGCCCCTCGTGGGCCGACCACTCGTACTGGCTGTCGAGCGACCGGGCCGCGGTCAGGATGGCCAGCTCCGCCAGCCGCTGGTCCCGCGCGCCGTCCGCGCCGAAGCGCAGGTAGGTGCTGGCCGGGAACAGGTGCTCGGCCATCGGCGGGCTGTACATCCACATCCCGATCGGGCCCCGCAGCCCGGTGGCGTAGCGGCTGTCCGGGTTCACGATGACGTCGAAGACGCGCCGGCCCTCGGCGTCGAGGGTCTCGCGCTGGATGGTGGGCAGCCGCGCCCACGAGTCCTCGTGGATGTCCGGCGGGATGTCCGCCGGGGTGACTTCGCGGGGCGTGAACGGCTCCTGGCCGGCCGGCGCGCCGGCGGTCGCGGGGGTTTCGACGGCGACGTAGAGGACGCCCGCCGCGAGCAGGGCGGCGGCGCTCGGAACAACGAGTCTGCGCAACATCACGGGACCTCCATTGATGGCGCCGCGGGGCCGCGGCGCGGTCTAGGTGCGGACGCGGTGTGCGTGCGGGCGCGGGCCGGGGGGCCGCCCCTCGCCGTGGTCCGCCCGGGTTCCGGTCGATCCGGCCGTATGCTCTCCCGGTACGGTCCGCCGTGACAAGCCCGACGGCCGCCGCGCCGCCGTCCTCCCCGCGCGGGCGCACCCAGTCGCCGACGGCCCGCACGTGCGATTGCCGCGGCCGGCTCCCTTGCGGGCGGAGGGCGGGGTATGGCCGCGACGGCCCCCGCCCGTCGCCCGGTGGTCCGCCGACGCCGCCGCGCCTGGTGTGTCGGCCGGGGGGCGCCGGCCCGCCCGCGGGGCCGTCCCTCGGGGTCGGCCCCGCGCTTCCCGGTCGCGATTCACAACGCCCAGCCCGCGAGCCGGTCCCGGCAGGTGCAGAACCGCCCGAGCCGGCAGAGCGCGATCTCCTCCACGCGGAAGCGGAACGGCGCCGCCGAGAGCGGCCGCCGCCCGATGCCGACGGTCACGTGCGGATCGTAGCGGGCGTAGCTCGACCGCCCGCGGAACCCCGTGACCCATGCCGCGTCCGCGGGCCTGGCCGGCGCCCCGTCGGCCTGGAACGCCGCCGCGTCTCCGGCTACCTCTTCGCCCCGCAGGGCGTCCATCAGCCGCTCGTGAAGCCGCCGGAGCGGGGCGGACGCCTCGACGGCGAGGACCTGCGACGTGCGGCCGGCCCGCGCGCCGCTCACCCTCACCTCGAAGGGATCGAGCCCGTCCACGACGCCGCCGACGAGCCGGCGGACCTCGGCGAGCCGGCCGCGCCGCACGAAGTGCTGGCTCAGGGTGACGTGGGGGTGATGCGCGGCGTCGAACCGGAACCCGGCGTCGGGCGCGTGGTCGAAGCCCGCGTTCAGGCGCTCGACGACGGTCCGCGCGGGAGGCGGGAGCAGGATCGCGACATCGACGGCGATGGGCATGGCGGCGACCCCGGACAGGCGGCGTCCGGGTCCCTACAGGATCTGCCGCAGCGCGTCGAGGAGCACGGCGTTCTCCTCGTCGGTGCCGACGGTGATGCGCAGCGTCTCGGCGAGCGCCAGCTCGTCGAAGTAGCGCACGAGCACGCCGCACGCCTCGAGCTGGCGGTGGACGCGGGCGGCGTCGCCCGCCGGCGGCCGGACGAGCAGGAAGTTCGCCTGGCTGGGCCACACCCGGCACCCCAGCCCCTCGAGACCCCCGGCGAGGCGGCGGCGGCTCTCGACGATGCGGCCGGCGACGCGCTCCGCGTAGGCGGTGTCGCGGATGGCGGCGGCGCCCACGCGGTCGGCGACCGCGCCGACGTTGTAGCTGTCCTTCACCTTCCCGAGCCCTTCGATCACCGCGGGCGGGGCGATCGCGTAGCCGAGGCGCAGGCCGGCGAGGCCGTGGCTCTTCGACAGGGTGCGCAGGACGACGACGTTGGGGCGCCGCCGCACGAGGTCGAGGGCGTCGGCCTCGGCGAACGCGGCGTAGGCCTCGTCGATCACCAGCAGGCCGTCGAGCGAATCGGCCAGGTAGGCGAGGGTGCGCACCGGCGCGGCGGCGCCCGTCGGGCTGTTCGGGTTGGCCACGAACGTGAGGGCACCGCCGGCCTCGGCGAGGGCCGCGACGGGCAGGACGAAGTCGTCGTCGAAGGGCACCTCGACCACCGGGGCCTCCTGGATCGCGGCGAGGGTCCGGTACAGCACGTAGGTCGGGGTGGGGTAGACCACGGTGCGGCCGGGTCCGGTGACCGCGCGGACGAGCATCGTGAGCACGTCGTCGCTGCCGTTGCCGGCGATGATCCACGCCGGGTCGACGCCGTGGGTCTCGGCCGCCGCCTCGCGGAACCGCCGGCTGGCGGGGTCCGGATAGCGGCGCAGCTCGTCCCCCTCGACCGCGTCGAGCGCGGCCAGCGCCCGCGGGCTCGGGGGGTACGGATTCTCGTTCGTGTTCAGCTTGACGACGCGGGCCCCGGCCGCCGGCTGCCGGCCGGGGACGTAGGGCTGGAGGGCGTCGACGGCGGGGCGGAAGAAGGACAAGATGCGGTCACGCGGCGCGCTCAGCGCGTCCAGTCGAAGGCGTGCTCGGCGGTGACGACCCGGGAGCCGCCGAGCGAGGTCACGTTGCCGCCGGTCAGGTGCTCGCCGAACTCCCCGTACCGCAGCCGCACCGGTTCGGGCTGGAGGGCCACCGGGAACTGCACCCGCACGTCGACGCGGCCCGGCGGCCAGTAGGTCGTGTTGAGGCGGGTCCAGTACGCGCCGTCCCGCACCACCGCGGTGCCGTCGGCGATCAGGTTCCGCGCGGGCCACTCGCCCCGCGGCAGCTCGTTGCCCAGGGCGTGGGTGACCTGCCACGTCACCACCGCGCCGTCCGGCAGGTCCGTCCCGCCCTCGATCCACAGCTCGCGCCAACGGGTCCGGTGATCGACGGCCAGCGCGACCGTCTCCGTGCCGCCGCCGGGGCCGCCGGGCGCGGCCTCGACGCCCTCCCCGGCCGGGGCCGGCGCGCAACCCGTCCACAGCGCCGCCGCCGCGAGGAGGCCCAGCAGAGCCCGGCCGGCAGGATCGATGCGGTCCACGTACTGTATTCTAAGTGCACATGTTGTCACGCCGCACCCGCCCGTCCGAATCTGGAGATCCATGACCGACCCGCAGGACGACCGCCTCGCGCCGCTCCGGGAGCTCGCCGAGACCCTGGACGATCCGCGTCAACTCGCGCTCGTGTCGGCCGTCGTCGCGATGGTCGAGCAGGACACCGCGCTGGTCCTCGACCAGACCCACGCCGCCCAGGACATCGCGGCGCGGAACAAGGCCGGGGCGTGGATCGCCAACACCGAGCTGGGCGAGATATTGGACGCCGCCGCCCACTACGCCCGGCGCTACAAGCGGCAGCGCGAGGAGATCGGCCGCATCAGGGCGGCGCTG
>CAXXTG010000016.1:0-6124 GCA_963666855.2 Vicinamibacterales bacterium
TCGTCGACCTCGACGGCGAGCCGCACACCGTCGTCGGCGTTCTCCCCGACGGGTTCGCTTTCCCGAACCCGGCCAACGAATTCTGGACGCCGTTGGCCGTTCCGGCATTCGCACCGCCGAGCGGGGACGACCCGACGGAGCCGCGCATGGTCGTCTCGCTCGTGTTCGGCGGGCTCGGACGACTTCGCCCCGGCGTGTCGCCCGAGCAGGCCCCGCCACGGAAGCGCGCACCATCCTGCAGGCGGGCGGCGCCGGCATCGTGCCGCGGTCAGGCGAGGATCGAGCATCCGGCGACGGGCCCGAGGTCGCTGTCCGCGTGGTGCCGCTGCTGGAGGACATGGTCGGCGAGTACCGGCCCGCGTTGCTGATGCTGACCGCGGCCGCGGCTCTCGTCCTGTCGATCGCCTGCATCAACGTGGCGGGGCTGCTTCTCGCGCGTGGAGTCACGCGCCAACGGATGTTCGCCGTGTGCGCCGCGCTCGGCGCGGGCAGAGGCCGGCTCGTGCGCCAGCTCCTGACCGAGAGCGTGGCGTTGAGCCTGACCGGGGGCGTTCTCGGCCTGGCCGCCGCGGCGGTTGCGTTGCGCGTGGTGCCCGCGCTCGTGCCGGGTGACGTCGCGAGGCTCGACGAGGTGGGCATCGACGAGGTGACGGTCGCGTTCACCGTCTGCCTGTCGGTGTTGGTCGGGCTGCTGTCGGGTGCGGTTCCGGCGTTGCAGTGGTCGCGGCTCGACCCGGTCCGCACGCTGAACGAGGGGAGCGCGCGGTCGGCGGGCGGCTTCCGGCTGCTGCGGTCGAACCGGTCGCGGGCGGCGCTGGTCACGGCGCAGGTGGCGCTGGCGCTGGTGCTGCTGATCGGCTCGTGCTCGTGGCCGTGGCCCTGGTCGCCTGCTGGCTCCCCGCGAGGCAGGCGACGCGGGTCGATCCGATCAAGGCGATGCGGGTCGAGTGACGGAAGGGGGTGGGGCCCGGACGACCATACGCGACGAGCCCGGAAGATCCGGCTCGAAGCCCCCGGGCGGGCATGGCAGCCGACCCGCGCATGAAGCGGCTGTCGGCCGCACTCGGAAGATCCGGCTCGAAGCCCCCGGGCGGGCATGGCGCCGTCCGGGGGCTCTGTTTCGGCTACTGCTCGCGCACGACGTACTTCACGAGCTGCCGCGGGCCGACCTCGGCGCCGTAGACGTTGCCCTCGGCGTCGACCGCCACGCCCTCGGCCGCCGTCGTCCCCCGCGGCACGGGGTCGGGGTCGGGGATGAAGAACCGCACGTGGCCGGTCGCGGCGTTCCCGATGCGGATGCCGCGCCGCCAGCCCGGGTTCGACGTGGGGCTCGACTCGCTGTCGGCGCCGTAGATGTTGTCGTCGGCGTCGATGTAGATGCCGCTGAGGCGGCTGAACTGCTTCCACTGGTCGATGTAGTTGCCGTCCTGGTCGAAGATCTGGATGCGCACGTTGCCGCGGTCGGCGACGTAGAGGCGGCCGCGCGAGTCCATGGCGAGGCCGTGCGGGGTCCGGAACTGCCCCGGCGCGGTGCCGATGCCGCCCCACGACTTAATGAAGTTGCCCTGGCGGTCGAACTTGACGACGCGGGCGACGGTGTCCCAGGTCGCCCCCGCCCCCTGGCCGCTGTGGCCCTCGGCGACGAAGATGTCGCCGTTCGGGGCGACGTGCACGTCGTTCGGCTCGTTGAGCAGCGGCCCCGTCCCGTCTCCGCCGACGCCGGGCCGGCCCAGGGTCATGAGGAGCTCGCCGTCGGGGCTGAACTTGAAGACGGCGTGACCCTTGCCCTCGTAGGCGGGGCCGCGCCCCCGCGGGCCCTGGGCGTCGGTCAGCCAGACGTTGCCCTGCCGGTCGACGTGGATGCCGTGGGGGAAGATGAACATCCCGCCCCCGAAGCTCTTCACCAGGTTGCCGTCCTTGTCGAACTTGAGGATGGGGTCGAGGTCCGACTCGGCGCAACTGTTCGCCCCGCACCGCTCGCCGACCCAGATCGACGTGCCGTCGATGTCGATGTCGACGGCGCTGGTCGAGCCCCAGGTGCGGCCCCTCGGGCATCTTGAAGTAGTCGTTGATGGTCTCGTAGGGGTTGGGGTGATCGTTCGTCGGCCCGGTGACCGGCTGCGCGGGCGCGAGTCCCGCCCCCGAGACGATCGCCGCCGCGACCACCGCCAACGCGGTGCGCATGCCTGCTCGGTGCTGCATCTGAAGATCCCTCCCTGTGTGGTTCGCCGTGGCGGCCCATCTTCTCACAACGGCGCCGGAACGTCGCGGCGCAGGATGCTCCGACCGGGTTGATTTACCAGGGTAATGCAGACGACAATGGTCGGGCCGTCGGGTGGAGAACGGAACATGGAATCGATTGAATCGAAGATCACCTCGCAGGGGCAAGTGTCGATTCCGGCGCGCATCCGCCGCAAGCTGGGATTGACGCCGGGCGCGACGGTCGAGTGGTGCGAGCGCGGGGACGAAGTGATCGTTCGACGGGCGTCGAAGTACTCGTCCCTGGACATCCACAAGGCCGTCTTCGCCAAACCTCCGGCTCGCAGGAGCGTCGAGGACATGGACGAGGGCATTCGGGCTTACATGCGGCGTACCCATGCGCGCCGTTGACACCAACGTCCTCCTCCGCCTGATCGTGCGGGACGATGCGGACCAGGTCGCCCGCGCCGAGGCGTTCCTGGCGCAGGGAGCGTGGGTTTCGCTGCCCGTGCTCGTGGAAGCCGTCTGGGTTCTGAAGTCGGTCTACGGACTGGGCCGCCAGAGGATCGGCATCGTCCTGGACATGCTCGTCGAGCACGACCGCCTGACGTTGCAGGACGAGGATGTCGTCCGCAGGGCGTGCGCACTGTTCGCACGCGAACGGTCGGCCGGGTTCTCCGATTGCCTCATCGTCGAGGTCGCCCGGAAGGCGGGGCACGTTCCGGTGGGGACGTTCGACAAGAGGATGACACGCCTGGACGGTACTCAGCGGCTGTGACCGGTGCTTCCGGGACTTGCCGGCGTCCTGCTTCGGTGGCCTTGACAATGCGGGCCGACCGCCCACAATGGAGACTCCGACGGCTTCGCGGGTCGGGCCGAGGGGCCGGCCGCAGATGCAGAGGGGGAACATCCCATGACGACTCGACACCACCGTGCCGCGGCGGCCGCGGCCGTGCTGGCGCTCTGCTTCACCGGCGGCGCCGTGACCGCGGACGCGCAGACCTGGGAGCCGGGGCCGGCCGAATGGCGGGGCGACCTGACCCCGATCGCCGAGGCGGACTGGAGCTTCGACCGCGCCGAGCACCTGCTGGGCCGGGCGGGCTTCAGCGGCACGCCGGAGGACATCCGGAAGCTCGCCGAGATGACCCCCGAGGAGGCCGTCCGCTCCCTCGTGGACTACGACGACATCCCGAACGACCACCTGCCGCCGTTCGAGCACTCCGGGTTCTGGGACGAGGGGCTGCTGAACTTCCCGCCCAGCCGCCCCGCCGCCACCGAGCTGGGGATGAGGAACGGCGAGAGCATGGGGGTGCGGGTCAAGCCCGACCACGTCAACCGGCACGGACAGCCCATCTCCGACCGCTTCTTCTACTGGCTGCGCGCGACCGGGCTGGAGACCCGCCGGGTCGGCTACTGGTGGGCCGAGCGGATGCTCGACACGAACCGGCCGCTCCAGGAGAAGATGGCCCTGTTCTGGCACGGGCACTTCGCCACCGCCCAGAACAAGGTGCGCGACTACCGCAAGATGCTGCTCCAGATCGACACGTTCGAGCGGCACGCGACCGGCAACTTCGGCGAGCTGCTGGTGGCGGTGGCGCAGGACCCGGGCATGCTCTACTACCTCGACGCCGGGGTGAACGTGAAGGGCGCCGCCAACGAGAACTTCGCCCGCGAGGTGATGGAGCTGTTCACGATGGGGGTGGGCAACTACTCCGAGATGGACGTCCGCGAGGCGGCCCGCGCCTTCACCGGCTGGAACTTCGAGAACCTCGACTTCGTGGTCAACGTGGGGCAGCACGACGACGGCGAGAAGACCTTCCTGGGCCGCACCGGCGACTTCGACGGCGTGGACGTGCTCCACATCATCCTCGAGCAGCCCGTCACGGCCGAGTACATCGCGTCGAAGATATACCGCTTCTTCGTGCGCGAGGACCCGTCGCCGGCCCTGCAGGCCGAGCTCGGCGCCGTCTTCCGGGACGCCGGCTACGAGCTGAAGCCGCTGATGCGGACCATCTTCCTGTCGCGCGACTTCTACAGCGAGGCGAGCTACGGCGCCCACATCAAGGGGCCGGTCGAGCACGTCGTCACGATGCTGAAGCACCTCGGGGCCGAGGACGTGCCGGGCGTGCCCGACTTCAACAGCACCACCATCGCCCTCGGCCAGCACCTGCTGAACCCGCCGTCGGTGGCGGGCTGGGCGCAGGGCCGGGCGTGGGTCACGCCGGCGCTGCTGCAGGAGCGGGGCAACGTCGCCTTCGACTACCTGTTCCCCGACATCGTCAACTTCCGCGACCCGAACTTCCTCAGCTACAGCGGGGACGGGGTGGTGGGCGACCGCCTGCGCCGCGGCTTCGACTACGGCGCCGCCATCGCCTTCGACGACGACCCCGCCAACATGACGGCGTTCGATCTCGCCGCCCTCGAGCGCGACGAGCTGTTCAACACCCGCGTCTCCGGCTACACCGCGGCGGCGCGGGCCATGCAGAAGCTGATTCCGACCCCCCGCGGCGCGGCCCGGGTGGACATGACCCGGATGGTCATGGACAGCGGCGCGGCGACCACCGGCGAGGCCGTCGACTACCTGCTGGCGCGCTTCCTGCGCATGCCGGTGTCGGCGGGCATGCGCGACGCGCTGGTGGCGCTCCTCGACGACGAGCTGGGCACCTCGGACCTCGCCCGCGCCGAGACGTACATGGAGGACCCCCTGCGCATGGCGGCGCACCTCATCATGAGCACGCCGGAGTACCAGATCGACTGAGCCGCGCCGATGGGGGAGGCCGAGCCGCGGGCGGGCGGGCGCGGGACGCGGGTTTACATCCGCCGGAACAGGTGGCCGTGGGCGGCGCTCACCCGCAGCACCTCGGGTCGGTCCTTGAGGGCGAGGCGGGTAGCGGCCGCGCAGGTCGCGGCGCGCCGACGCGATGGCGGCCGCGTTGACGATGCAGCCGCGGTGGATGCGCCAGAACCGCCCGGGGTCGAGGCGCGCCGCGAGGTCGGCGAGCGGGGTGCGGACCAGGTGCTCGGCCTCGCGCGTGACCGCGGCGGTGTACTTGCGGTCGGCCTGGAAGAAGCAGACATCGTCGACGGCGACGAGCTCCACGCGGTCTCCCCGCCCGACCCGCAGCCAGCTCAGGTGGGCGGGCGCGTCCGCGAGGCGGCGGATCAGGGCGTCGAGCGTCGTCGGGTCGATGCCGGCGCGCCCGCCGCCGGCCAGCCAGCGCTTCAGGCGGGCCACCGTCTCGTCGAGGCGCGGCGCCGTCACCGGCTTGAGCAGATAGTCGACCGCCGCCCGCTCGAACGCCTCCACGGCATGGTCGTCGTGGGCGGTGGCGAAGACGACGGCGGTGTCGGCGCCGATGCGCCGGGCGACGTCGAGGCCCGACGGCGGGGGCATGCGGATGTCCAGGAAGGCGACGTCCGGCCGCAAGCCGGGCCGGCGGCCTTCGAGCGCCGCCGCGCCGTCGCCGACCGACGCCGCGACGACCAGCTCCGGCCACGCGGCGGCGAGCAGGCGCTCGAGGTCGGCGCGCAGCGCCGGCTCGTCGTCGGCGATTCAGGGCCGTCGGCGCATGGCCGGCCTTCACTCCGCCTCCGCGTCGGCCCCGCCGGTGACGGGAATCCGCAGGTCCGCGCTGACGCCGCCCCCCCGGCGTCTCCGAGAGCCCCAGCCGGCCGCGCTCGCCGAACGCGGCGCGCAGGCGCTCGCGGACGTTGGCGATGCCGACGCCGTGCCCCGCCGTGTCCGAGTCGATGCCGAGCCCGTCGTCCACGACGGCTATGCGTACGGCGCCGCCCGACCGTTTCGCCCTCACCGCGACGTGCCCGCCCGCCGCCGACGGCTCGATGCCGTGCAGCACCGCGTTCTCCACCAGCGGCTGCAGGAGCAGCGGCGGCATCGGCACCGATTCGAGGCCCGGATCGACGT
>CAXXTG010000017.1:0-3439 GCA_963666855.2 Vicinamibacterales bacterium
GTCGGCGTCGGCCGAGCGGGCCGAGACCTCGTGCCGGGCCGCCTCGCCCAGCAGACCCCGCCGGCCCCACGGGGGCAGCTCCTGGCTGACGAGCAGGAAGTCGTCGACGACCGCCCCGGCCTCTTCCCGCGTGTAGGCGACGGCGGGGTTGGCCGCGAGGGTGCGCTCGCGGGCGTCCGCCTCGAGCTCGCGCACCCCGAGCCGCAGGGCGGTCACGTGGGGATACTCCGCCCGCATCCTCGCCACCGCCTGGGCCTCGGTCAGCGGCTGTGCGGCGCCCGGCGACGCGAGCGCCACGCAGAGACCGGCCGGCAGCCACCGTCGAGCCATGTCGTCGTCTCCTGCCGTCAACCGCCCGCAGGGGGCGAAGCGCCCTCGCCGGCGTCAGCCCGCGTCGGCCACCCACCGCGGGACGCCGCCCGCCGGGGGGCGCGACCGCCCGGCGTCAGGACGGACCGGCCGGCGCAGTCCTCGTGCGCGTTCCCCGCAGCAACCGGAACCCGGCCCGGGGCGGCGCCGGACCCGCTAACGAGCGGCCCGCGCGTCAGGACCTCGGCCCCGCCGGCGCCGTCTCGCCGGAAGTTCCGTAGCCTAGCCGGTACCACACCGGACACAGCGCCAGCCCCGCCGCGAGCAGCCCGCCGATCCAGAGCGGGCGGGGGACCCAGTCCGGGGCGGGGCCGCCGACCAGCCACGTCCCGAGCCCCACGAGCAGGCAGAAGAGGGTCGCCGAGCACAACGCCATGGCCGCGACGGCGCGCCCGAGCCGCCGCGCCCCGTCCTCCGCGCCGGGCCCGACGCCGTCGACCGCGCGGGCCACCGGCCCCCAGAAGCCGACCGGCCGCACCCGCCGGTAGAACGCCGCCAGCCGGGCCGGATCCTCCGGCGCCGTGAAGCGGATCGCGGCCAGCGCCGCCGCCGTCGACGCCCCCGCCGCCAGCAGCAGCCGCAACGGCTGCTGGTCGTCGTCGAGGAGGAGGATGAGCAGCGGGGCCACCGCGCACGATACCACCATCGCGGCGATCTCGGCCCACGCGTTCATCCGCCACCAGATCCAGCGCAGCACCAGCACCACCCCGAGCCCCGCCCCGAACAGGAGGTTGATCTGCCACGCCTGGTTGATGGAGGTGAGCCGCGTCATGATGGCGAGGGCGATCACCAGGGTCAGCACCGCCGCGGCGCGGGCCACCCACACCAGGGCGCGCCCGCCCGGCTCCGTCCCGAGCCACGCCCGGCAGACGAACCGCTTGTAGATGTCGTTGGTCCAGTACGACGCCCCCCAGTTGAGGTGGGTGTCGACGGTCGAGGCGAGGGCCGCGAGCATCCCCGTCAGCATGAGGCCGCGCACCCCCGCCGGCAGCAGCTCGGCCATGCCGCGGACGTAAGTGGCCTCGCGGTCGGCCTGCACGAAGCCCGGGGCCAGCCCCGGGTCGGGGGGAAAGAGGACCAGCAGCCCCACCCCCAGCGGCAGCCACAGCAGGCTGCGCACCAGCACCTGCGCGAACGTGAACACCACGGCCGCCGTCTTCGCGTCGCGGTCCGTGCGGCACGCCATCGTCCGCTGCGCGAGGTAGCCGCTGCCGTCCGACACCGCGTTGATGAGCCACAGCAGCCCCAGCAGCGAGAGGACCGTCAGGGTGACGTCCTTGCCGTGCCCCGGCGTGAACGCGAGGATCTCGTCCGGACGGATGCCCCCCGGCCCGCCCGCCGCGAACGTCTCGTGGACCCGCCCGGGCAGCGCGCCGAGGCCGCCCGCCTCGGCCACCACGAACGCGGCGAACGCCATCGTACCCAGGCCCATGACCGCGATCTGCCCCATGTCGGTGGCGACCACGCCCCGCAGCCCCCCGGTCGCCGAGTAGAACGCCACGACCGCGAGGATCAGGACCAGCGAGAGCAGGTTGTTCGCGGTCTTGACCCACACCTCGGGGTCGTCGGCGCCCCCGATGGCGAGCGGCGTGCCCACCGCCTCGACCAGGGCGACGACCGGCTCGAACAGCCCGGCCGGCAGCCACGCGTGCCACAGCAGGAAGGGCTCGGCGATCTTCCCGGCCGCGAACAGCACCCACGCCAGGGTGACGCAGTTGATGACGGCGCCGAAGTAGAGCGCCTTGACGCCGCGCAGCGCCGCCGCCGGCGTCCCCCCGTAGCGCACCTCGGTCAGCTCGGCGTCGGTCACCACGCCGGCCCGCCGCCACGCCCCGGCGAGCACGAAGCCGAGGAGGAGGAAGGTGACGCCGAAGATCCAAAGCTGCCACAGTCCGAAGATGCCGGCGGTGGCGATGATGCCGGTGACGAGCAGCGGCGTATCGGCCGCGAACTGCGTCGCGGCCATGCTGAGGCCGGCCTTCCACCCCGGGAGGGTCCGGCCCGCGAGGAAGTACTCGTCGAGGTTCTTCGACGCCTGCCGGCGGTGGCGGACGCCCGCGCTGACCGCGTAGGCGACGAAGGCCAGCACGATGAGGGCGTCGACGGGATGCACGCGTTCATCCTGCCGCGGCCGGCCCGGGACCGGTCAGGCCGTGCCGCGGTCGTGGGGCCGGACCACCCAGACCGCGGCGGCCGGGGGGTCGCTCTTCGCGAGGTCGGTCTCGAGGCGCAGGTGCTCCTCGAACGCCAGCCACTGCCGGTCGGTCCAGCGCCGCCGGTGGCTCCGCGGCTGGGCGGCCAGCTCCGCCCCGTCGGCGCCGGTGTACAGCGGCGTCTGCCGGCGGACATGGGAGCGCGTCACCAGACGCGCGTCCACCGCGACCGCGTCCGTCACCTCGTGCGTCGGCAGCGGCACCGGCACGTACTCGACGCCGCTCTCGTCTCGATAGGCCACGTTTCCCATTCTACGCGCCATCGGCCGGCGACGGCGGCGATTTGACAGGAAACGCGGCTTGTCCGACGATGGGGATCGGTGTTGACCCGCGCGATGGCGCGGCGGTCTCCGGTCGATGCGGGGCGGATCGGCGGCCGGCCGGGTTGGGACCCGACACGACGATGGCTCGCCCCACGAAGGAGGTGATCCCGTGGACGACTATGGCAGCGGTTCTGCGGAGGTGGCGTCCTCGTAGGGACCTCCAGCGCACACGCGGCGCCGGGACCCCGCGCGGGGTAACCCAACGCCGCTGACGCAGACCGTACCTGGGCCCCGGTTCCCCAAGGGGAGCCGGGGCTTTTTCGTGCTTCGCGGTCCTGCCGCCGGAGGGTCACGGACCCGCCCGCCGCCGGTCCAGACGAAATATCGGACTCTTCGGGTATCCTTGGGGAGCGGTTCCGCCGAAAAGACGAGGGAAGGGATCTGACGTGCGCGACGTGGGAGGTGGCAGCCCGTGACGACTCGACTCTCGGTGATCGTGTGTTGTCTCGGTTTGGTCTGTGTTCCTCGCCTGGGGACAGCTCAATCCTCGTACGTCGACGACCTCGACGGCTCGCCCGACGCGGGCACCGCCGC
>CAXXTG010000018.1:0-4846 GCA_963666855.2 Vicinamibacterales bacterium
GGCGCCGGTCGTGGTGAGCCGGTGGACCGACCGCAGCGAGCTGTTCGTCGAGTTCCCGCCGCTGGTCGCGGGGGCCACGAGCCGGTTCGCCATCCACTTCACCGACCTCGCCACGTTCGAGCCGCTGCGCGGGGGGCGCGCGACGGTGCGGCTGACCGGCGCGCGGGTCGAGGAGTTCGAGGTCGACGCGCCGGGCAGCCCCGGCATCTTCGGGATCGACGTCACCCCGGCCGCCGCGGGCCGCGCCCGGCTCGAGCTGCTGCTCGACGCGGCGGCCGTGCAGGATCGCCACGATCTCGGCGACGTCACGGTGCTGACGGCGGCCGAGGCGGCGGGGCTGCCGCCCGACCCCGGGGACGAGGAGGACGGCACCGTCCCCTTCACCAAGGAGCAGCAGTGGTCGCTCGACTTCGCGACGGCGGCGGCCCGCCGCCGGTCGATGGCCGACAGCCTCGACGTCCCGGCCCAGATCCGGCCGCGCACCGGCGGGCAGGCCGAGGTGACGACCCCGGTGGCGGGCCGCCTCGCCGCCGACCTGCCGGCCCGGCCCGTCGGGGCCCTCGTGGGCCGCGGCGACACCCTGGCCCAGATTGTCCCGCGCAGCGAGCACGCCGACGACCGCCCCGCCCTCCAGCTCGCGGTGGCCGAGGCGCGCGACGCCCTCGAGCTGGCGCGGGCCGAGCACGCGCGGGTCGAGCGCCTGGTCGAGGTCGGGGCCCTCCCGGCCCGCCGCCGTCTCGAGGCCCGGCTGGCGTCGCAGACCGCCGACGCCCGGCTGACCGCGGCCGAGGCCCATCTCGCCCAGCTCGACTCGACGCGGCGGGGCGAGGGCGAGGGCACGGCGGACACGCGGTTCGTGCTGCGCGCGCCGATGCGGGGGGTGGTGGCGGAGTCGGCGGCCACCCCCGGGGCGAGCGTCGACGAGGGGGCGAGGTTGTTCACGCTGATCGCGATCGACCGCGTCCACGTCGTCGGGGCGCTGCCCGAGGCGGCCCTGTCGCGCCTCGACGACCTCGCCGCCGCCGAGCTCGAGGTGCCGGGGGCGGGGGCGCCGCTGCCCCTCGATCGGCTCGTGTCGGTGGGGCGCGTGGTCGACGAGGACACCCGCACCGTCCCCATCATCTACGAGCTGCTCAACCCCGGCCGCCGCCTCGCCATCGGGCAGGCCGTCACCCTGCGGGTGTTCGGCGCGTCGAGGACCGACGCGGTCACCGTGCCCGAGAGCGCCATCGTCGACGACGCCGGCCAGCCGGTGGTCTTCGTGCAGGTCGGCGGCGAGAGCTTCGAGCGGCGCCCGGTCCGGCTCGGCCACCGCGAGGGCGGCGACGTCCAGGTGACGGGGGACGTGGCGGCGGGCGACCGGGTGGTCACGGTGGGGGCGCCGTTGATCCGGCTCGCGGCGCTGTCGCCGCAGGTGCCGGCCCACGGACACACGCACTGATGCTGGACCGGGCTGCCGGACAGACGCACTGATGCTGGACGGGCTGATTCGCTGGTCGTTGCGGAACCGCCTCGCGGTGATCGCGGGCGCCGCCATCTTCCTCGTCTGGGGGGGCGTCGTCCTGCGGCAGATGCCGGTCGACGTGCTGCCCGACCTGACCGCGCCGACGGTGACGGTGCTCGTCGAGGGCCAGGGCATGGCCCCGACCGACATGGAGGCCCTGGTCACCCTGCCCATCGAGGCGGTCATGAACGGGGCGTCGGGGGTGCGCCGGGTGCGGTCGGCCACCGCGGTCGGGCTGGCCGTGGTGTGGGTCGACTTCGACTGGGGGGAGGACATCTACCGGGCCCGCCAGACCGTCAGCGAGAAGCTGTCGTCGGTGCTGTCCTCGCTGCCCGACGGGATCGCCCCGCCGGTCCTCGCGCCGCTCTCCTCGATCATGGGCGAGATCATGTTCGTGGCGCTGGACTCCGCGGCGCACTCGCCCATCGAACTGCGCACCACCGCCGACGTCGTCGTGCGCCGGCGGCTCCTCGCCACCCCCGGCGTCGCCCAGGTGACGGTGATCGGCGGCGAGCGCCGGCAGTTCGAGGTGCGGGTCGATCCCGCGCGGCTCTCCGACTACGGGCTGTCGCTGACCGCGGTCGAGGACGCGCTGCGCCGCGCCAACCGGAACACGTCGGCCGGGTTCCGGCAGGCGGGCGGCCAGGAGTACCTGATCCAGGGGGTGGGCCGCCTCGCCGACGTCGACGCCATCGCCGCCACCGTCATCGGGGCGCGCGGCACGCGTCCCATCCGCGTCGCGGACGTGGCCGCGGTCGGCGTCGGGGCCGCCCTCCGGCGCGGGGACGGTTCACGCAACGGCGACCCCGCCGTCATCCTCGGCATCCAGCGCCAGCCCGACGTCAACACGGTGGGGTTGACGCGCGAGCTCGACGGCGTGCTCGACGACATCCAGGCCGACCTGCCGGCCGGCATGCAGCTCGACACGCGGCTGTTCCGGCAGGCCGACTTCATCGAGCTCGCGGTGGGCAACCTGACCCGCGCCCTGCGCGACGGCACCCTGCTCGTGGTCGCGGTGACCCTGCTCTTCCTCGCCAGCCTGCGGGCGGGCGCCATCACCCTGCTCGCCATCCCCCTGTCGCTGCTCGCCGCCGTCGTCGGACTCCGCGCCCTGGGGCTGTCCATCAACAGCATGACCCTGGGGGGCATGGCCATCGCGGTCGGGGCCCTCGTGGACGACGCCATCATCGACGTCGAGAACGTCGGCCGCCGCCTGCGCGAGAACGCGCGCCGCCCCCCCGGCCGGCAGCGGCCGCTGCTCAAAGTCGTGTACGACGCGAGCCGGGAGATCCGCACGTCCATCGTCTTCGCCACCCTGATCGTCGGGCTCGTCATGCTGCCGCTCTTCTTCCTCTCCGGGGTCGAGGGGCGCCTGCTGGAGCCCCTGGGGCTCGTCTATCTCATCGCCCTGGCCGCGTCGCTGCTCGTGGCCCTGACCCTGACGCCGGTGCTCTGCTACTACCTGCTGCCCGGCAGCCGCAGCGTGACGGACGGCCGCGAGCCGGCCCTCGCCGCCGCGGTGCGGCGCCGCTACTCGAAGCTGCTGCCGCATGCCCTGCGCCACCCGCGCACGGTGCTCGTCGCGGCCGGCGCGCTGTCGGTGGCGGCGGCCGCCTCGACCCCGTTCCTGGGGCGGGCGTTCCTGCCCGCGTTCAACGAGGGCGCGCTGGTGATCAGCGCGGTGACCCTGCCGGGGACGAGCCTCGCCGAGTCGAGCGCCCTCGGCAGCGCCATCGAACGGCTCCTCCTCCAGGTGCCCGAGGTCGCCGGCACCGGCCGGCGGACGGGGCGGGCCGAGCTCGACGAGCACGTGCAGGGGGTCGAGTCGGCCGAGATCGACGTGCAGCTTGAAGAGGAGGGGCGGCCCCGCGAGGTCGTGCTCGAGGAGATCCGCGAGCGGCTGTCGCTGGTGCCGGGCACGAACATCACCATCGGCCAGCCCATCTCGCACCGCATCGACCACATGCTGTCGGGCTCGCGGGCCAACGTGGCCGTCAAGATCTTCGGCGACGACCTCGCGGTGCTGCGCACCCTGGGCGACCAGGCGCTCGCGGCGATGGAGGGCATTCCCGGCGTCGTCGACCTCGCCCTCGAGCCGCAGTCCGACATCCCCACCGTGCGGGTGGGCTTCGACCGCGCCGCCCTCGCCCGCCACGGGCTGCCGGCCGGCGAGGCGGCCCTGACCCTGGAGACGGCGCTGCACGGCCGCGAGGTCGGGCAGATCTTCGACGGCCGGGTCGCGGTGCCCTTGGTCGTGCGCTACCCCCGCGCCGACATGGCCGACCTCGACGCGCTGTGGGACACGCGCATCGACACCCCGGCGGGCCCCCGCGTCCCCCTCGGCAGCCTCGCCGGCATCGTCGAGGACCGCGGCCCCAACTTCATCGGGCGCGAGAACGTGCAGCGCCGGCTGGTGGTGACGTGCAACGTCGCGGGGCGCGACCTCGGCGGCACCGTCGCCGACATCCGGGACCGGGTGGAGGCCGCGGTCGCGCTGCCCGAGGGCTACCGGGTGGAGCTCGACGGGCAGTTCGACGCCCAGGCCTCGGCGGCGCGCGCGCTCCTCCTGCTGGGGCTGGCCGCGGTGGTCGGCATCTTCCTGCTGCTCGTCGGCGCCCTGCGCTCGCCCCGCGACGCCGCCATCGTGATGATCAACCTGCCCCTCGCCCTCATCGGCGGGGTGGTCGGCGTCGCGCTCGGGGACGGCACCCTGTCGATCGCCGCCCTCATCGGCTTCATCGCGCTCTTCGGCATCGCCACCCGCAACGGCATCATGGTGGTCACCCGCATCCGCCGGCTGCAGGATCTCCGGGGCAGCGACGTCCGGACCGCGGTGGTGCGGGGGGCGGTCGACCGGGTGGTCCCGGTGCTGATGACCGCGCTGTCGACCGGCCTCGCCCTCCTGCCGGTGGCCCTGGCGGCCGGCCAGCCGGGCAGCGAGATTCAGGCCCCCCTCGCCCTCGTCATCGTGTGCGGGCTCGTCTCGTCGACGGTCCTCAACATGATCGTCGTGCCGACCGCCTACCTCGCCGCGGCCACCGCGCGGACGCGCGGATGACCGCCGACGCGGGATGGCGGGCGACTGCCGATCCGGTCGGTGTCGCAGCGACCCCGTGCGGCGACCTCGTCGAACGGCCGGATCGAGACTTGCGCTGCCGCGGCGACGGCGCGGACGCGCGGGATGACCGCCGGCGCGGGCGACGCCGATCCGGTCGGTGTCGCAGCGACCCGTGCGGCGACCTCGTCGGACCGGCCGGATCGAGACTTGCATCACGTCATAGACGGCCGCCGGAATCCGTTGTGCCGGAACGGCGGCGTGGACGATAATCGGGACAGCCGGGC
>CAXXTG010000019.1:0-41296 GCA_963666855.2 Vicinamibacterales bacterium
GCGGCATGGCGAATCCTCGCGCCGCGCGACCGCTACTCCCGCGCCGCCATCAGCTCGCCGAGGAGGGCCGCGGTGTGCGGGGCTTCCTTGAAGGTGGCGGTGCGGAAGACCCCCCGGGCGATGCGTAGGGGGGTCCAGCCTTCGACGTTCTCCTGGTCGAAGGTGTCGGCGCCGTGGGCGACGAGCAGGTCGACGATGGAGTTCGCGCCCCGGTAGGCGGCCCCGTGCAGGGGGGTCTCGCCCCGCTCGTCGACGGCGTTGGGGTCGCCGCCGAGCTCGAGGGCGAGCTCGACGCAGGCGAGGGCCTCGGCCTCGGTGCCGGGGTCCTCGCCCGGCGAGTGGATGCCGACGCCCGAGGCGACCATGAGCACGGTGGTGCCGTCCTCGTTGGTCAGGGCGGGGTCGGCCCCGAGGTCCACGAGCACCCGCATGAGGGGCGCGTCGGCCAGCCGGGCCGCCATCAGCAAGGGGGTGGCCCCGATGCGGTTCAGGGCGTTGCGGTAACCGTTGCGGGGCTCGGCCGTCATGCGGGCGTCGACGTCGGCCCCGCGCTCGACGAGGGCGCGGGCGAAGGTCAGGCTGTCCATCGCGCCGGTGGTCACCGGCCCCGGCGGGTTGAAGCCGAAGTTCGGCATCCGCACCCAGGTCATCGCGTGCAGGGCGGTCCAGCCCTGGCCCGCCCCGTTGGGGTCGGCCCCGAGGTCGACGAGGAGCACGCCGAGCTCCCAGTGGGCGTTCGTCGCGGCCAGCACCACCGTGTTCATGCCGTCGGGCAGCTTGTCGTCGGGGTCGGCGCCCGCCGCGACGAGCCGCCGGACGGCCTCGATATGGCCCGCCCGCACCGCGAAGAGCAGGGCGGTGAAGCCGTGGGGGGCGGGGCCCTCCAGCCCGGTGCGGAGGGGGGTCTCCGGGACCACGGTGCGCGCGCGGATGTCCGCCCCCGCGTCGATGAGGGCCTGCAGGGCCTCGACGTGCCCCTCCGCCGCCGCCCACATCAGCGCCGTCTGGCCGGCCCGCTGGGCCGCGTTCATGTCGGCCCCGTGGGCGACAAGGGTCCGCACGGCGTCGGCCCGGCCCGTCCGCGCCGCCGTCATCAGGGCGGTCTCGCCGCCGGCCCCGGCGGCGTTGGGGTCGGCGCCGGCCCGCAGCAGCGTGTCGAGCATCGGTGCCGAGCCGTTGACGGCGGCCAGCGCCAGCGGGGTGACGCCGAAGGCGTTGGCGGCCGAAGCGTCGGCCCCGGCATCGAGCAGGACGCGCGCCACGCCCGGCAGGTCGAGCCGCGCCGCCCAGTGCAGCGCCGTGGCCCCGTCCGCGGCCGGCCGGTTCACGTCGGCGCCGTCCGCGAGCAGCGCCCGCACCGCCCCTGCGTCCCCGTTCCTGACCGCGTCCAGCAGCGGCGGATCGGCCGCTGCGCCGGCGGCCGTTCCCGTGGCCAGCAGGCAGACGAGAAGGCAGGCCGCGGCGAGCGGACCCGATGCGGCCGGACCGGGGCGTCGAGTGCGGGACGGAAGAGGCATGGTGGCGTGCTCCTTGGACGATGCGCCTATCCTACCGCGATTGCGCGCGTTCGAGGCCGGTTGAAGAGGAGCGGGGAGTCGCGTGATAGACTGCCCTGATTGCCGCAAGCTGCCGCAGCTCGGGGAGGGCGTTCGTGAGAATCCTGTCCGCATCGGTCGTCGCGCTATTGACGGCGTGGCCCGCCGCCGGCCAGCCGGCCGACACGCCGGAGCGCGCGCTGCTCGACCGCTACTGCGTGACCTGCCACAACGACGCCCTGCGGACGGCGGGGCTGGCCCTCGACGGCCTCGATCTCGACCGCGTGGGCGACCACGCGGACGTCTGGGAGAAGGTCGTCGGCAAACTGCGCGCCGGCATGATGCCGCCGGCGGGCCGTCCGCGGCCCGACGGCGAGGCGTCGGGGCGGCTCGTCGCGTATCTCGAGGCCGAACTCGACCGGGCCGCCGCCGCCCATCCCGACCCCGGGCGGAGCGCGGCGCTGCGGCGCCTCAACGCCACCGAGTACCGCAACGCCGTCCGCGATCTGCTCGACCTCGACATCGACGTGGCCACGCTGCTGCCCGCCGACGACTCCAGCGCCGGTTTCGACAACGTGAGCCTGGGCGGGCTCGACCCCGGCCGCTTCGAGCGCTATCTCGCGGCGGCGCGCAGGATCGCCCGGCTCGCGGTCGGAGCCCCGGTGCGGTCGCCGGTCGCCGACACGTTCGTCGTGCCGTCCGACCTGAACCAGACCGGCCACGTCGACGGGATGCCGTTCGGCACCCGGGGCGGGGCGCAGTTCGACTACAACTTCCCGGTCGACGCCGAGTACGAGCTGCGGGTCGAGCTGGGCAAAAGCTGGAACACCAACCGCATCGGCGGCCTGCGCGAGCCCCACGACGTCGCTATCCTGCTCGACGGGGCCCCCGTCGAGGTGCTGACGGTGTCGCCGCCGGCGCGGCGGCCGGCCGCGGCCCAGAGCGTCCTCTACCAGGCGGACGACCGGCCGGCCGACGCCGACCTGTTCGTCAGGGTGCCGGTCGCGGCGGGTCCCCACACCGTCGGGGCGGCGTTCGTCAGCCGGGGCGGCGAGCTCGTCGAGCGGCACCGGCAGCCGTTCTTGAAGGTGCACATCACCGTCGGCGGAGACCAGCGCACGCAGCCGAACGTGTACTCGATCTCGGTGACGGGGCCGTTCGAGGCGACGGGCCCCGGCGACACCCCGAGCCGCCGCCGCATCTTCACGTGCCGGCCCGCCGATGACGCCGATCCGGCGGCCGAGCGGGCGTGCGCGGCCGAAATCCTCCGGACCCTCGCCCGCCGCGCCTACCGGCGGCCGGCCACCGACACCGACGTCGACCTGCTGCTCGGCTTCTTCGACGAGGGCCGGGCCGACGGCGGCTTCGACGCGGGCGTCGAGATGGCCCTGCGCCGGCTGCTCGTGAGCCCCGAGTTCCTGCTGCGGGTCGAACGCGACCCCGCCGGGGCCGACGGGCCGTACCCGGTGAGCGGCCTCGAGCTGGCGTCGCGGCTGTCGTTCTTCCTCTGGAGCAGCCTGCCCGACGACGAGCTGATCGAGGCGGCGTCGCGCGGCGATCTCCGCGACCCCGCGGCGCTCGAGGCCCAGGTGCGGCGCATGCTCGCCGACGATCGGGCGGCGTCGCTGGTGACGAGCTTCGCGGCGCAGTGGCTGTACCTGCGGAACCTCCCCGCGGTGTCGCCCGACTTCATCGTCTTCCCCGACTTCGACGAGACCCTGCGCCGCGCCCTGCGCCGCGAGACCGAGCTCTTCTTCGAGAGCGTCGTGCGCGAGGACCGCAGCGTCCTCGACCTCATCACCGCCGACTACACGTTCCTGAACGAGCGCCTCGCCCGGCACTACGGCATGCCCGGGGTCGCGGGGAGCCGGTTCCGGCGGGTGCCGCTGCCCCCGGGCAGCCCCCGCGGCGGCCTCCTGGGGCACGGCAGCATCCTCGCGGTGACCGGCTACGCGACCCGGACCTCGCCGGTGGTGCGGGGCAAGTGGGTGCTCGAGAATCTGCTCGGCACCCCGCCGCCGCCTCCGCCCCCGAACGTGCCGCCGCTCGACGAGGCGAAGTCGGCCGCGGTCCTCTCGATGCGCGAGCGGATGGAGGAGCACCGCCGCAACCCCGCGTGCGCCGCCTGCCACGCCCTGATGGACCCGGTGGGGCTGTCGCTCGAGAACTTCGACGCCATCGGCCGTTGGCGCACGCTGACGGCGGGGCTCGCCCCCATCGACGCGGCGGGCGGGCTGCCCGACGGGACGACCTTCGACGGGGTGGCGGGGCTGCGGCAGGCCCTCCTCGACCGCTCCGACCAGTTCGTGCGGACCCTCGTCGACAAGCTGATGACCTATGCGCTGGGCCGCGCCACCGAGCACTACGACGCGCCCGCGGTCCGCGCGGTCGAGCGCGGGGCGAAGGCCGGCGGCTACCGGTTCTCCGACCTCGTCCTCGGCATCGTCCGGAGCACCCCGTTCCAGATGCGGCGTCCCGACCCCGTCGGGTCGGCCGCCGCCAATGAACCGTCCGCCCCGGCCGTCGCGGCGGTTCCGGCGGGGCTGGACGCTTCACCGGCTGCCTCAACGGCGTCAGTCCGCCCAGGGGCGGACGCCTCGCCGGTCGCCGCGGCGCCGCCGGCGGCGTCGGTGCGCGCGGTCGAGCGCGGTGCGGCGGACGGCTACCGGTTCTCCGACTTCGGCAACGTCAAGAGCATGCGGCACCCCGGCCCCGCCGGGCCGGCCGCCGCGGCGGCCGCGGCCGCCCCGCCCGCGGCGGGGGCCGCCGTCCATCAACCGAGACCGATCCCATGATCATCACCAAGACGCATCTGCCTCGACGGACGTTCATCCGGGGGATGGGGGCCACCCTGGCCCTGCCGCTGCTCGACGCGATGGTGCCGGCCCTGACCGCCGCCGCCAAGACCTCGGCCAACCCCGTGCGCCGGCTCGGCTTCATCTACTTCCCCCACGGCTCGGTGACGTGGGCGCCCGGCGGCCAGAACCAGTGGACGCCGCCGGGCGGGGGCGGCCGGCTCGAGCTCTCCCCCATCCTGCAGGCCCTCGCCCCGGTGCAGCACCAGACGCTGGTGCTCACCAACATGGAGCACAAGAACGCGCAGGGCAACGGCACCGACGGCAACGCCGAGCACACCCGCTCGAACGCGAGCTGGCTGAGCGCGGCGCGGCCCAAGATGACCGAGGGCGCCGACGTCCGCCTCGCGACCACCGTCGACCAGATCGCCGCCCGCGAGCTGTGCCGCGACACCCGGCTGCCCTCGCTCGAGCTGACCCTGGAGAACAGCTTCCTCGTCGGCAACTGCGACAACGGCTACAACTGCGTCTACGTGAACACGCTGTCGTGGTCGTCGCCCACGACGCCGCTGCCGATGGAGAACAACCCCCGCATGGTGTTCGAGCGGCTCTTCGGCGACGGCGGCACCGCAGACGAGCGCCGGGCCGAGATGCGGCGCGACCGCAGCATCCTCGACTCGGTGTCGGACGACATGGCGCGCCTCGTGCGCAGCCTCGGCCCCGGCGACCGCGCGCGGGTCGACCAGTACGTCGACGCGGTCCGCGAGGTCGAGCGCCGCATCCAGCGCGCCGAGGCCCAGGCCGGCGAGTCGGCCCTCGCCCTGCCCGACCGCCCCGTCGGCATTCCCGAGACCTACGACGAGCACGCCCGGCTCCTGTTCGACCTGCTGCTGCTGACGTGGCAGGCCGACATCACCCGCGTCTTCAGCCTGCAGCTCGGCCGCGAGCAGAGCGCCCGCACGTTCCCCTGGATCGGCGTCAACGAGGGGCACCACGCCGTGTCCCACCACCAGGACAACCCCGAGAAGATCGCGGGCATCGGCAAGATCAACGCCTACCACGTGTCGCTGCTCTCGTACTTCGTCGAGAAGCTGGCCGCGAGCCCCGATGGCGACGGGTCGCTGCTCGACCACTCGATGGTCCTGCACGGCAGCGGCATGAGCAACGGCAACCTCCACGACCACAAGAACCTGCCCCTGGTCCTCGTCGGCGGGGGCGCGGGCCGGCTGCGCGGCGGCCGCCACATCAAGTTCCCCGAGCTGACCCCGATGGCCAACCTGCTCCTGGGCCTGCTCGACAAGGCGGGGGTGCCGGCCGACCGCTTCGGCGACAGCACCGGCCGCGTCGCCCTCGAGCCGCTGTCGCTGACCTCGGACGGGTAATGCGGGCGGGGGGCGGGGACGCCTGCTCCCCGCGGCGGATTGTCCTCCGTGGAGTGACGAATTCCCCGTGATTCGTCACTTCCACAGTGACAACCGTCCGAGTATCCGGCCCGGCCTTGCAGGTAATCCCCGCCGGGCGAGTTCGCTGAGTCCGCTGCAAACCACCCTCGACACGGGGCGCGGGAAGATGCCGCGGCGTGTCGATCCGCGCCGCCCCGGTTGAGCGCGCCGCGATAGCGAAAGGCTATAATGCCTTACTGTCGGATCGGGGCTGAGGGGAGATCGGACATGCCCATCACGTTGACCGTCACCGCCAAGGGACAGATCACCCTGCGCAAGGAGGCGCTGGAGCACTTGGGGGCGCGCCCGGGCGACCAGGTGGACGTGGACCTGCTCCAGGACGGATGCCTCCGGCTCAGGGCGAAGCGGGGGACGCCGGCGTCGGCCGTTTTCGGCATGCTCGCGCGGCCGGGAACCGCGCCGCGGTCCATCGACGACCTGAACGAGGCGGCCGCCGCGGGATGGGCGGGAGAGGCGTGAAGATCACCGCCGACACGAACCTCCTGGTGCGCGTGCTTGTGCAGGACGATGCGGAGCAGGCCCGCGCGGCACAGGCGTTGCTGTCGCGGGCGGCCCTCATTGCCGTTCCGCTGCCCGTACTCTGCGAGCTCGCCTGGGTGCTGAAGCGCGCGTACTCGCGGGGCGCCGACGACATCGCGGCCGCCATCGAGTCTATAGCCGGCATCGAGACCGTCGTCACCGACCGGCCGGCCGTCGAGGCCGGCCTAGTCGTCCTGCGGGCGGGCGGCGACTTCGCGGACGGCGTCATCGCCCACCAGGGCGGGAGCTTGGGCGGAACCGTCTTCGCGAGCTTCGACCGGCGGGCGGTCGCCAGATTGAGGGACCACGGCGCGGAAGCGTCTGATCCGTACGAGCTGATCGCTTGAGGGCCGGTTCGCCGGCAGGAGTCGGAGCTCGACGACGAGATCAGCTTCCATCTCGCCGAATAAGGCCGAGGAGCGGATCGCCGCCGAGACCTCGGTCAACCCGGTGCGCCGGCTCGGTGTCCGCGTCTTAGTCGATAATTTGTCATTTACGCAGTGACCGATCCCGGGATATTGTCACTCCTGCAGTGACAATATCCCGCGACATCCTGCGCGCCAAGCTCGACGAGTCGCTGGCCGCCCCGTCCCGGCGCCTCACGCGCCGGGACGTGCGGCTGCCCGCCATCCCCGGCAAGGCGTTTGCGGTCATCGGCGTGCGGCGTAGCGGCAAGACGTCGTTCCTCGCCCAGTGCCGGGCGGCGCGTGTGCGCGATGGCGCCCCTCCCGAGTCCCAATTGTTGCTGCTGCTCGAAGACGAGCGGCTCGCCGGCCTCGACGTCGCCGACCTGGGCTGGCTGATCGACGAGCACGTCCGCCGGTTTCCGCACCTCGAGGGCGCGGACGGCGTCACGGTGTACCTGGACGAGGTCCAGGTCGTGCCGGACTGGGAGCGGCTGGTCCGCCGCCTGATGGACACCGGCGGCGTCCAGTGCTTCGTCACCGGCTCCTCGGCCCGTCTTCTGAGCCGGGAGGTCGCGACCAGCCTGCGCGGCCGGGCGATGGAGGTGCTCGTCCATCCGTTCAGCTTCCGGGAGGCGCTGCGCCACGCGGGCGACGAGCCGCCGGCCGGCGCGCGGGCGGGGACCCGGCCGGCGGCGGCCCTCGACCGGCGCCTGCGGCGCTACCTCGTCGACGGGGGCTTTCCCGAGGCGCAGGGTGCCGACCCGCGCGACCGCGCCGCGTTGCTCGCCGGCTACGTTGACGTCGTCGTCCTGCGCGACGTGATCGAGCGGCACGCGGTCACCAACCCGCTCGCGCTGCGCTGGCTGCAGCGGCAGTTGCTGGCGCACCCCGGCGGCGCGTTCTCGGTCAAGAAGCACTACGACACCCTGCGCTCGCAGGGGATACGGGTCGGCAAGGACACCCTGCACGCGTACCTCGGCTACCTGGAAGACGCCTTCCTCGTCCGCACGGTCTCCCTGCACGCGGCCTCGGAACGGCAGCGGATGGTCAATCCCCGCAAGGCATACCCCGTGGACCCCGGACTGATCGCGCTCTTCGCGCGCCCCGGCCGCAGCCACCGGGGGCGCGCCCTGGAGACCGCCGTCCTGCTGGAACTGGAGCGGCGCGGCTGGGACGTCTCCTACGTGCGCACGCCGGAAGGGTGGGAGGTCAACTTCTTCGCCCATCGCGCGGGAGAGGCGCCGTTGCTCGTGCAGGTCTCTCTCGACACCGCCGCCGACGCGACCTGGGAGCGCGAGGTCCGCGCGCTCCAGGCGGCGGGTGCGACCCACGGCGATGCGCGCCTCCTCCTGGTGACCCTCGACGCTTCTCCGCCGCCCCGTCCGCTGCCCGATCGCATCGTCTGGACTCCGGCCGCCCGCTGGCTGCTGGAGGACGCGGGCTGACCCGCCGTCTGATGGACGGTCCTGCATGAAGGCCGCCCATGCCGCTACCCCGGCTGGCTGTCGAGCATGTGCTCGGGATGTTGGGCGGCCGGCTCTTGCTCGGAGCCTCCGGTTGTCCGCGCCTGGGCGTCACATCGGGTCGGCCCCCGGACGAGCGGGACAGGTGCCGGACCGGGACGGCATCCAGTCGGTGCGCGGCGTGTCCACTCGCGAGGACACACGACGCACCGCGGGGCCGTGCGCCCGTCCGATGAAGTTCCCGGTCGCCGCAGGATACGAAGCCCCCGCACCTCCACGGCAGAGTTGGCACGCTTCGTGCTTGCTATCTCTATCGGTTCAGCCAGGAAACGCCGCGGCCGGGCCGGGGGCCCCAGCCGGCCGGTCGGGCGCGGGGGGTTGTGTTTCCACTGGGAATCGGAGGAACAACATGAGAGCGACGGTTCGGAGGCGAGTGGGTCGAGTGGGTATCGTGGCGCTGACGGCGGGGATGCTGGCGCTGACGCCGGCCGCGTCCGGTGCCTTCGCGAACGGGACGGACGACGCGCTGCGGCAAGCGGTGGAGCGGCGGCTCGCGGAACAGGCGACGGTGGCGAACAGGGTCGACGTCACCGTCCGCGACGGCGCGGTCACCCTGGTCGGCACCCTCGCGACGCTCTGGGACAAGGAGTGGACCCTCGACCGGGCGCGCGGGACCGACGGCGTCCGCACGGTCAGGGACGGCTTGACTATCGGCCGGCCCGAGACCGACAAGGAGCTCGGCAACGCGGTGGGGCAGGCCATCGTGCGCTACCCCTACTACTCGGTGTTCGACTACGTGGACGTCACCGTCGAGGACGGCGTGGTGACGCTGGGCGGCGACGTGACCGCGCGCCCCGACAAGCCGGCCGACCTCTACGAGCGGATCGCGAAGGTGCGCGGCGTGCAGGACATCGTCGACGAGCTCGAGGTCCTGTCGCCGGGCATGCACGACGAGCGGCTGCGCCACCGCATCGCACGGGCGCTGTTCGGCCACCCGCAGTTCGACCGCTACCTCGGGCTCGCGCCCCGGATGTCGATCATCGTCCGGAACGGCTACGTAACTCTGAAGGGCGTGGTCTTCGACCAGGCGGACCGGATTCTCGCGGAGAGCATCGCCCGCCGGGCCTACGGCGTGGTCCGGGTGAGCAACGAGCTGGAGACCCGGCAGGAGCTGCTCGAAGCGAGGCGGAGCGGGGAGTCTGCGCCGTAGCGGGGCGAGACGCCCGGCGGGGACTGGCCGGGTTACCGGCGGGCGGAGCCGGAGGCTTCGGTCTTCCGTCCAGCGCCAGAGGCTCCGGCCGCCGGCGGCCCCCGGAGGCCGCTGCCGGCGTCGTTGTGACGCAGCCCGTGGTTGACACCCACGGGCTGCCGGGACGACTCGGCGGGCAGGTTTCGCCGGCCGCGTTGCGCACGCAGAGGCCAGGTCACCGCGATTCGCGGCGGTCATGACCCCGGCCCGGCAGCCATCGCCTTCGCGCACGCTCCACAACGGGCTCTTGTTCGACGATGCCGACTCATCGACCGCGCAACACCGGCCATCATTCCGTGGGGTGTGGTACGATGAGTATCGTGAAGGCAACAGTTGATATTCGTGACGAGTTGCTCGCCCAAGCTCGTGCACAAGCCGCTAGGGAACACACTACGCTGGCCGCCGTGGTCGAAGAGGGGCTGGTGCTTCGCCTGCGTTCGACGGCACCGCGTGGCGGGGCCATGAACCCGTTGCCGGTTTCTCCCCGTCGCGGTGGTTTGCGGCCCGGCATCGACGGCTCCCGCAATCGATCGCTTCTGGATGCGGCGGACCGGTGATTCCGGATGTGAACGTACTCGTCGCGGCATTCCGACCCGACCATGAACACCATGTGTGGCTGCGGCAACGTGGCTCAACGACGCCCGAAACGCCTGCGCGAGAGGAGACGGCACGCTTGTTCTGCCACCCATGGTGGTTGCCGGTTTCCTGCGGATCGTCACGAATCACCGTGTGTTCATCGCTCCCGATCCCGTTCACGACGCCATAGCGTTCGTTGATGCTCTGCTGAAAACTCCTGGTGCGGAACTCTGCCCGTCCGGCCACGAGTAGCCCGTGCTGCGGAAAAAACTGATAGAGGGGAATCTGGAGGGAACCTCGTTACCGATGCGTGGATAGCGGCGGTGGTTCTGCACCAATCGGAGCCTCTGGCCACGTTCGACAGGGACGTTCGTCAGCTATTACCCCCCCACGCGCTCATCTTTCTTGGCAGATAGGGATGCCGGCCATTGCCCGGGCACGGACCGTGGCGAGCGCCGTCAGCCATCTTCACGTTCGTTTTGGCCGAGCTGGCACCGAGCGCCCGGACGGGTCGCCGCCCCGCTTCGCCGTCAGGCGGCTGTCGTGCGCCCGCCAGCGCCAGGGTCAAGGCAATGCGAACACGAACAGCGTGTTGCTCCCGCTCGGGGTGGTGAGCTCGGGGGTGAGCTGCAGGAACCCAGTGCCCTGGGTCAGGCCGCCCGACCCCACCGCGAGGTACTGGCGCCCGCCGACGCTGAAGGTCATCGGCCGGCCGCTGACCGGTCCGTTCAGGATCGTCTGCCACAGCACGTCGCCGGTCTCCGCGTCGAACGCGCGGAAGCGGCGGACGACGTCGCCCGAGAAGAGCAGGTTCCCGCCCGTCGCGAGCACCGACCCGTAGATGGGGGCGCGCTGCTCGTAGAGCCAGAGGGTGTCGCCGGTCGACGCCGACACCGCCTCGAGGCGGCCCACCGGCGCCGTGTCGGGGTCGACGTCGGGGCGGTGGCGCACCTGGACGCGCACGTCGTAGCCGTCGCTCGGCCCCGCCACCTCGACCGACATCGCGATGTCCATGCAGGCGTTGTTCAGCGGCATGTAGAGCGCGCCGGTGTCGGGGCTGTAGGCGCCCGACGGCTGGTTCTTGCCGCCGAGCAGGTGGGGACAGGCGAACGCCGGGTCCCGCACCGACACGGGCGCCGTCGACTCGTCGAACGCGGGGCGTCCGGTCGCGGGGTCGAGGCCGGTCATGATGTTCTGGTAGACGGTGGGCCGCGCCCACAGGAACTCGCCGGTGGCGGCGTCGAGGGTCCAGATGAGGCCGGTCTTGCCGGGGATGCCGGTGATGACCTTGCGCCGCCCGCCGGGGGTCATCACCGCGGGGTTGATCCACGGCACCGAGGCGGGGTTCGGCGACACCTCGGTCTCGACGATCATGCGCTCGTAGACGTGGTCGAGATCCCAGTTGTCGCGGGGCAGGTGCTGGAAGTACCAGGCCATCTCGCCGGTGTCGGGGTCGAGGGCGAGGGTCGAGTTGGTGAAGAGCAGGTCGGCCTTGCCCGCCCCGCGCAGCGACTCGGGCAGGGGCGCGGGCGGCCCCGTGCCCCAGTAGACGAGGTGGAGCTCGGGGTCGTAGCTGCCCACCATCCACGCCGACGCGTGCCGCCGGGCGGCGCGGGGCAGGCCGCCCCAGGTGTCGCCGCCGAACTGGTCGGGGGTGGCCGCGGTGTTGACGCGCCACAGCTCCTCGCCGCTGTCGACGTCGTGGGCGGTGATGAAGCAGCCGCCGGGGCGGGGGCTCGACGGGTTGCAGCGCGACCCGTTGATGACCTTGCCGTTCACGATGGTCGGCCCCGCCGTCTGCGCCACCCGCTCGCGGTAGTCGGCCCGCTGCGTCTCCCAGACGAGCTCGCCGGTGCGGGCGTCGAGGGCGACGATGTAGGCGTCGTTGGTGGCGAGGAAGATCTTGTCGCCGTAGATCGACACGTTGCGGTAGCGGTAACGGGTGCCGGTGACGTTGGCGATGTTCTCGGGCAGGTTGCGCCGGTACTGCCACAGCAGGTCGCCGGTCGTCGCGTCGAGGGCCTGCACGATGTCCTCGACGTTGGCGAGGAACATCACCCCGTCGTGGACGATGGGCTCGACCTCCTGGTAGCCCTCCTGCATGGCCCGCGACCACACGAGCCGCAGCTCGGTGACGTTGCCGGCGTCGATCTGGTCGAGGGGGCTGTAGCCCCAGAGCGCGTAGCCGTTCCGGAAGCCGATCCAGTTCTCGGGCGGCGGCTCGCGCAGCATGGCGTCGGTGACGGGGACGAAGTCCTCGAGCAGCTCGGGCACCGGGGCCGGGTCCGGCTGGGCCGCCGCGCCGGCGGCGAACGCGAGTAGACTGACGCCGAAACCGAGCGTCGGCAGCGGGTTGGTCACCATGGGTTCACCTTTCAGGTCTGAGGCGATCCGGTCGAGGGGAACCGGCCCGGGGATTATATGGCCTGCCGCGTGCGTCCGTTCGGTCCGTTCGATACGAGGAGTGGCATGAGAGTGGCGAGTGGAGCGGGAGGACTGCTGGTGGTCTGCGCGCTGGCAACCGCGGCCGGCGCGGCCCGGGCCCAGGAACCCGACCCCGCCCCGGGGCGGGGCGGCGCGCGGGCCCTGGTGTTCCGGGAGCAGTTGGCTCCCTTCGCCGAGCGGGCGCGGCGCATCCTCGGCGGCGACTGGCCGCGGTTCCGCGCCACCCTCGACGCCCTGGCCGCGCAGGAGGCGCGGCAGCGCGGCCTCGTGGGCGACGTCGACTTCAGCTTCAGCGCCGACGAGACCGGGGACTTCAGCGGCGGCCCCGGGAACGAGACGCTGTTCGGACTGCGCGCCGGCGCCCGGCTCGGCGGTGGCGGCTACCGGTCGCGCATCGGGCTGCTCGGCGACATGCGGGCGCTCATCCACGACGACGTCTTCGAGCAGGACTTCAGCCGGGTGCGGCTCGGCTACGACCACCGGCGGACCGACCACCTCGGGGCCTTCGCGTTCATCGAGCGGTACTCGGACGACGCGATGAGCATCACCTCGCGCTACGAGATCGGGGGCGGGGTGAGCATGGGAGTCGACCTGTGGCCGCGGCGGGACGACGCGGCGGGCGCCCGCGCCCTCGCCCACCTCGCGTCCGCCGGCCCCGGGGGCTTCCGCTGCGGCGTCGAGCGGCTGCGCGTCGGCTTCGACCCCGGGGGCGGGGTGCCGCCGCCGGGCTGCGTCCCCGCGGGTGCCGCGGCCGGCGCCGCCCCGGTCGTCGATGCCGGCGGGAACCACGCGGCGTCCGTCGCCCCCCCGGCCATCGGCGGGCGTGGAAACCTCGCGGCGTCCGTCGCTCCGGCGGCCACTGGCGAGCGCGGGAACCACGCGGCGGCCGTTGCCCCCACGGCCATCGGCGGGCGCGGGGACGTCGCGGCGGCCGGCGCTCGCACGGCCATCGGCGGGCGCGGGAACGCTACGGCGTCCGACGCTCCGGCGGCCGTCGGCGGGCGCGGGAACGTCGCGGCGGCCGGCGCTTCGGCGTACCGGCCCGCGGCCGGGGACCCCCGGCCCGCCGCCGACGTCTTCGACGGCCTCCTCGACGTGGTCGACCCGCTCGAGCGGGGGCTCGGCGCCCGGCAGGCCATGGTGTCCCTGTCGCTCGGTGTCGGGGTCTTCTCCGAGTTCGAGAACGCCCTCATCGAGACCGAGGTCTCCCGGCTTGATTCCGCCGCCGGCGTTCCCGCCGACCCCATCGTCCACCTGCCGCCCCGCTACCTGCGGGTGCCGGGCCGGCACCGCTACCGGTTCCTGCTCTGGCCGACCATCGCCATGCGGCCGCTGTCGTCCCTGTCGATCGAGTTCATCCCGTCGTTCAAGCTGCCCATCAGCTCTCCGCGCCGCCTTCCCGACGGCCTGCTCGCGTACCGCATGGACTGGTTCGCCCGCATCGACTGGCGGCCCCGCCGCGACGACAGCCTCGCGGGCCGGACGAAGCTGTTCGTGAAGTTCGACTACTACAAGAACCCGGGGCCGCCGGTGGTCGCCGAGGCCCTCCCGCCCGAGGCGGCCCTCGATCCGCTGTTCTACCACCGCACCGGCGCGTCGAAGAAGCACCGCTTCGTCTCGCTGGGGATCTCGCTCGACCTGGGTGCCCCCTGACGCGGCCCCCCGATGCGCCACGGGTCCCTCCGGCCCGCGGGTCGGCGCGCCCGTGCGACGCGGTGCGAAGATGCGGCCCGCGGGGTCCCTTCAGCCCGCGGGCGGGGCGCGCTGGTGCATGCGGCCGGCGTGATCCGCGTCGTTCCGCGGCGCCCCGCGGTCGCCTCCGGCCGACCGGCTCCCTCGTCTCGTCCGTCGGTTCGGCGCCCGGTTTCGGGGCCGCGTGGGCTCCGTGTGCGGACTGTTATGATGGACCGCGTCCGCCAACCGAGATGGTGAAGACCTGTCGCAACAGCAGAAAGGAAGACCCATGGCCTCTTCGAGACGACGGTTTCTGACGACGTTGACGACGGCGGCGGCCGGCAGCGCGGCCATCGGTGGGCGCGCGGCGGCGTGGAGCGGACCCGCGGTCCGGCCGCCCGCCCCCGACAGCTTCTCGCCGTCCGAGTTGCTGGAACGGCATCTGTCGCGGCCTGTCGCGGCCGGGGCTGTAGGCGCCCCCGGGACGGCCGTAGCCGCCCAGACCGACCCCCGGATGCCGACGCCCGAGGAGGTCCGGTCGTGGTACACCGACCGCCGCAACTGGGGCCGGTGGGGCGACGACGACGAGAAGGGCGCTATCAACCTCATCACCGACGAGAAGAGCGCGGCGGCGACGCGGCTCGTGCGGACGGGCCGGAAGGTCTCGGCGAGCCGCGTCTTCGAGCCCTCGCAGCAGTTCATCCGCAAGAGCGCGCGGCCGGGCGGCGGGGGCGCGGTGTCCGACTACTACGGCTTCATCTACCACGGGCAGACCGTGACCCACATCGACGCCCTCTGCCACATGTGGGAGGGCGACGGCATGTGGCAGGGCCGCGACCCCGACGTGGAGGTGACCACCCAGGGGGCGTTCTTCGGCGCCATCGACGCCTGGTCGGACGGCATCATCACCAAGGGCGTGCTGCTCGACGTGCCGCGCCACCGCGGCGAGCCCCACGTGACCCCCGGCAACCCCGTGCAGGGCTGGGAGCTCGAGGAGATCGCCCGCGCCCAGGGCGTCGAGGTCGAGCCGGGCGACGCCCTGCTGGTCTACAGCGGCAAGGACTCGTTCGTGCGGGCGGGCGGCGAGTACGGGGGCGGCGACCGGCCGGGGCTCGGCGTGACCTGCGCCAAGTTCATCCGCGACCACGACGTGGCCCTGCTCGGCTGGGACATGATGGACGCGCGGCCCGACCCCTACGGCCTCACGTTCCCCGTCCACGGCGTCCTGTTCAACTACGGCGTGGCCCTGCTCGACAACGCGCTGCTCGAGCCCCTGGCCGAGGCGTGCGCCGAGGAGGGGCGCTACGCCTTCATGTTCATGGCCCTGCCCCTGAAGGTCGCACGGGGCACCGGCAGCCCCGCCAACCCCATCGCGATGTTCTGACGGCGCAACGGCCGCAGCGGGACCCCGCATCGACCGCGGCGGGGTTCCGACTCGGCTGCCAGGCGTTTTTCGAAGTGCTCGGAGGCATGCCCGCGCGAAGCGGGGGAACCGCTCAGGAGAGTAGCCGCACCACCGTGGCGGGTCCGGTCAGACCACGCCGACGAGGGATCCCCACGCCGATCATCCACTTCACGGGACGGAGGTCGAGCGCCCCAGGCTCGGCGAGCTGGTTCCGGTCACCAGACCCTCAGTCGTCTGATGCGCGACCGCGATGGTAGTCCACGCGCAGCATTGGGACGTTTCTGCGTCGGGAACCCACCCTCCGGTCACGCGATCTCGTGGTCGAACGCCACCACGTTGCGTGACGCGCTGCTGAACTCCACCCCGACCAAGTGGACGGGTTCGCCCAAGCCGCGGTACTTGTCCGCGTAGCCCCTCGCCTTGAGTTGGGCCATCGCCGCGCCCGGGCCGGCCTGCTCCACCACCTTGAACTCGAACACGTACACGCGGCCGGCGGTGCGGACCGCCATGTCGGCGCGGCCGAGGCTGCCGCTGTCCTCCACGGTGACGGCGGGGCCGAGGACGGCGGCGAAGTAGGCGTAGAAGACGCCGGCGTAGTAGCCCTCGAAGCGGGCGACGTCGTTGTTGGTGTACCACTGGTAGGGGATGCCGGCGAAGAACGCCTGGAAGAGGTCCTTCAGGGCCGGGACGTCACCGGCGGCCAGGAGGTCGAGGAGGCGGTCGCCATGGCTCTCCCGGCGCGGATCGCGGGTCAGGTGCTCCAGCAGGCTCTCGTTCAGGCTGTGCCACACCTCCCGGTTGGGATAGCCGAGGCGGTAGCGGGTCCTTCCGCCGCGCGATTCCGTCGAGCGGATGGTGAGGTAGCCGGTCTGGAACAGCAGGGCCGCCGGCTCTATGCGGTCGACGTCGAACGCGCCGAGGAGTCCGGCGCCGGCGGTCATGCCTTCGAGCTCGATCGGGCTGACGCCGCGCCGGAACAGCGTCTCGACGAGAAAGGTCGGTGTGCCGGTCTCGAACCAGTAGGCGTCGAACTCGCGGTTGCGGAACAGCAGCAGGATGTCGAAGGGGTTGTAGACCCTGTCGGTTCCCCGCCAACTGTAGCCGTTGTACCAGTCCCGGATGGCCTTCCGGTCCAGCCCGTCGAGTTCGGGTGCGAACACCGTGTCGAGGTCCGCGTCGGTGTAGCCGCAGATGGCCGAGTAGGCCGGGTCGAGCGTCAGGTCGGTGAGGTTGTTCAGGCCCGAGAACAAGCTTACCTTCGAGAACCGGCTGACGCCCGTCAGGAACGTGAACCGCACGTGCGCGTCGCAGTCCTTGATGGTGGCGTACAGGCCGCGCAGGAAGTCGCGGTTGGCGCGGGCGACCTCTGGAACGTCCAGCGCGTCCAGGATCGGCTTGTCGTACTCGTCCACCAGCACCGCGACGCGGCGGCCGGCGCCGCGATGCAGCCCTTCCAGCAGTTGGCCGAACCGTTCCGGCGCCGACGCGTATCCGGACGCGACGCCGGTCTCGCGCTCCACGCCGTCCAGTTGCGCCATCAGATTCGTGTGCAGATAGTCCGGCTCCTTGAAGTTGCCGCGGCCGAAGCTCAGGCGCAGTACCGGACGCGGCGCGGACCAGTCCCAAGCGTCGTGTACGGCGAGCCCTTCGAAGAGCGGCTCGCTGCCCTCGAACAGCTCCTTGCAGGTGTCCAGGAACAGGCTCTTGCCGAAGCGCCGCGGGCGTGACAGGAAGTAGTGTTCGCCTTCGTCGAACAGCCGCCGGATGTAGGCGGTCTTGTCGACGTAGTAGCAGCCCTCCGCGCGGACATTGCGGAAGGTCTGCATGCCGATGGGCAGCTTGCGTCGAGTCATCGGACGCGCCCGGTCTTGGTTGGTCAGCTCTCGCAGACGGCGCACCCGCCGGCGCGCGACCCGCCCCGCCGAGTTGTACTGCGGCGGCCCGCTGAAGAGATACACCCGCGACCGGGGCGGACCCCAACTCCCCCCCAACGGACTTCGGCCGCGTCGGTCAGCCCTCGTCGCCCTGCATTATGACCGTGGGCACGTGCAGCCTGCCTACTGGTCTCCATGCCGCGTCGGTCAGCCCTCGTCGACGGGCACGAAGGCGAGGAAGCGCCGCGGGTTGTCGACGAGCATCTGGTGGATCGCCTCCTCGGGCACCCCCGCGTAGCGCAGCTTGGGCACGAACTGCATGAGCACCGACGACCAGCCGTGGCCGTAGTACCGCTTGAACTGGCGGACGTTGCCCTGGTCGGACGAGAGCAGGATGTGGTCGATCAACCCCGCCTCGAGCAGGTCCTGCACCATGCGCACCTTGTCGGCGGCGGGGATGTCCGACCGGCTCATCTCGTGGCCGAGGGTGTCGAGCCCGATGAACGCGCCGCGGCGCGCGACCTCGCGGTGGGTGGCGAGCGGGTCGTGCTCGGGTCGGATGGTGGCCATGTGCCCGATGACCACGCGGGAGAGGTCGACGCCGGCGCCCTCGATCACGTCCATCTGCTCCATCGCGCAGCTCGGGCAGCTCTCGTGCGGGGTGTGGGTGAAGATGGGGATGCCGGTCCGCAGGTGCGCGCGGGCGACGGCGCGGTGCACCTTGCGCTCGTCGGGGCGCATCTCGAGCGACGACGCGATCTCGCCGAAGGCGCCCCAGCGCTGGGCGGCGGCGTCGGCCACCAGCTCCTCGACCAGCTCGTCCTCCGACATCTCGGCCACGCGCACCGGGTAGACGGCGAAGCCGATGTCCTCGAAGTAGCCGCCGGCCATCACGATGCTGACCTCGCTCTGGGCCGCGATGGCGTTCAGGTGGTCCACCTGCTCGGGGGTCCGCCGGCCGGTGGCGGCGTCGACGATGCAGCGGAGCCCGTCGAAGGCGCAGGCGCGCAGCTCCTTCGACCGCCAGCTCGACGTCGCCCCGGCCGACATGCTCGTGGAAGAGGGTGGCGCCGTCGGCCAGCTCCTCGGGGGCCATGTCGCCCTGCAGGGTCCGGATGATCGCGCCGGCCGGAAAGTCGGGCGGGGCCACGCTCGTGAAGGTCTGCTGGGCCCGGGCGGGGACGCCGCCGGCCGCGGCGAGGCCGGCACCGGCGCCGAGCAGGCGCAACGCCTCGCGCCGCGAGCAGTCGCCTCGGTTCGGATGCTTCGGGTCGGTCATGGCGTTCTCCGGTTCGCAGTTGCCCCCTGCACGGGAGCGGTCGGGATTCTCAGTGCACAGGGTACTACGGCGGCTCTCCGTGTGGGGCGGCCGGCCGGCAGGATACAATGCGGCTCCGGTCGTCAGGTCGGTGGCGTCGGCGTATTTCGTTGCGAGGGTTCCGGCTGTCCACGAGGAGGTTGCCATCGTGAAGCGCACCATGCGGTCGACGGTCGTTCTCGGCGTCGCGGGCGCCGTCTGGCTGCTCGCCGGGGCCGGCGGGGTCGGCGTGTCCGCCCAGGGAAGCGGAGAGCAGGCGGCCGCCGTGCCCGACGCCGGCGACTGGCCGATGTACCGGGGCGACGCCGCCGGCACGGGGTTCTCCCCCCTGGATGGCATCACCGCCGCCAACGTCGCCGATCTCGCCGAGGCGTGGACCTACCCCCTCGCGGCCGTGGACGAGGGCGCGCGCGGGCCGAACTCGCAGGCCACCCCCATCGTCGTCGACGGGGTGATGTACCTGCCCGCCGCCGACCGCGTCGTCGCCCTCGATGCGGCGACCGGCCGCGAGATCTGGCGGCACGCCCTCGACGGGGCGCGCCCGTCGCGCCGCGGCGTGGCCTGGTGGGCCGGGCGGGGACGGCATGGAACCCGCGCATCATCTTCACCACCGGGCAGCACCTGCGCGCGCTCGACGCGGCCACCGGGGTCCCGGTCGAGAGCTTCGGCGGGGGCGGCGCCGTCGACATGGTCGTGCCCTACAACTCGGTGCCCCTCGTGCACGGCGACGTGGTCGTCGTCGGCGCCAACACCCCCGCCGGCACCATCGGCGGCATCGGGAACGCGCGCGCCTTCGACGCGCGCACCGGCGCCCCGGTGTGGGAATTCAGCTCGGTCGCGCAGCCCGGCCAGCCGGGGCACGACACCTGGGGCGGTGACAGTTGGCAGGGCCGGCTCGGGGCCAACGCGTGGCCCTTCTACTTCTCCATGGATGTCGAGCGCGGGCACGTGTACCTGCCGCTGGCGTCCCCCATCCCCGGCGACTACGGCGGCGATCGGCCCGGCGACAACCTGTACGGCAACGCCGTCGTCGCCGTGGACATCGCCACCGGCGAGTACCGGTGGCACTTCCAGACCATCCACCACGACCTGTGGGACGCCGATCCGCCGGCCCCGCCCGCCCTGTTCGACATCCCCCGCGACGGCGGCGCGGTCGCCGCCCTCGGGGTGACCACCAAGTCGGGCTACCTCTACATCCTCGACCGCGACACCGGCGAGCCCGTCTACGGGGTCGAGGAGCGGCCGGTGGCGGCGAGCGACGTCCCGGGCGAGGCGACCTCGCCCACCCCAGCCGATACCCCTGAAGCCGGTCGGCCTGTCCAAGCTCACCTGGGACCCAGACGACCTCGTGACCGGCGAGGACACCTCGCCCGAGCACGCCGCCGCGTGCCGCGACCTCGTCGACAGCCTCGGCGAAATCTACAACGCCGGCCCGTTCACCCCGTGGGTCTACCGCGAGCCCGGCGCGCCGTTGCGGACCACCCTCTCGTTCCCCGGCGGCGTCGGCGGCGCCAACTGGGGCGGCGTGGCGGTGGACCCGGCGACCGGCTATCTCCTCGTCGTCACCCAGGACCTCGGCGCCCTCGGCTACGTCGAGGCGGCGCCGCCGGAGCATCCCGTCCCCTACCGGAAGGGCGCGCAGCGCCCCGCCAGCTTCGCGGTGCAGATCGGCGGCGCGACCCTGCCCTGCCACCGGCCGCCGTGGGGCCGGCTGACCGCGGTAGACGCCGCCACCGGGGACGTCGCCTGGCAGGAGGTCCTCGGGGTCACCGACGGGCTGCCCGAGGGCCGGCGGGCCACCGGCCGCCTCATCCGCGCCGGCGCCATCACCACCGGCAGCGGCCTCGCGTTCGTGGCCGGCACCGACGACGGCCGCCTGCGCGCCTTCGAGGCGGCGTCGGGCCGCGGGCTGTGGGAGGCGCGCCTGCCGGCGCCGGGGAACGCCAACCCGATGACCTATCTCGGGTCGGACGGCCGGCAGTACGTGGCGGTGGCGGCGACCGATACGCTGGTCGTCTTTGCTTTGCCGTGAGCCGGCCGGTGCGTGGCCGTCCCCGGCTGCAGAGCGCAGCCATGAAAATCAGATGGAATCACGCCGAATCGTGTGATAGATTTGTGTCGATGGCGATGCCATTCCAGGAGTTCATCGAAGACGAGGTGTTTTCGCCCGCACGTGTCCGCGAACGCGTTGCGCACCACTCGGGCCGAGATCGCGGACACGCTCGGGCTTGGCCGCGATGCCTTCTCGCGGGCGTCGCGTGTCCGGGCACACAAGACGCAGGACCCGACTGCGAGAGATGCTGGAGATCCTCCACCGCGTGAAGGCGGAGACCGGCGCCGGCGATCTCGCGGCTTATGCTTGGTTCCGGTCGGAGCCGCTGGTCGGCTTCGACGACATGACCGCCGATCGGCTTGTACGCGGAAGGACATGCCGACTACGTCCACGCCTATCTCGATGACGTTTGCGGACGGCGGCTACGCCTGACGCCGCCGCGCTTGGGTAGCGGCCGTCTCCAGAGACGTGCTATCGTACAAGAGTCTGCGTGAACGGGCATTCTCCCGTTCGAGAAGGCGCAGACTGTGGAAACCGCCCGGCGGTTTCGCCTTCGGATCACTACGGTCTTGGAGGTTCGCATGGTTGTGTCGAGGAGTGCTCCCGGCCTTGCTGCATGGACGCGGTTCCAAGGCGTCGCCTATCGAGCGCACAAACCGCGCCGATCCTGGTTGCCCCTTTCGGGAGAGGAGGCTCGCCGCCATGGAGGCCGATTCAACCGCGTCGGCGTGCCCGCCCTCTATCTGTCCCTGTCGCCGCTGGCCGCCATCCGCGAGGCCTTCCCCGCTGGCCGATTCCAGCCGATCACGCTGTGCGCCTATGAGATCGATGCTGAACCGATTTTCGACGCGGTGAACCCGCAGGCGCGTCAGGCGCACGCTGTGACCGATCTTGAGTTGAGCGCGCCTGGTTGGCGTCCGCGGCCTCGGGAGCGGCGTGGATTCCGGCATCGCAGGCGTTGGCCGATCGGCTGGTCGCGGCCGGTTTTCGTCGGCATGCGTGTTCGCAGCTTTGCGGCGGCGGCCGAGCCGGATGATCTGAATCTCGTGTTCTGGCGGTGGAGCGATCGCGGGTCGAGCCGCATCGTGGTCATCGATGACGAGGGCAGGTTGTTGCCCGCGACCGGCGAGTCGCCCCATTCCGGGTCAGGACCGCCCCGTACCGAGGTTGCCAGCCCGTTCATCCGACAGGCGGTTGAGTCGGATGCCGGTCCGGCAATTGCGTGGTCGGCAAACGGACCGGTGTATTCGGGTTGATGCGGGTTGCGCTACTCCCGGAACTGCGCTACCTTGGTCAACATCAAGCCTGCCTGAGTGGGCCCCACTACCTCCGCTCGCCCCGGACGCAGGCTGCGGAAGCCGTCAAACGGATTTCGTTTCAGAGCGCTACTAGGTTCTTTGGAGGTTGCATGTCTGAGGTCAGGAACGGTTCTCTCGGCCCCCGCCGAACGCATTACCTTCGCGTTTTGGTGCCCTTGCCGCATCAGCCAAGAAGCTCAACGAAGTATCGGGCGAGTTGGCCCAGCCTGTCGCGTCGCTGGAAAAAGCACTGCATCGGTTGAGCATCGGTGTGGCATGCTGGACGCGGATTGCAGGTCACGACGATGGTCACGATTGCTGGAGCCAGGACGTCGGCTACAGTATGGTCAACGGTGCATGGCGCTTGGCTGTTCGCAGGGTCCATGGCGACGGGGTAAACCCCCGAAAAATACCCGAGAGGAGGTGTGGCCTTTCAACGAAGCACCACTTTATCTGCGCATTAGGGCCGTCGACAAAATTCCTGATCTGCTCGAAGCCTTCGTGAAGGCCACGGATGCCGCCGCGAATCGATTGAGCAAGAAAGTGGGCCCGGCCCAGGAGCTTGCCGATGCGGTGGAACGCGCTCGCCAAGTCGAAGAGGAAGTAGGGCGGACATGGCAGAGTTGATCATTGCGAGCATTGTGGTGGTTTGTCTGCTTGCCTGCGTCCTGGGAGTCGTTGCTCTGGCAAGGGAAGGGGTATCGTCGAGTGGAGGCCGGATTCGGAATCCAGCACTTGCGATTTCACATCAAGGCCGACGACGATCGTTCCAACAGCGGGCGGTAACGGATGTTGACCAGGCTCGTCATCCGCAACTTCAAGCGCTTCGGCGAGGTCGAGATCGAGCTCCGGCAGCCCGGTGGTCTTCATCGGTCCCAACAACTCGGGGAAGACCTCGGCGATGCAGGCGCTGGCGCTGTGGGACGTCGGCGCTCAAGCGCTGGAACGAGAAGCGGGCCGGAAAGAGCACCCCGGAGAAGCCGCCCGGGCGTGACCGTCAACCGGCGCGACCTCGTGGCGATTCCCGTTCCGAACGCCAACCTGCTGTGGCGGGATCTGCATGTGCGGGACGTGCGGACGCGTCGACGGCCGGCCCGCGGACCGGCAACGTCCGCATCGATCTCGTCCGTAGACGGCGTGACCCGCGACCGGTCCTGGACGTGCGGGATCGAGTTCGACTACGCGAACGAGGAGTCGTTCTACTGCCGCCCGTCGCGGCTGTCCGGCGACGCCAAGGCGGGCCGCATGCCGGTGCCGGACGAGGCGGGGCGCGTCCGCATCGCCTTCCTGCCCCCGATGTCGGGGCTCGCCGCCACCGAGACGCGCCTGGATCAGGGCGCGGTGAACGTCCGTATCGGCGAGGGCCGGACAGCCGACGTGCTGCGGAACCTCTGCTTCCGGATTGTCGAAGAGGAGCCGGCGCGCTGGGGCGAGTTGGGTCGACCACGTCGAGAGGCTGTTCGGGGCCGAGCTCGACCCGCCGCGCTACGTCGCCGAGCGCGGCGAAGTGGCGATGACCTACCGAGAACGCGGTACCCGGACTTGACCTGTCGTCGTCGGGCCGGGGTTTGCAGCAAACGCTGCTCCTGTTGGTGTATATGTACGGGAACCCCGGCGCGGTCCTGCTGCTCGACGAGCCCGACGCGCACCTGGAGATCCTCCGCCAGCGCCAGACCTACCGCCTGCTGACCGGGGTGGCGCGCGAGACGGGCAGCCAGATCATCGCGGCCAGCCATTCCGAGGTGCTGCTGAACGAGGCGGCGGGCCAGGGACGTGGTGGTGGCGTTCGTCGGCCGGCCCCACCGCATCGACGACCGCGGCAGCCAAGTCCTGAAGGCGCTGCGCGAGATCGGGTTCGATCAGTAACTACCCAGGCCGAGCAGACCGGCTGGGTGCTGTAACCTGGAGGGATCGACGGACCTGTCGATCCTGCAGGCGTTCGCGCGGCGGATCGGGCACGTCTACCTGCTCACCGAGGGACATCCCGGCACGGTCGTGGAGTTGTTCGACATGAGCAGCGGACGCGAGGAGGTGTTTGCCGCTATTGCCGAAGCGGCGCGCACGTGGGACGGCAGCGACCCGATTCGCACCAGCCTGCCGACCGGTTGAGGAACGGTGGCCCAAACCCTACCCACATTGAAGGAGAGCACACATGGCACTGGCTCGATCGGCGGACCACGAAGCCCTGATGGCGCGGGCGCAACAGTATTTCCCCGGTGCTTCCAATGGCAACGCGGCGCTGTCGGGGGAGCACAGCTTCGTGATTGCGAGCGGGCAGGGCGCCTACGTCTATGACCCGGACGGTCGCCGCTGGATCGATTACCTGCTGGGCTCCGGCCCGATGATCGTCGGTCATGCGCACCCCGAGGTCAACGCCGCGGTGCGGGAGCAGCTCGACAACGGCTCGACCTTCTTCAACCTGAACGACAAGGCCATCGAGCTGGCCGGCGAGATCATCGACGCGGTGGCCTGCGCCGAGCAGTTGCGCTTCACGTCCACCGGCTCCGAGGCCACCTTCTTCGCCCTGCGGGTGGCGCGCGCCTTTCGCGGGCGCGACAAAATCCTCAAGTTCGAGGGCGGCTATCACGGCAACCACGACTATGCCGTCATGAACACCGAGGGGCAGCCGGCGTCGGACGGTCCCTACGGCGTGCGCGGTTCGTCGGGCATTCCCGAGTGCCTGGAACGGGAAGTATTGATTGCGCCGTTCAACGACCTCGAACGCACCGCGGCGATCATCGAACGCCATCACGACGACCTGGGGGCGGTCATCATCGAGCCGTTCCAGCGCGCCTTGTCGCCGCTGCCCGGTTTTCTCCAGGGGCTGCGCGAGGCGACGGCGCAGTACGGCATTCCGCTGATCTTCGACGAGGTGGTGACGGGGTTCCGCTTTGCCTACGGCGGTGCGCAGGAAACCTACGGCGTGGTGCCCGACCTGGCGGCGCTGGGCAAGATCATCGGCGGCGGCTATCCGCTGGCCGCGGTGGTGGGCAGATCGGAGATGATGGCGTATTTTTCCAGTCCCGATGCACGCGGCACGGCGGTCGCCCAAGTCGGCACCCTGAACGGCAACCCGGTCGCCGCCGCGGCCGGCCTGGCAACCCTGAACATCCTGCGGCGTCCCGGTTCCTATGAGCGCCTGCACGAGGTCGGCCAACGGCTGCGCGACCAGTTGCAGGCCACGCTGCGGGAACACGACGTGCCCGGTCAGGTGCTCGGCGAAGGCCCCGTGTTCCATCTGGTGTTCACGGATCACCCGGTGCGGACCTACCGGGACACCCTGAAGGGCGACGTCAACAGGAATCGCGTCTTCCACGAAGCGTTGATGGCGAACGGCGTACTGAAGCCGGCGGCCAAGGGCTATGCGTCGCTGGTGCACAGCGACGCGGACCTGGCCGAAACGGCCAAGGCGTTTGATACCGCCATGGCGCAGGTGGCGCGGGCATCATGACGTTTGGACATAGCGTTGAACGGCCTGCTCGTCGAGTTGCACGCCGAGTCCGTGGCCGTCAGGCCGCTGCATGCGGCCGCCGCGCGCGGTCAGAGGGGTCGCCAGCAGGTCGGTGGCCAAAAGCCCGCCGGTTGCCAAGCCGCAGGCCCGAACGGGGGCTGGCAGGGTAGCGGCAAGGTGCAGGGCCGCGGCAGTGCCAATGCCGGTATCCAGGGTTGTGGTCACGATACACGAAACGCCGCGGGCTTGAGCCCGTTCGATGACCACGCGGGCCGGACGCAGCCCTCCTACCACCATCGGCTTGATGATCAACACGTGTGCCGCGCCGGCTCGCAGCACACGTTCCGCCGCGGCAACGCTAGTGACGTCCTCATCCGCGGCGATGGGCGTGCGGATGGCTGCGCGCACCCGTCGCAGTGCCTCCATGTCCCCCCACGCGACCGGCTGCTCAACGAATTCGATACCGTAAGGCTCCAGCGCCATCATCGCGTCAATGGCCTCTTCGACACCCCACGCACCATTGGCGTCGAGGCGCAGCTTCATCCCCGTCCCCATGGCCTTCCGCACCGCCGCGACACGCTTGCACTCCGCCCTGACGCTCGCTGCCATACCGACCTTCAATTTGACGCATGGAAAGCCCGACGCCCGCGCCCGCGCCGCCGCATCAGCCGCTGACGCCGCATCGGCCAGCGCGACGGTGGCGTTGACCGGCACCGATTCGGATGCCTGGCGATGCAACCACACCGCCAGCGGCACGGCAGCGGCCTGCGCCAACACGTCGCACACCGCCGTGTCGAGGCCGCAACGCACCGCGGCAACCGCGGCGGGGTGTAGCTGATCCAGCAGTTCCGGCACCTGTACGGCTTCTTCCAGCCGCTTGCCTGGCAGCCATGGCGACACGGCTTCGATAAGCCTGCCGACGTCAGACCACGCCTCGGCAGGGCTGCCGGGGAGCGGCGCGGCTTCCCCCAGGCCAATCAATCCGCTATCCGTATGCAGGTGGAGGAGAATGCCCCGGCGCTCGCTCTGGATTCCGTGCGCGGTGGCGAATGGCTGGCGAAAAGGTATGCAATACGGGGTCCAGGCGAGTCCACCTTCGGTCCACCTTCATGACAGGCGGGAGTCCGGCTCGCTTTCAGAATACCACGGGACAGGCGCATGCCCCCCTGACGTGGAGCGGAAAGGCACATCGCCCACGGCGGCGTCGAAGACGGCGGGTTGTTCCAGGTGGACGGCGTGGCCGGCATCCGGCACGACGCGCACGCGGCTGCATGGCAGCAGGGTCGCCATCTCGCTGGCCAGCCCGCAGTACTTGTCGTCGAGAGCCCCCGCCAGCAGCAGGACGGGCAGGCGCAGATCGCGCAATCGTTGCAGCACGGATTCCTGCATACCGGCACCGAGACCTTGCAGACTGTTAGCAAGGCCGTCCGCGGTGTGTTGCAGGCGTTGGTTTCGCAATGCCTGCCGGGTCGCCTCCGGCAACCGTGACTGGCTGGCGAACAGCGGTAGCGCCTGCCAGTAATTGGCAAAAGCGGCCACGCCTTCGTTGCGGATTCGCGCCGCCAACTTCGTGTCCTGCGCCACCCGCGCCCGCCTTTCCGCCGGGTCCGCAATGCCGGGGGAGGCGCTTTCGAGCACCAACGCCCACAGACATTTGGGGGCCTGGAGGGCGACCCGCATGGCGACCCGCCCACCCATCGAATAGCCCACGAGGGCACAGCGCCGAAGACCCAAGTGTTCCCGGATCGCCAGGACGTCGTCGACGCAGGCTTCCATGCCGTATCGCTGCACGTCGGCCGGGGTGTCGGAGCGACCGTGCCCCAGGAAGTCAATGCGAACGGTCGTGAACGCCTTCAGCGCCGCCAGATGCGGCGTCCACGTTGCGCTGCTGCCGGTAAAGCCATGCAGGAGGAAAACTGCAGGGCCGCTGCCCTGCATCTCGACGTGGTAGGTCACGCCGTTTGTGGTGAGGCGCACGGTGACGGCTCGGAGGGGGCGGCGGCGCGTATCCGCTGCGATACGGCCTGCCAGACGCCGCGGTGCAGGCGAACGTTGGCGTCGCGGTTCGTATGGACGGCGACCAGCGTGACGCCCGGGGTGTGGAAGGCTTTCTCGAGGGCGGTACGAAGCGCCTGACCGTCTTCGGGTTCGCAGTAATCCAGGCCGTAGAGGTGGGCCGCGTGGCGGAAATCCAGGCCGTGCGGGGTGCCGAACAAGTCCTCGAACGACGCCACGCCCTCGGCCTGCGGCAGGAACGAGAAAATGCCGCCGCCGTCGTTGTGCAGCAGCACGATAGTGGCTTGCAAACCGTGCTGCCTGGCCGCCAGCAGGCCGTTCATGTCGTGGTAGAGGGACAGGTCGCCAATGACCAACACGCAGGGGCCTAGGCTCACCGAACTGGCCCCCAAAGCGGTAGATACCACGCCGTCGATGCCGCTGGCGCCCCGATTGGCCAGGAATCGCACCGGGCGCGAACCGGCGGCGAAAAAGGTGTCGAGGTCCCGCACCGGCATGCTGTTGCCGGCAAACAGGGTGGCGCCCGGCGGCAGCACGGCGTCCAGCTCGGCAAATACCTTCGGTTCGCTCAGCGCCGGGGTGTCGTTCAGGCAGGCATTCAAGGCGGCGCGTGCCTGCGCGTTCAGCCGCTCCCACTTGTGCCGCCAGGCGCTGGCAGTGTCGCAGCCGCGCCGAGGTCTTTTCGGCAACGCTGACAGCAATACCTCACAGAAGGCGCGCGGGTCCACTTGCACCCTGTCGGTTGCGACCAGCGCCGGGTCGTGCCAGTCGTCCGCCGGCCCGATCAGCAGTTGGCGGCAGGCCGTCAGGCTCTGCAGGTACTGCTGCAGCGGCTTGGAAACCGGCGTGGCGCCGAATCGCAGCACCAGGTCCGGCATCAAACCGCGTGCTATCTGCCAGTCCCGCAAAAAGGCGTCGTAACCGTCGATCAGGCACGACCTGTCGTGGGTGCCGCAACGCACCTGAGACAACACGTCGGCCAGAAGGGGAAATTGCAGTCGCGTCGCCAGACGCGCCACGGCCTCGGGAAAGCCGGGGTCATCCTGCGGACCGCAGACGATCAGGCCGCGTTTCGCGCCCTGCAATTGGCTGGCCAACTCTGTTGCGTCGGCGTGGCTGAGGGTTTGCGGCCCCCGGGTCACCGTCACCAACGGCGCCGCATTCGGTTCAACGGGCCTGTGGTCCTGCGCGATGGGGATCAGCGGTTCGCGAAACGGGAAATTGACGTGCACGGGGCCGGGGCGTTGGGTACGGCAGGCGGCCATGGCGCGGCTGGCCATGCTGCGAACGTATCGCACGGCATCCGCACCCGCCTCCGGCAAGGGCATCTCGATGCACCTTTTCACGTGGCGTCCGTAAAGCCGCGACTGGTCAATCGTCTGCGGGGCGCCGACCTCTTGCAGTTCCGGCGGACGATCAGCGGTCAGCACCAGCAGCGGCACGCGAGCGTAAAACGCCTCGGCAACCGCCGGAGCGAAGTTGAGCGTGGCGGTTCCCGACGTGCCCAGCACCGCCACCGGCTGCCGCGTGGCCTTGGCCTGGCCCAGGGCGAAATACGTCGCCGACCGTTCGTCCAGGTGCATCCAGGTTTTGATGTCGGGATGCTGATGCAGCAAAACGGCCAGCGGCGTGGAGCGCGAGCCGGGACAGACGCAGGCGTGTTGCAGGCCGCAGCGGGCCAATTCATCGACAAAGGCATCCACGAAGGTGTGCAGGGCATGCGACTGGGTCATGTTGCATGCTCAGTGAGGGCGGCCAGCATGGGACGCAGCTTCAGACGCGATTCCTCATATTCCCGCTGGGGTCCGAGCCTTCAACGATGCCGCAGCCGGCGTACAGCCACGCCTCGCTGCCGCGCACCAGCGCCGAACGGATGCCGACCGCGAACTCGCCGCTGCCGTGCGCGTCGACCCAGCCGATCGGGCCGGCATACCAGCCCCGGCCCACGCTCTCGTGCTGCCGGATCAGGTCGAGCGCCGCGCTGCGGGGCACCCCGCCCACGCCAGGGGTCGGATGCAGCCGCGCGACCAACTCCAGGATATGGCAGCCGGCGGGCAGGGTGCCCTGCAACGGTGTGTGCAGATGCTGGACGTCGGGCAGCCGAAGCAGGCGGGGGGCATCGGGAACGTGCAGCAACGAGCAGCGCGATGACAGGGCTTCACGAAGCGTGCGCACCACCCAGCCGTGTTCGCGGCGGTCCTTGTCACTGTGGAGCAAGGCTTCCCCAAGCCGGCGGTCCGCGTACTCGCTGTCACCGCGCGCCGTCGAACCCGCCAGGCAATCCACCTGCACGGTCCGGCCGCGCAGGCGAACCAGGCGCTCCGGCGTCGCGCCGATCATGCAGGCGGCGCCGGCGTCGATGGCGAAGAGGGCGCCATGCCCGGCGGCCGCTGCCAGACGCCGCAGGGCTACGTCGGCGTCAAATTCGTCTTGCGCCCGAAGACGCAGTTCGCGTGCCAGAACGACTTTCTGCACGACGCCCCCTTGAATCGCCTGCACGATGTCGTGCACCTGCTGCTTCCACGGGCCGGGCTGGTCGTTCATCGGTGCCCGTATCGCCGGTTGCCGGTCGTCGATGGGGTCGGCCTCCCCGAACGTCAATTCCGCCAACTCGCCGATTGCCGCTTCAACAGCGGCATCAAGGCGGCTGCCTGCCGACACGTCAAGATTGACCGTACACCAGGCGGCGTTGCCGGCGGCCAGGAAAAGGAATCGCGGCACGATCAGGAGCGCGTCGGGGAACCCTTCCCAGGCGGGGTTGGACGGTGCGGCGGGATCGAACGCAAATCCGCCGAGCGCCGCGGGCGCTGCCAACGGGTAGGAGGGGCAGGTATCAATCCATGCTGCCGAGGCCAATCGGCGATACGCCGCGTCCACCTGCGCAAAGCGTGCTTCGCCGCACCCTGTCAACCGAGCGGCACTCCCGACCGCCGCCATGGCCATTCCCTCGCCGAGTTGATGCCAGAAGATGCGAGTTTGCCGCCGGGCTTGGTGAAAAACGGCAAGCGGTGCAATAGAAGGGCATTCGACCGTCAGGCTGACCAGCACCGGACGCCCGCGCTGGGCAGCTTCGTCGCGGCCCGCCTGCACAAGGCCATGCAGACGGGATGCCAGCGCTTCCATTTCGAACTTGAGCGGGCTAAGCGTGATCGTGGTCGACGGTTTCATCGCTGCAGATTCGGTGAGATTGCGGGGGCGGCAAGGCCAAGGTGCGGAGGTGGCACGCTGGAAAAAGCGGCTTGATACGTGAATGATGGGACGCTGCAAGGTGATCAAACCAAAACAGGCCCCGGCAGCGGGAGCCGCGCGGGGCCTGGAAAGGCGGTAGGACGATCAGTTGCTCTCCGAGTCCGAGGTCTCGTCGTCGGTGCTTTCGCCGTCGCCCTCGGGGGACGTGTCTTCCGTCATCTCCGCCTGGGCCACGACGATCGGGTCTGGCTGCGTGTTGGTGTCAGCATTGGCCTGCAGCTGGGCGGCCTTCGGCCCGCCGCAAATGCCCATCGCCACCGCCGCGCTCGTAAACGCAACCACCAAGCCCAACGCCAGGATAAGGGTCAGAACTTTCTTCACCAGTATCTCCTTCTCGCAATTGCGAAACGTGAACACCATTCGTTAACGAAGGTCTTGCGGGCCGTACCGTAGCCAAATTTCCTGGCCGTGTCAAGCGCCTCTTATGGGGTTGCTCGTCAAGCCAACCCCAACGGTGGATGGTGCTACAATAAGCGCTCTCAAACCGCGGCGCTCAATCAATGGCGTCAACCGAGTCTCCATGGAGGTGGTGCAATGCAACGCGAACCGCTACACACGGTCCGGTCTGGTGATAATTCCCTCAAACGGCGGGCGTTTCTGCGCGCCTCGGCGACAGCGACGACCGGCCTTGCCGGCATGCTGCTGGCCGGGACGGCGCCCCTGATGGCGCAGGAGCGGGAACTCAAATTGCTGACCTGGTCCCACTTCGTGCCGGCCTCGGATGAAGAACTGAAGCGGCAACTCGAAGAGTTCGGCGCCCTGGCCGGCGTCAAGGTGCGCATGGACCGCGTGGCCCACCTGCAACTGCCCGCCATCATGGCCAGCGAGGTGCAGGGGCAAAAGGGCCACGACCTCACCATCGCCGGCGACGCCAATCCCCACCTGTACTCCAAGCACCTGGTCAATCTCGACGATCTGCACGACAAGATCGGACGCCGCGCCGGCGGCTACACGAACCCCATCCTGGGCAAGGGCCGCGACGGCCATTACCGCGCCTTGCCGTGGTATTTCATTACCGGGCCGCTGGCCTTGCGAACCGACCTGATCGCCGAACTCGGCGAGAACCTGCCGGAGACCTGGGACGACGTGCACCGCATCGGCAAGAAGTTGAAGGCCAAGGGGCATCCGCTCGGCTTTCCGCTGTCGCACGGCGGCGACTCCAACGGCACGGTGCGCGCCATCATCTGGAGTTGGGGCGGCAAGCTGGTGGAGGACGACAGCAAAACGGTGGCCTTCAATTCCAAGGAGACGACCGAGGCGCTCAAGTTCATCAAGGCGCTCTACCAGGACTGCATGGAAGCAGACATCCTCGCCTGGGACGACCGCAACAACAACGTGTGCCTGAATTCGGGTCGCTGTAGCATGATTCTCAACCCCATCAGCGCCTACAACTCCGCCCGGCAAGACAACGCCATGATTCCGGGCACCGAGCGTCCCATCCACACCGTCACCAACCACATTCTGCCGCCCAAGGGACCGGCGGGGCGCCACTGTCCCGGCGGCGCACGTCGCCATCGGTATCTGGAAGTGGTCGCAGGTGCAGGAGGTGGCCAAGGAATTTCTGGAATGGCACTTCCAGCCGGAGCAGCAGGAGAAATTCCTGACCGCCAGCCACGGCTACAACCAGCCGTTCCTCAAGGCGTTTTCGATGCACCCCATCTACGCCTCGAACCCCAAGTACTACTTCGCGCCGTACATCGCCAACTACATCCACGCGGTAGGCTGGCCGGGCGTGCCGACCGCGGCGGCGCAGGCCGTGGCGGACCGGTTCATCATACCCGACGCCGCGGCAGCACACGCGACCGACCGCGCGACGGCGGAGCAAGCAGTGAAAAAAGCGGAAATGCAGATCAAGAGAATCTACCGCCGGCATGCCAGAGGCGCATGACGGAAGGGAGCGCGGCGAGGCGCCAGAGGGTTGGCCCTCTGCTACTCAGCCGCTTGCCCCCGCTTTTCGGCAAGCAGGGCCTCGATTTGAGCCTGGAGTTCACGGCTGGCTTCGACCAGTGCCTTCAAGGTGGCGTTGCGCTCGTCCTGTACGCCGATTTGTTCGAACAGCATGTCGTGTACCTGCGTGCCCAGTGCCGAGACGCTTTTGACCCGGGATTCCAGCGAAATGACGCCGTCTTCAAGCCGTTTCAAGGCGCCCAGGTTCGTCTGGATTTCGGGTTTGACGCCGGTGGTTTCCTCGGACAAGGCTTTGAACCGTTCGTCGAACTCCGCTCTCAAGTCGGCAATCTGGCCGTTGAACCCGGCGTTGAGGTAGAAGCCGGTGCCGATTACGACGACACACACGATGACGAAGCCAATGCCGCGGCTTCGAGATGGCTTGGCGTCCTGCATGAGATGTGCTCCTGTTTCCAAGCTGGGGTCATAGAGTCGAATACCAACGTGCGGGGCGCGCACTATCACAGCCCCGTCAAATGGTGTCAAGGCGAGAGGAAGGCTGGGGTCATGGACAAGAGAGAGGAGGGCGCTTCGGCCAGGCCGCACCAGGGTGAGGTGGCCGGGACACACTGGGATCCGAATCAATACCTGAAGTTTGCCGACCACCGCCTGCGCCCGGCGCTGGAGTTGCTGGACCGGGTGCCGCTTGCGACGCCGCGCGTCATCTACGACCTGGGCTGCGGTTCCGGGCACGTCACCCGCCTGATGCCGCAACGGTGGCCCGCAGCCGCCGTGTACGGCCTCGACCAATCCCCGGAAATGCTGGCCGAGGCCGCCAGCGAGTCGTCGCCGGTGAACTGGCTGCACGCCGATATCCGGGATTGGACCCCGCCCGAGCCTGCCGACCTGATCTACAGCAACGCCACCCTGCAATGGGTCGACGGCCACCGCGAGTTGTTGCCGCGCCTGATGCGCCACCTCGCCCCCGGCGGCTGCCTGGCCGTGCAGATGCCGCTGAGCTGGGACATGCCGTCGCACCGCCTGATGCGGCAGACCCTCGAACACGGTGGACCCGGCGGCGCGTCCATCGGCGACGCAGCCGTCCTCGCGGCAGTGCGGCGCAAGTGGGTCGAGGACGCCGAGGTGTACTACGACCTTCTGCACCCGCTGGGGCAACGGCTGGACATCTGGGAAACGGAATATCTGCAGGTCTTGACGGGCGACGACCCGGTGCTGGAGTGGGTGAAGGGCACCGGCTTGCGGCCGATTCTGAACGGCCTGGGCGAGGCCGACCGGCGCGTGTTTCTGGATGGCTATCGACGGGCGCTGCGCGACGCGTATCCGCAGCGGGCGGGGGGGCAAACCCTGTACCCGTTCCGCCGCCTCTTCATCGTCGCGCAGGCGTGAGATTCAGAGCGACTTCCGTGCCGGAGGTTCCCTCCCCCCGCCGTGGGGGAGGGTTAGGGAGAGGGGGGCAGACGGAAAATGCTGTAGGCGTTAGCGCAGCAGACCATAGACCCGCTGCGGCCGCACCAGCACGCCCACGGCGCCCTGGTCCACCATGGCGCGGTCGTAATCTTCCCAGTCCGGATGCTCGTGGTCGCCGCAGGCATTGAACATCTCGCGGAACAGCACCCGCATCGCCTCAGCCTCGGTATTGGCATAATCGAACAGCTGCGCCTCGCCTTCCACCGTGACCCAACTGCGCCAGTCCTTGGATACGGCGAGCACGGTGCAGCGCGGGTCGCGCCGCAGGTTGCGCACCTTGGCGGATTTGCCGTACACCGCCACGAACACGGCCTGATCCTGGTAGGCGCCGCAGTACACAATGCTGTTCTGGGCGGCGCCGTCGCGCTGGTGGGTGGTGACGATGCCCCAGTGGTGGCGTTCGAGAAACGGGCGCGCCTGCGCGAAATCCATTTTGACTCTCCTTTTTTTCTCCCTCTCCCCTGGAGGGAGAGGGTTGGGGTGAGGGGGAAATTTTGACGGGGTGGAGTGGTTGCCTACGCGATGGCGCCGGCGGCGCGTAGCTGGTCGATCTCATCCTGAGAAAAGCCCCAATCCCGGAAACCTTCCTCGGTATGTTCGCCCGCCGCCGCGGGGGCGCTTTGAATGGCCGCCGGGGTACGGCTGAAGCGCGGCGCCGGGGCCGGCTGCGTGACGCCGTCGACCTGGACGAAGGTCTGCCGAACGGCGTTGTGCGGGTGCCGCGGCGCCTCGTCGAAATCGAGCACCGGTGCAAAGCACACGTCGGTGCCTTCCAGGATGTCGCACCATTGCTGGCGCGTCTTGGTGCGGAAGAGCTTGGCCACACGCTCCTTGAGTTCCGGCCACTGGTCGCGCGCCATCTGCGGCGGCAGGTCGTCGTCCGACATCCCCAGGCGGGTCAGCAGGTCGGCGTAAAACTTGGCCTCGATAGCGGCGATGGAAATGTACTTGCCGTCGGCGGTTTCGTAAGCGTCGTAGAAATGGGCGCCGCCGTCCAGGAGGTTTTCGCCCCGGCGGTTGTCGATCCGGCCGGCCGCATACATGCCGTAGGTCGAGGCCATCAGCGACGCGGCGCCGTCCACCATGGCGGCGTCCACCACCTGGCCTTGACCGGAGTTGCGCGCCTCCAGCAGCGCCGCCACGATGCCCAGCGCCAGATACAGCGCCCCGCCGCCGAAATCGCCGACCAGATTGAGGGGCGGGGTCGGCGGCTGTCCCGGCCTGCCGATGGCATGCGCGGCGCCGGTGAGGCTGATGTAGTTGATGTCGTGCCCGGCCGCCTGCGCCAGCGGGCCTTCCTGCCCCCACCCGGTCACACGGCCGAAAACGAGCCGCGGGTTGCGGGCCAGGCACGTTTCGGGGCCGAGCCCCAGGCGCTCCATGACGCCCGGCCGAAAGCCTTCGATCAGCGCGTCCGCCTGATCCAGCAGCCGTTGCACGGCCGCCAGGCCGCGGGGATTCTTGAGGTCCACGGCAAGCGAGCGGCGGCTGCGTTCCATCACCGCGAAGCGCGGCGGCAGCGGAATGCCCAGATTGGAAGGCTGCGGGCGGTCGACGCGCAAAATCTCCGCGCCCATGTCGGCCAGCAGCATGGCACACATGGGTGCCGGCCCGATGCCGGCGAATTCAATCATTTTTGCCCCGTTAAGCGGTCCCATTGGCTCTCCTTCGCAACATTGGCGTATTCGGGCATCATACTTGCCGGGACGGTCGCGGGCAAGAGCCACGCGATGCCGTTTGACAAAGCCGGGGAAGGCAAAATACAGTTGCCCGCATGGCCCGCCAGACAACGAAGCCGCAACCCTTTTTCCTATCCAGTTGAGACTTTCCCTTGACCCGCAGCACGTCGATTGAAACGGCGCCCACAGTGGAGGCCCAAGCCATGATCCGGGGGCGCGACATCGTGAAGCGCTTTGGCTCCACGACGGCCGTGGACGGCGTGACGTTCAACGTCATGCCGGGTGAGACCTACGGCCTGCTGGGTCCGAACGGGCGCCGGCAAGACGACGTTGATGCGCCTGCTGAGCGCCCTGTCGCCGTTGAGCAGCGGCGAGCTGGTGGTCGGCGGGCTCGACGTGACCCGCCAGGGCCGGGCGGTGCGCGAGCGGCTTGGCGTGGTGACGCAGCAGGACGGCCTCGATACCGATCTGACCCGTGCAGCAGAACCTGGACATGTACGGCTACTTTTCGGGCCTGTCGCGCCGTGCGTCCCGCCAGCGGGCCGGCCGAGGTGCTGGCGTTTTTCGGCTTGCATGAGCGCGCCGGTGACGACGTCGATCATCTGTCCGGCGGCATGAAACGGCCGCTTGGCAATCGCCCGCGCCTTCATGATGGCGCCCGACGCCATCATTCTCGATGAGCCGACCACCGGATTGGACCCGCAGGGCCGCAACCTCGTTTGGGAGAAGCTGGCTGCCTTGAAGGCATCAGGCGTCACGATTCTGATGTCCACGCACTACATGGACGAAGCGGCGGCCTTGTGCGACCGCCTCGCCATCATGCACCTGGGCCGCATCCTGGACGAGGGCACGCCGGACGAATTGATTCCAGCGTCACGCCAGCGCCGAGGTGGCCCAACTTCGCATGGCGGCGGAGGCGCGAGCCGGGGTTCGCGCCGCGCTGGCGGCAGCCGGCCATGCCTGGCGTGAGGTCGGCACGATGATCCGCGTTGCGGGGCACAACGGCCGGCGGCCAAAGCTGCCGCCAATGGACGGCGTGCGTGTCACCTATCGCCCCGGCAACCTGGAGGACGTGTTTCTGGCGGTAGCGGGCAGGGGGCTCGGCGACGAATGAAGACGCAGGGCGCACGGATGGTTGCCGGCGTGCGGTGGCGCAGCGTGCAGGCGTTGTGGCTGCGGCATGCGGTGGCGCTCAAGCGCATCTGGAAGGTGGCGACCACCTGGTATCTGGTGGAGCCGGCGGCTGCCTTGGTAGCGGTGGGGTTCGGCATCGGCCGTCTGGTGGAGGAAGTCGAGGGCGGCATGCGGTACGCCGTGTTCGTCGCCCCCGGCATCATCATGGCCTCGGCCATGCTTCACGCCATTTTCGAGTGCTCGTGGGCCGCTTTCTACCGCATTACCGGCGGCTTCTACGAGACCACGCTAACGGCGCCCGTCACCGTCACCGAGCTGGCGCTGGGCGACGTGGCATGGGCGATGACGCGGGCGCTGCTGGCGACCATTTCGGTGGGCGTGGTGGCCGCGGCGTTCGGCTGGATCACGTCGCCGTGGGCGGTCGGCATGCTGCTGGCGGCCCTGCTGGTCGGCATGGAAATCGGCGCCATCGGACTGATCTTCGCGGCGCTGTCGCCGAACACGCACACGCTCTCTTTGGTCTTCACGGTGGTGGCGACGCCGCTCTATTTTTTCAGCGGTTCGTTCTTTCCAATCGCCGTGCTGCCCGACGTCCTGGAGCCCGTGGCCTGGGTCCTGCCGCTGACGCCGGGCGTGCACATCGCCCAGGGATTCGCATGGGGGGAGCTGGCGTTGACGCATCTGTGGTCGGCGTTGTACATGATCGGCCTCACGGCCGTCATTCTGCCGATTGCGATCCGCCTGCTGAAACGGCGGCTGGTGACGTGAAGACAGTGATGAGTGGATAGTGACCAGTAAAACCATTGCCGTGAAGCCGCTGGTCTCCTGTAGAAATTACCCGCCCATCGTGAGAATGGCGCGTCCGACAATATCGCCGCGGTTGAGGGTGGCGTAGGCTTCATCCACCTGGTCGAGGGTGTAACGCCGCGTGATGGGCTGCGAGACGCTGAGCTGGCCGCGCGCCGCCATGCCGATGACCTCCGGCAAGTCGGTGCGCACGCGGCTGCCGTAGGAGCCCAGCACCTGGATACCGCGCCGCACCAGCCGGGTGATCTCGATGGCCGCGGCGGTGGTGCCGGGGGCAACGCCGATAATGACCGAACGCCCGCCGTCGCGGGTCATCATGAAGGCGTTCTGCACGGTCTCCGGACGCCCGAGAACCTCGATGGCGATATCCACACCCCTGGCCGTCGGTAAGCGCCGCTACCCCGGCCACCGGGTCCTCTTGCGCGGCATTCACCGTATGCGTGGCGCCGAGGCCGCGGGCCGCTTCCAGCTTGTCGTCTTTCACGTCCACGGCGATGATCTGGCCGGCCCCGAAGGCGCGGGCCATCTGGATGACATTGGAACCCACGCCGCCAGCGCCCACCACCGCGACGGTATCGCGCGGCTGCACCTGCGCCTGGTTCTTGACGGCGCCGTAGGCCGTCATCATGGCGCAGCCGATGATGCAGGCATCGGCCAGCGCCACGCCGGCCGGCGCCGCGAACACGCCGGTGGCGGGCACCACGGCGTATTCGGCCAGGCCGCCCATGCTGTACATGGCCAGCTTGGAGCCGTCAGGCCGCTGCAGGCGGCTCTCGCCATCGTACAGGGTGCCCTGCAGGCGATTCATCGCAAAGAAGGTGGTGCACAGCTCGTCGCGCCCGCGTGCGCAGTAGTCGCAGAAGCCGCACGGCATGATGAAGCCGCACACCACGGGATCGCCGGGGCGCACGGTCGAGACGTCGGGCGCCACCTCTTCCACGGTGCCGGAAACCTCGTGGCCCAGTACGCACGGCATCGGGAAATTGACCTCGCCCTTGACGACGTGCAGGTCGGTGTGACAAACGCCGCAGGCCGCCACGCGCACCAGCACCTCGCCGGCCCTGGGCTGCGGCCGGGGAATGTCTTCGACAATCAGGCGTCCGCCCACTTCCGAAAGGACGGCAGCTTTCATACGTGATGTTCCTTATTGTTTATACAGTCGTTTGTCTGTTGATTACTTTTCGGCCCACTGCAAGTCGGGCGTCCGTTGGTGCCAGTCGGTGGCCTGCTCGAACGCTTGGCCGACCCGCAGCACCATCGCCTCGTCGCGCGGCTTGCCGTGGATCATGAGGCCGATGGGCAGCCCCTGGCGGGTGAAGCCGCAGGGCACGGTGAGGGCGCACAGGCCGAGCACGTTGGCGACACGGGTGTTGCGCGAGTAGCGCAGGTTGAACGGCGTGTAGGCGTCCGTCGAAGCGTCCACCTCGTCCAGCGGCGCGGTGGGAATCATGGTGGTCGGCGCGAGGAACACGTCAACGTCCTGCAAGGCGCGAGCGATGTTGGCCTGCAGCGTGGTGCAGGCGTGCAAGGCGCGCAGGTAATCGGCGGCGGAAAAGTCCTTGGCCGGCAGGACGCGGTAGGCGACCACCGGGTCGTACTCCTCGAAGCGCTCGCCCATGCGCTGCAAATGGGCAACATATGCTTCGGTGGCGCTGATGATGCCGCTCGGGTTGGCTTCCAGCGCGGCATCGGCTTCCGGCAACGGGCGGTTTTCCACGTGCGCCCCCTGGTTGGCGAACACGTCGCCGCAGGCGCCCGCACGGCGCTGGCGATGTCAGGGTCGGTGTCCTCCCAGAAGACATCCTCGACAAAGGCGATGCGCAGGCCGCGCACGCCGTCGTGAAGGCCGGTCAGCACGTCCTGCGGCGGGGCGTCGCGGGTAGTGGCATCGCCCGGGTCCGGGCCGCGCATCGCCTGATACACGAAGGCGGCATCTTCCACCGAGCGCACCAGCGGGCCGACCGAATCCAGCGTCCAACTGAGGGGAAACACGCCGTGGCGGCTGACCTGGCCCACCGTCGTCTTGAGGCCGACGGTGCCGCACAGTGCGGCGGGAATGCGCACCGAGCCGCCGGTGTCGGTGCCCAGCGCGGCCGGCACCAGACCGGCCCCCACCGCAACCCCCGAGCCGCTGCTGGAGCCGCCGGGGCACGTGGTGTTTCGGCGTGCCAGGGGTTGTGCGGCGTGCCGTGATCGTGGTTGACACCCGGCGCGCCGAGGGCAAACTGCACCGTGTGCGTCTTGCCCAACAGCACCATGCCGGCCTGGTTGAGGCGACGCACCACGGTGGCGTCGGTATCGGCAATGGCGTTTTCCAAGAGCGGAGACCCGGCGGTGGTGGGCAGGCCCTGCACGTCGATGATGTCCTTGGCGGCGTAGGGAATGCCGTGCAGCGGCCCGGCGTGGTTCCCGGCCCGCAGCGCCAACTCGGCGGCCTGGGCGCCGGCGGTGGCACGGTCGCGCGACACCAGGCGAAAGGCGTGCAGGCGGTCATCAAGGGCCTCGACGCGGTCGAGAAGATGTTCCATCAACTCGACGGGCGACAATTGGCCCGCCGTGAATCTGTTCCGACAACTGACGAATCGTCTGCCAATGCAAGGGTGCTGCTGCCATTGGGAACCTTTCCATTGGGTTGTTCGAGGGCGGGGGGGGATGTGGATGCGGGGATCAGGTCGGGGCATTCTAGGGAAGCGGGTGGGGTGGGTCAAGACAGTGTAGGTCGGGGTAAATCGTCCAACAGCTTTGAATTGGCAACAGCAAGGAAGCCAATGGAGATGCAGCATGTCTGTGATACGTTCAGTGTTGCTCATAGGTCTGGGAATCAGTTTCACCTTGTCGTCGTGGACCGTGAGCCAAGCGCAGCCGACGGTGTACGTCGTCAACTATCCGTTGCAGTATTTTGCCGAACGGATCGGGGCCGAGCAGGTGCGGGTGGTGTTTCCGGCTCCGGCGGATGAGGACCCGGCCTTCTGGAAACCGGACGTGGAAACGATTGCGGCGTTTCAAGCGGCAGACTTGATCCTCATCAACGGGGCCGGATATGCCAAGTGGCTGAAAACCGCCTCGTTGCCGAAGTCGAAAGTGATCGATACGTCCAGGGCGTTTCAAGGCGGACTATATCGAAATTCAAGGCACGGGTACACACAGCCACGGCCCGACCGGCGAGCACGGCGCACGCCGGCACGGCCTTTACCACTTGGCTGGACTTCCGCCAGGCCGCACGAGCAGGCGCAGGCGGGTCATGGAAGGGTTGAGCCGCCTGCTGCCGGAGCATCAGGACGCCTTTCGAGCAACGGTACGCCGAGCTGGAACATGACCTGCTGGCTCTGGATGAGGCGGCTCGACGCAATCGTGGCGCAGCGACGCGGGCAACCCCTGCTTGCCTCCCACCCCGGTCTATCAATACCTGGCCAGGGCGCCATGGCTTGAGTCTTCGACAGCGTCTTGTGGGAACCTGAGGTGATGCCGGATGACGCGCAGTGGGCGACACTGCAATCCACTCTGCAAGGCC
>CAXXTG010000020.1:0-3494 GCA_963666855.2 Vicinamibacterales bacterium
GACGTCGCCGATGAGGACGGCGGACGCGATGAAGAGGGTGATGTACGTCAACTGGTGCCGGACCCTCGACGCCCGCGCCGTCGGGTTCGACCGCACCAAGCGGCCGACGATCCGGGCGACGTACAGGAACACCGGCGCGGCCACCACGAGCAGCGACACCGCCCACCGGATGCCGTCGCGCGTGCGCTCGGCGGGGATGTCCTCCGCGTGCGGAAACGCCAGGTCGACGAAGCCGAACACCAGCGCCCCCAGGTTGTAGGCGCTCACGAACAGGGCCGCGAACATCACCGCGTAGAGGAACGCCTCGCGCGGCTTAACCGAGATGGTGGGACGGGGCACGGGAACCGGGAACGCCGCGTCCGCGTAGCGGAGCAGGGCCGTGCGGATCTGATCGCGCGGCCACCCCGCCCCGATCAGGGCATCCTCGATGTCGGAACGCGCTATGCCGCGCCCCAGGCTCTCCTTGACGAACTCGACCAGGTCGGGACTGAGCGCCATGTGATGTTTCCCCCCCTGTGAATGCCCGGCCGGTTAAGGTCCTTCACTGCTCGAGCGCGCCGCGGATGATCTCGTCTTCGAGCTGCCGGGGATCGTCGGGCACGTCGCCATCGAGTTGAACGAGCTGCCGGACCGCCTCCACCCGCATCGATTCGCCGCCCGCGCCGTACCTAATCATGACCGCTTCCCGCACGAGATCCCCGACTGAGCGCCCCTGGCGGCGGGCCTCCGCCTCCAGCTCTCCGTAGAGGGCCGGCGGAAAGTGGATCGTCGCCTTCCTGGTCATCCGCCGCGGCATGGCGCGCCTCAGAACAGCTTGACTTCGACCGTCTCGCCCTCCTCGACGATGTCGGTGCGGGCGGGGATCTCGATGTAGCCGTCGGCCTGCGACATGCTGGTGATGTCGCCCGACGCCTTGAACGCGGGCACGGCCCGGCCGTCGACGACGCGGACGGTGTAGAACTGGTGCCGCCCGGAGGTCGAGACGAAGCGGCGCGCGGCCGGGACCGAGGCGGTGCGGAAGCGGTGGGGGGGCAGGCGGGCCACCTTGCGCAGCACCGGCACGAGCAGCATGTAGGCGTTCGACAGGCACGAGGTGGGGTAGCCGGGCATGCCGAGGACGAGGGTGCCGTCGATGACGCCGCACGCCGTGGGCTTGCCGGGCTTGACGGCGATGCCGTGGAACAGCAGCTCGCCCTTGCCGCGGATGACGTCGAGGGTCAGGTCGCGCTCGCCCACGGAGCTGCCGCCCGAGAAGACGAGGAGGTCGTGGTCGAGGCAGGCGTCCACGGTGCGGCCCAGCTCGTCGAGGCTGTCGGGGGCGGTGGGCAGCGGCGTCGGGACGCCGCCGTGCTCGCGGACGACGGCGCCGAGGGTGAACCGGTTGATGTCGTAGATCTGGCCGGGGCCCAGGGGCTGACCCGGCGGCGCGATCTCGCCGCCCGTCGACAGGAGGGCGACGCGCGGCCGGGCGTACACGTCGATCTCGGCGATGCCGAGGGCCGCGATCGATCCGAGCCGGCTCGGGGTCAGGAGGTCGCCGGGCTGCAGCAGTTCGGCGCCGCGGGTGATGTCGGCGCCGCGGCGTCCGACGTGCTGCCGGGGGTGCACGGGCGTGAACACGGCGACCTCGCGGGGGCTGCGGCGGTCGGTCTCCTCGACCATGACCACGGCGTCGGCGCCCTCGGGCATCGGCGCGCCGGTGGCGATCTGCGTGCACTGCCCCGGTGCGAGGGTCCGGGTGGGGACGTCGCCGGTGTGCACCGTCTCGACGCAGTCGAGCCGCCGCGGCGCGGCGCGGCTGGCCCCGAAGGTGCTCTCGGCGACCACCGCGTAGCCGTCCATGGCGGCGCGGTCGAACGGCGGCACGTCCTGGCCCGCCGCCACCGGGGCGGCGAGCACGCGGCCCACGCCCGCGTCCAGCTCGACCCGCTCCGTCCGGTCGAGGGGCCGGGCCGCCCCGACGGCAAGCCGCAGGGCCTCCTCGACGGGGATGGTCTTGCGTATCGGCCGCATCTTCGTTCCGGTCATGGTTCTACCGCGAGACCTCCCGCACCATGTGGCCCAGCTCGGGCAGCACGAGCCGGGTCATGCCCAGCCGCACCGCGGCCCATGAGCCGGGGAGGGCGATGACGATCTTGCCCCGCGCCGCCCCCGCGACCGCCCGCGAGAGCATCGCGGCGGGGCCGATCTCCTCGAAGCTCAGCGCCCGGAACAGCTCGCCGAAGCCGTCGAGGCGCTTCTCGATCAGCCCCGCGAGCACCTCGTAGCTGCCGTCGCGGCGGCTGATGCCGGTGCCGCCGGTGGTGATGACGGCCTGCGTCGCCTCCGCCGCGAGCTGGCGCTCGATGGCGGCCCGCAGCACGTCGGGCTCGTCGCGCACGATCTCGTGCCCCAGCACCCGGTGGCCGGCCTCGGCCAGCAGCGTCCGCAGCAGCCGGCCGCCGGTGTCGGTCTCCTCGGTCCGCGTGTCGCTGACGGTGATGACGTGGCAGCCGACCGCGTCGGGCGCGGCGGCGCGGTGCTCCTCATGGCCCATGGCCGATGATGATACCTGTTACCATCCGTTCATGCGTATCCCCGCCCGCCGTTCCGCGCCGACGGCCGTTCCCGCGGCGGCGACCTCGGCGACGTGTCCGCCCCGACGCCGGCCCGCTGGACGTTCGCCGCTGGCGGCCGGCCCCGCGACGGCGCTCCTCGCCGCGACCGCCGGCCTGCTCGCCGCGGCACTGCTGACCGCCACCCCGGCCGCGCAGCTCGAGCCCGAGGCCGGCCGGTGGGTCGAGACGACGCTGGCCGGGATGACCCTCGACGAGAAGGTCGGCCAGCTCGTCATGCCGTCGTTCCGGTCCACCTACCTCAGCACCGACAGCGCCGAGTTCGACCGGCTCGCCGCCCTCGTCCGCGACCAGCACCCCGGCGGGTTCCTCCTGTTCGGCGGGCGCAACCCCGCCCCCGACGTGCTGCTCAACCCGAGCTACGCGCGGTCGACGCTGGGGCAGCCGATGCCGGGGGCGTCGATCATCAACCGGCTGCAGGCCCTCTCGACGCTGCCCCTGCTGAACGCGGCCGACTTCGAGACCGGCGTCGGGTTCCGCCTGCGCGGCGGCACCACCTTCCCCCGCGCGATGGCGTTCGGGGCGGCGGGCGACGAGGATCTGGCGTTCGAGGCGGGGCGCGTCACCGCGGTCGAGGCGCGGGCCCTCGGCGTGCACGTCAACTTCGCGCCGGTCGCCGACGTGAACAACAACCCCCGCAACCCCGTCATCAACACCCGCTCGTTCGGCGAGGACCCGGCCGTGGTGGCGCGCCTCGCCTCGGCCTGGGTGCGCGGCCTGCAGGCGGGGGGCGTGGTCGCCACCCTCAAGCATTTTCCGGGGCACGGCGACACCGACGTCGACTCGCACCGGGGCCTGCCCCTTATCGCGCACCCGCGGGCGCGCCTCGACCGGGTCGAGCTGCCGCCGTTCCGGGCGGGCATCGCGGCGGGGGCGGGG
>CAXXTG010000021.1:0-13743 GCA_963666855.2 Vicinamibacterales bacterium
CGGTCGCGTTCGGCGACGCTCTCCGGGCTAGGGGAATGCATGCATGCTCGGCGACACAGCACTGCTTGACCGGATCGACGGCGGCGAAGGCGACCGCGTCGAGTTCACCGCCTCTACAACCGATCTCGACAAGTTCCGACAGGCGATCTGCGCGTTTGCGAACGACCTTCCCGGCAACGGAGAACCGGGGCTTCTCTTCGTCGGACTGCACGACGACGGACGCTGTGCCGGCTCCGTCATCGACGACGGCTTGCTGAAGACGCTTGGCGGGTTGCGCAGCGACGGCAAGATTCTGCCGTTCCCCGTCATGGAAATCGCCCGCAAGCGCCTCCGCGGCTGCGACGTTGCCGTGGTGCAGGTCGAGCCCTCCGACAACCCGCCGATCAAGGTGGACGGCCGCTGCTGGATTCGCACGGGGCCCCGGCGGGCCCAGGCCACGGCCGAGGAGGAGCGCCGCCTCACCGAGAAGCGCCGATGGGGCAACATTCCCTACGACATGCAGGGCATCCCCGGGGCGACCGTGGACGCCGACCTGGATGTCCGGGCATTCGAGGCCGACTACCTGCCTTCCGCGATCTCCCCGGAAGTGCTGGAAGAAAACCGGCGCGACCAGGGGGAACAACTGCGGGCGCTGCGTCTCGTAACGCCGACCGGGGCACCAACCGTCACGGCCATTCTCGTACTGGGCAAGGACCCGCGACTTTGGTTTCCCGGGGCGTACCTCCAATTCGTACGCTACGGCGGAAACGCCGTGACGGACGAGGTGCTCGACCATGCCGAACTCTCCGGGCCGTTGCCGGAGCAGTTGCGCGCAGTCGATCGCTTGCTGAAGCTGAACATTGCCCGTGCGCTCGATACGCGCGGAGAACGGCACGTCGAGGAACCAAGCTATCCCTACGAGGCCCTCCGCGAACTCGTTCGCAACGCGGCGATTCACCGGAACTACGAAGACTCCCACACCCCGGTACGCCTTACCTGGCTCGCGGACCGTGTAGAGATATTGAGCCCCGGGTCCGCGTTCGGAGAGGTCGGACGCGGCAATTTCGGCCGGGGCGCGACCTCCTACCGCAACCCCACGATCGCGGAGGCGATGAAAAACATGGGCTTCATGCAGCGCTTCGGCATCGGAATCGAAACGGCGCGCCGCACGCTGGCGGCGAACGGCAATCCGCCGCCCGAGTTCGATGTTCAGGACGCGTTCGTGCTGGTCACGGTTCGGAGACGACCATGACGACCGTCGCCTTCTTCAACAACAAGGGGGGCGTCGGCAAGACATCCCTCGTCTATCACCTGGCCTGGATGCTGGGCGGGTTTGGCCCACGGGTCATCGCGGCGGACTTGGATCCCCAGGCCAACCTGACCGGTATGTTCCTCGACGAGACTGCATTGGAGCAGTTATGGAGAGACGGGAATCACGGCACCATCGACGGCGGCGTCGCTCCTCTGTTCGAGGGCACCGGGGATATCGTCGATTCTCCGAAGATCGAGGAAGTCGACGAGAAGATCGGATTGTTGATGGGCGACCTCGCGCTCTCCAGGCGGGAGGACGAGCTCTCCACCCAATGGCCGAAGTGCCTGGACGGCGACAAGCGGGCGTTTCGGGTCACGACCGCGTTCGCGCGGCTGATCGCACGGGCCGGCAAGGAGTTCGGGGCGGACCTCGCGCTCCTCGACGTGGGTCCCAACCTCGGCGCGATCAACCGCGCCGCCCTGGTCGCCAGCGATTGCGTCGTCATCCCGCTGGCTCCCGACCTGTTCTCGCTGCAGGGGCTGAGAAACGTCGGACCGACGCTCAGAGACTGGCGCAGAGCATGGAGGCAGCGCGCCGAAAGCAAACCGGAAGCACTGGACATCGAACTGCCGTCGGGCGACATGAAGCCGCTGGGCTACGTCATCATGCGGCATTCAATCCGGCTGCCAAGGCCCGTGCAGGCGTACGGCCGGTGGATCGACAAGATCCCGGCCGAGTACGCGAATGCCGTGACGGGCAGCGAGCTGTCGCCGTTGCCGGAGAACCGGGACCCGAACTGCCTGGCGCACCTGAAGGACTACCGCTCGCTCATGCCGATGGCGCAGGAGGCGAACCGCCCCATGTTCCTGTTGAAGCCCGCGCACGGCGCCATCGGCGCCCATCAACAGGCCGTCCACGCGTGCTACATGGATTTTCGGAACCTCGGCCAGGAGTTGCTCCGGCGTCTCGCTGACAACTGTTGACGCCGGTCTGCCCCGGTCGCCCGCGGGTCGGTCGTCCGAACCCTGGCGGCCCATGGCGATGGCGCGCGGGACGCCTCACGGCCGCCCGCCCGCGGCCTCGCGCACCCGCTCGGGCCGGAGGCCCCAGCCGACGAGCCACGCGGGCAGGTCGCGGAGCCACGGCAGGGCCGGGGCGATCCGGGCCAGCCACGGCAGCCGGAACGGCCCGTCGCGCAGTGCCCGCGCCACGAGTTGGCGCTGCACGAGAGCCTGCACGACCTGGATGAACCGGGTCGGCCACTCGCGCCGGCGCTGCACTCCGGCAAGGTGGGCATCAGTCACGCGGCCGGCGAGGAGAGGCTCGGCGAGGAGGTTCGCGGCGGCGACGGCGTCCTGGACGGCGTAGTTGATGCCGACACCGCCGATGGGCGACATCACGTGGGCGGCGTCGCCGATGGCGAGCAGGCCGTCGCGGTGCCACGTCGGGATGCGGCTCGACTCGACCGACAGGAAATGGACGTCCTGCCAGCCGCGGATCGCGTCCATCCGACCGGCGAGCTCCGGAAGCAGCGCGGCCAGCTCCGCGCGCAGCGCATCGAGCCCCGCCTCGCGCACCGCGCGGCCGCTTCCCTTGAGAACCGTGTAGCCGAGCTGCCACTCCCGGGGCCGCGCCAGCACCACGACGAGGCGGCCGCGGCCGATACGAAAGCCGGTCATGTCCGCCGCGCGCTCGCCGCCCCCGCGGGGCAGGACCAGCCACATCACGTCCATCGTCGCCGCGTTCCGCCTCGGCACGAAGCCCGCGAGCTGGCGCACCCGCGACGCCCGTCCGTCGGCGGCGACGGTCAGCGTCGCCCGGAGCTCGCGCTCGACGCCTTCCCCGTCCCGCCAGCGGACCCCTCGCACCGCGCCGCCCTCCACGATCAGGTCGGTGACCCGAGCCCCCAGGCCCAGCTCGAAGCACGCGTGCTTCCCCGCCTCGCCGACGATGAAGTCGAGGAACTCCACCTGGGGGATCATCGCGATGTACGGGAACCGCGACCGGAGCCGCGTGAAGTCGGCGAGAACCGCGGTGGTCCCGCCGCTCCGCAGGGTCATGCGGCGCATCCTGGCGTGGTCGCGCGCGAGCAGGGGGTCGGCGAGCCCGAGATCGTCGAGCATCTCGAGCGTCGAGGGATGCACCGTGTCCCCGCGGAACGCCCGGTCGAAGTCGTGCCGGGCCTCGAGCAGGGCCACGGGGACGCGTCTCCGTGCAAGGAGCAGGGCGAGGACGGCGCCAGCCGGCCCGCCTCCGACGATGCAGCAGCCCGTGCTGTCGGCCATGCCCTTCCCCGAGCCGCCCGCGCCCTGAGCCGCGCGCCGTGGCCGGACCGTTCCTCGTCCGGGTCCGCACCACCGTGCTCAACGCCGACTACGCCAAGGGACGGATGGTCGCCCGGCCTGTTCCTGTCCCGCGGAATGAGCGTCGGCGGACACTCGGCGGAGCGGCCGGACAGGTCGAGTCGGCCGTCAGCGGCCTGTGCCCCCGGCTCGGCTGCCAGTCACCGCGACCGGTTCCCGAGGGACCGGCCCGCGGCCGCGGTCGAGGTCGCCGGCCGTCACGTCAGGTCCCAGCCGGGCAGGGCGGCCGCCTGCCGGATCCACTTCGCCATCTGCGCCTCGTCGAGGCCGTCCTCGTGGACATCGATCCAGCGCGAGTCCTTGTCCTTGCCCGAGCCCGGCGGGACAGGTCGCAGCGAAGCGCCTCGGAAGAAGGTCACCTTCACGTAGCGGGCAAAGACGTGGCAGCTCACGAACCACCCCTTGCCCTCGACGCCGTAGAAGGGCGAGTTCCACCGCACGCACTTGCGCACGCCCGGCACGGCCCTCACGATGAGCTCGTCGAGACGGCGCCCGACGTCGCTCTTCCAGCCCGGCATGGCCGCGATGTATGCCTGCACGGGGGCGTCGCCGTCGGCCTTGGCTATCTGCGGATTGCCGCCCGAGAGCAGCGCCGGCTCGGCGCTCCCGCGCTTGGCGCCGGCCTTCCCTGCGACCTTCGTCGACTTCCTGGAGTTCCTGCCGGGCATGGCGTCTACGACAATCCGGAATGGCCTTCGGCCGTCCTCGCGGCGTTCGGTCGTCCGCGCCTTCGATGTCCCGGGCCGACGCCGTGCCACTTGTCGTTCTGAAGACTCGGGCGCCAACCGGCCCGGGCCTGGCCCCGACGGGTACCGATGCGAACATCGACCGCGACCCTGGGCAAGCCCCGTGACACCTGCCTCCCGAGCCGATCATGGCGCGGCCGCAGCCGTCACTCCTCGAAGCGCTCGAAGTCGATGACGTCCCCCGCCCCGGATCACGGGGGTGGAGCCACGTTGAAGTCTCGGCGGGATCCGGATCGGCCGACGGGGCGCCGCGGGCGGGTCGGCCCCGGCGCGCAACGGCTACCAGTCGATCCGGCCGGGGTCGCCGGCGTAGACCGACCGGATGAACGCCAGGATCTTCCAGACCTCGTCGTCCTCGAGCACGCTGTAGACGGTCGGCATGGTCTGTTCGGGAACCTCGCCCTTGATGAGCCTGAACAGCACGTCGTCGTCGCTGCCGAACGTCCACGCGTCGTCGATCACCGAGGTGGCCATCCCGCCGCCGCCCCCGCCGCCGTGACAGCCCTGACAGCCGACCTGGAAGTACAGCGTCCGGCCCTCCGCGGCCATGTCCGCGTTCCCCGTGAACGGGTTCAGCTTCAGTGCCGCCGCCGGCGGCGGGTCGGCGTCCGGGTTCGCGGCGCCGGGTCCGCCGCCGGCGGGCGTCTCGGGCTCGCTCTCGATGTCCGGAATCGGAACCGCGTCCGGGTTCGCGGCGCCGGCTCCCCCGCCGGCGGGAACGAGCGGCACGCCGTACTCCTCCAGAATCGCCAGGATCTCGGCCTGCCGCCGGTCGATCGCCGCCTCGAGCCGGACCTTGAGCGCCTCGTTGCCCTTCGCCACGCCCATCGAGATGTCGAAGGACAGCGGCACCCCCGGTTCGTCCTCGAGCGGAATCAGCTCGAGCCGCGCGTTCGACGTCGTGGCGGCGTAGCCGGCCAGGGGCCCCCACGCGACGGCGACGTCCACCGTACCCGCCGCCAGGTCGTCGAGCAGCTTCCGGGGCCGGTCGCGGTCGCCGCGCGGATCGAAGAACAGCGAGTAGGTCGAGACGTTGTCGAGCAGGCCGCGCCGCGCGAGGCTCTCCTCGGGCGGCGTGTTGACGTGGACGCCGATGCGAAGCCGGCTCAGCGCCGGCGCGTCCAGCGACCGGAAGTCGTAGCCCCGGTCGGCGCGGTAGGCCATGACGTAGGCGGAGCGGTAGTACGGCTTCGTCCAGAGGACGAAGTCGAGGCCCTCGGGAACCCCGAAGATGACGTCGCACGTCCCCGCGTCGATGGTGTTGCGGACGAGCCCGCGCTGGTGGGGCCACCAGGCGTAGACGGGCGCGGCGCCGAGCTCGGCCGCGACGACCGCGGCAATCCGGTTCTCGAACCCCTCGAGCCGCTCGTTCGAGTACGGCAGGTTGTCGGGGTCGCCGCAGACGCGCAGCGCCGGCGGCTGCGCGAGCACGGCGCCCGTCGACGCCGCGTGCGCGGCCAGCAACGCATGGGCCGCCAACAGCGCATGCGCCGCGACCGCGGCGACGACCGCCCTGGAAGTGCGCTTCACGGCAAACTCCGTTCGCTTGGGACAGTGATCGCTACCGGGGACAGTGATCGATGTGAAGTTGCCAACCACACCGAGACGCAGCCCGTTGTCAGGGGCTGCGCCCGGCACGTGGCAAGGTGGATTTCCGTCACCGTCCCAGGTCGTCGAATGCGCTCGGGCGCACCCCGTCTCGCAGACTTGCGCGCCCGGCACGTGGCAAGACAGCTCCCGTCACGCGTCTCCTATTCGAGCGCGAAGACGTGCAGCGTCCCGCCGACGGAGGTCACCTTGTCCAGCCCCGAGTCGAAGGCGGCGCCGACCGCCCCCAGCGCCCCGAGGGGATCCTCGCGCGAGAGGTCCGCCGCGACCGGGAGGCCGAACCACCCGCCGATGCCCGAGTAGATGGCGACGTACTGCTTCCCGTCCGGCGCGATGAACGTCATCGGGTTCCCGATCGAGCCCGACGGCAGCCGGGACTGCCAGAGCGTCTCGCCGCTCCTGGCGTCGACCGCCTTGAACCACCGGTCCATGGTCCCGTAGAAGACCACGTCGCCGGCCGTGACCATCGTGCCCGTCCACACCGGAAACGGCTCGGTGATGCCCCAGACCTTCTCGCCCGCCTCGGGGTTCCAGGCCATGAACTCGCCCTGGTAGCCGCCTGGTCCGGCGAAGATCCGCACGTTGGCGCCCACGTACGGCGCGCCCGCGATGTACCGCACCTCGAAGCCTTCGTAGTTCATGCACAGGTTGTTCGTGCCGGCGTAGATCAGGCCGGTCCGGGGCGAGTACGACACGGGCTGCTGGTTCTTGGCGCCCATCGCGGACGGGCAGATGTCGAGGGTGTTCACGCCCTGGCGGGTGCGCTTTTCCGGGACCTCGACGGGGCGGCCGGTCTCCAGGTCGATGCGCTCGGCCCAGTTGGTGTGCTCCACGAACTTCTCGGCCGACAGCAGCGTGCCGTCCGTGCGGTCGAGCACGTAGGCGAAGCCGTTGCGGTCGAAGTGCACGAGCGCCTTCACGTCGCGCCCGCCGATGGTGAGATCGAGCAGCACGTGCTCGTTGATGCCGTCGTAGTCCCAGGCGTCCCACGGCGTCATCTGGTACGCCCACTTCGCCAGGCCCGTATCGGGGTCGCGGGCGAAGATGGTCATCGACCACTTGTTGTCGCCCTCGCGCGGGGTCGGGTTCCACGTCCCGGGGTTGCCCGTGGAGTAGTAGACGAGGTCGAGCTCGGGATCGTACGCGTACCAGCCCCACGTGGCCCCGCCGCCGTTCCGCCAGCGGTCGCCGGGCCACGTCTCGGTGCCCGCGCCGGGCCCGCCGTGATGGGGATTGGCCTCGTTGAAGTCGGGCGCCAGCATGACGTCCTCGTCGGGGCCCATGCTGTAGGCCTTCCAGAGCTGCTCGCCCGAGTCGACGGCGTAGGCGGCCACCCAGCCGCGGATGCCGAACTCGCCGCCGGAGACGCCCACGATGTACTTGTCCTTGACCACGAGGCCGGCCATCGTCATCGTCTCGCCCCGCAACGGGTCGGCGTTCCTGACTCGCCAGAGCTGCTCGCCGCTCTCGGCGTCGAGCGCGATGACGTGCCCGTCGAGCGTCGTCATCAGAATCCGGCCCTCGACGTAGTTCACGCCGCGATGGACCAGGTCGCAGCAGGCCACCGGCACCGCGCGGTCGTCCTGGACCGGCGTGTACCGCCACTTGATGGGCCAGCCCTCCTCGGTGAGGTCGATGGCGTACACGTGGTTGGGGTACGCGCTGTGCACGTACATCGTCGAGTCCACGACCAGGGGCTGCCCCTCGTGGCCGCGCAGCGCGCCGGTCGAGAACGACCAGACCTGGGTGAGATCCGCCACGTTGTCCGCGGTGATCTGGTCGAGCGAGCTGTAGCGCGTCGCCGAGTAGTTCTTCCCCGGCAACACCCACTGGTTGTCGTCGGTCTGCCGCGACATCAGATCGTCGTTGGCGGCGATCGCCAGCGGCAGCCCCAACGCGAGAACCGCGATGGCGCAGATGCTTCGCCTCATGGCCGTTTTCTCCTTCCCTGCCCGTCCTCGAACACCCCGGCCGCCCCTGCCGGGCGACTCCTGCCGAGAATGGCCGTTCGGAGGGCCGGCGTCAAGGGTTATTCCGGCGGGACGGGCGCCGTCGCAACGCCGGGCGGCAAGGCCACCGGCCACGGGGGATCGCACTCTCGGCCCCTCGGCCCACGGCCGCCCGGCGAGTCGCCACGTCAGTTCGCCAGCGGGTGCGGCCGGAACTGGAACTTCACGAGGATCGGCTTCGACACCGACCGGTACTCGCCGTCCTCGACCGCGAGCCCGTCCTCGGCGTGCCACACCGTGTCGGAGCCGGTCGACGAGTAGACGCCGCGCCCCTTCCAGCCGGCGTCGGGATCGTCGATGCGGCCGTCGAGGCCGCGCGGGTGGAAGCCGGCGAGCGGGTAGGGCACGCGCATGACGACCGTCTCGCCGGTCTCGGGCAGCAGCGCCACCAGCGAGTCGGAACCGGTGCCGGTGGCGATGGGCACGTTCTCGCCGAGGCCCAGGGTGTCGAACTGGTCGACCCAGTTGTAATAGTTGTAGTCGGCGCGGACGTCGGTCCCCTTGAACGTGGGACCCGGCAGGGGATGGAGGGTCCACCCCTCCGCGCAGTGCCGCCCGGTGTGCGCCTCGGGCCCGGTCAGCCGCCCGCACTTGCTGCGATCGAAGCTCGCGAGGTGGTTGGTCCCCGAGAGCGCCGTCCAGATGACGCCGTTCGTGTCGACGTCGAGGCCGCGGGGCATGAAGCCGCGCTCGCCGGCCGCCTCCACGTCCCAGCGCTCGGAGGGGACCTCGAAGACCTCGGCGACGCAGCTCTCCGGCGGGTCGTCGCCCACCGCGAGCCGGACGATCCGGCCCGGGTACGAGTCCTGCGCGCCCCAGACGGACCCGTCGACGGGGTTGACGATGATGCCGTACGCCCCCACCGTGACCCGCGTGTCCCGCGCCGGGTCGAAGTCGTAGGTGCTGGCCGTCGGGTCCTCCTCGAACCGGCTGGCGCGGGCCACCGCCGGCTCGTTCCACGGCTTGGTGATCCGCCCCGTCGCCGTTGGTGTCGACCACCGTCGGGCACCAGCCCTGCGCGAGCCGCCCGTCGCCGGTCTCGTCGAAGAGCTTCGTGTCGAGCCAGCCGAAGACGTCGCTGTTGGGCCGGCTGAGGAACAGGGTCTCGTTCTCGTCGTGCGCGAACTGCAGGTGGTGGCTGCCGAAGCAGGTGTCCACCATCGTGAACTCCCCCGTCCCGGGGTCGTAGTAGCTCACGTTGCGGCCCGATCGCTCGACCGGGAAGTAGCGCGCGTACCGGTTGTCCGAACCCTCCAGGCACCAGTCGGGCTGGTTCTCCGGGCGGGCGCAGGGTCGCCGTGTACCAGACCCGGCCGCGGCTGTCGAGCATCGGGTTGTGGATGCTCGCGGGGTTGAAGCGCGCCAGATCGGCGAGGCGCGACGGCGGGTATCCCGACTGCGCGTAGGACGCCCGCATGGTCGAGCGGTCGGCCAGGGTGGGGATGCGCAGCATCGTCGCGGTGTGGGTGTTCGGGTCGAGCATGGCGAGGTTGTCGTTGGCGATGTCGACGCCGTAGATGGGGCCGCCGGCGTTCACCGTCGGGTCGCGCTTGTCGGTGGATGCCTCGTCGTGGATCTTCCCCATCTCGTCGGTCCACTCCCACTGGGTGAGGACGAGGTTGCGCTCGACCCCCCGCGGGCGCGGCGGCGCCGGCGGCGTCTCGCCGGTCGCGATGCGGTCGCTCCAGTCGGCGAACATGCGCAGCCCGCGCCCGCGGCCGAAGCGCGACATCCACATGCTCATCTCCGCCCCGCGCTGCCCCATGCGGACGCGCGCGTCCCACGCGTCGGCGCTCGAGTCGTAGTCGAGCCCGTCGGGGTGCCCGCGCGTGAACCCGCCGCCGACCTGGTGGCAGCGCAGGCACGCCTTCACGTTGTAGAGGTACTCGTCGCGGGTGCGGAGCTCCCCGCTGATGCCGTTGCCGTCGGGGCCGGTGCCGGGGAACTCGTCCGCCTCGGGCACCTCGAGCAGCGACAGCCAGTACGCCGCCGGATACACCGCCGCAGCTTCCCGGGGCGTCCCCGCGGCGGCCGCCGTCAGCCGCAGGTCCTGTCCCGGCTCGGCACTCACCGGCGTCGAGTCGACCAGGCCGTAGCCGCGCACCCACACCGAGTAGCCGGCGTCGGGCAGCTCGGGCAGCAGGAAGCGCCCGTCGTCATCGGTCACGACGATCTTGCGGAACGTCGTCGGCAGGTCGCCGGTCTCGGCGATCACCCAGACGCCCGCCTCGGGACCTGCGACGCTCGCGACGACGCCGGTGATCGTCGACGAATCCGTGTCCTGCGCGACCGGCGCGAGCCCCGCCGCCCCCGTCATCCCCGTCGCCAGGAGCATCCCCGCCGCCAGCCTTCCCCATCTCCATCGCATCGTGCTCTCCCCCCGCCGCCCCCCGGCCTTTCCGACCGTCCTCGTACCGACGATGACGGTTCCTCCGGGCCGAAGTCAAGAGCCGGCGAGCCCCGATTCGGTCGCCGCCAACCATCCTGTGCACGCCCTCAGCCGGGCCGGCCCCGTTCGTCGTTGGCGGCCACGTGCTGCCCGACGCGTTTTCGGCCGAGCCGGCCCCTTCCACAACCGCGCCGATACCCCTCTTGTAAGGCCGCCATCACGCTGAGTGAATGCAGTGTGGTAACATGCATGCAGCATGGGCATCGCATCGACAGTGCTGCGAATCCTGAGCGATTTCGGCGACGCGGCCGGGTGGCTGATCGCGGCCGTCGTCCTGTTCGCCTACGGCCGCCGCATCATCCGGGAGAACGAGAAGGCGCACGCCGCCATCACCGAGAACGTCCAGGAGAACCGCCGGCAGATCGCAGACCTCGACAAAAAGATCGACACCGTTGCAGCGGAACTCGGCGCGAAGATCGATGCGGTCGCCAAGGATGTCTCGTTCCTCGCCGGCCGCCAAGCCGAACGCGATCGCGCCTGACGACGGCCCAAGGTCCGACGAACAGCCCCTGCCGATCGAGCTGATTCTGATTCGCGTCCCCCGCACGCCGGGCTACCGCTCCTGCGGGACGAAGACGCCGCGCGCCGGCATCTCGACCGCGGGCAGCGTCTCGGCGTTCATGACCGCATCCCGGCCGACGATGCCGTTCTCGGCGAGAATCCAGGCGACGAGGCCGTAGACCTCGTCCGGCGTGAGGGTGCCGGGCGCGCCCGACGGCATCGCGCGGCGAATGTAGTCGAAGAGGGTCGTGGCGTAGGGCCAATAGTTCCCGACCGAGAACGCTACGTCGTCGCGGCCCGCCCGCCACGCCTCGTAGCGCGGGCCGAACGGGGGCGTGCTGGCGGGGTCGTAGCCGACCAGCCGGTCCGCAACGCCGCCCTCGCCGACCGCGCCGTGGCAGACGGCGCACTGCGCGGCGTAGACCGGGGCGCCGGTCGCGGCCGTCCCCGATCCGTCGGGGAGGCCGGCGCCGTCGGGCATGACGTCGATGTCCCACGCCGCGATGTCCTCGGCCGTCGCGGGGCGGCCGAACCCGAACCGTCCGTCCGGCGGCTGCGCGGCGCCCGCCGCCTCCGGCCCGCCCGCCGCCTGCGCCTGGGCGGGACCGCCCGCCGCGTGCACGGCGACGCCGGCCGCGGACGCCAGGAGGAATCCAACCGCCGCGAGGCCGGCGAGCAACGCGATGGCGCCGACTAGGCGTCCCATGGCTCCTCCACCCGGTACTCGACCCGCCCGCCCCGCCGGATACGCCAGGCGGTGATGGGGTTGAGGTGGTACCGCCGCGCCCGCCGCCCGCGCTCGGCCCTGAGCGCCGCGCGGGTCGGCTGCACGTAGCCGGTGTCGTCGACGGCCCGGCTCATGATCTCGGTCTCGGCCCCGTCCCAGCGCCACAGGTGGCGGAACCGCGTGTGCGCCTGCCGCAGCACCGGCTCCTGCAGGCGCGCCTGCCGCCAGGTGCGGCCGCCGTCGGTGCTCACGTCCACCCGGGCTATCGCGCCCCGCCCCGACCACGCGATGCCGCGCAGTTCGATCCACCCCGGCTCGACCACGTCGGGCCATGCCGGCGCAGTGATGATGGAGCGGGCGTCGAACACGAAGCTGAACTGCCGCGCGGTGCCGTCGGCCAGCGGGTCGGTGTACTTCGACGTCTCTTCGCGGCTCATGAACGGCCGGTCGGCGAGCTCGAGGCGCCGCAGCCACTTGACGTTCGAGTTGCCCTCCCACCCCGGCAGCAGCAGCCGCGCCGGATAGCCCTGCCCCGGCCGCAGCGCCTCGCCGTTCTGGGCGTAGGCGACGAAGGCGTCGTCGCGCGCCTTCTCCATGGGGACGCTGCGGGTCATCACCGCCGCGTCCTGGCCCTCGGCGAGGAACCACGTGGCGTCGGGGCTCGCCCCCACCTCGCGGAAGAGCGTCGCCAGCGACACGCCGGTCCACTCCGTCGTCGACGTCATGCCGCAGACCGCCTCGGGCTTCGTCTCGGGCCCCGCGCCCGTCGGGTAGTTGCCCGAGCACTCGAGGAAGCAGATGCGCGAGGTGGCCGGGAAGCGCTTCAGGTCGGCGAGCGTGAACACCATCGGCCGCTCGACCATGCCGTGGACGAGCAGCCGGTAGTCGTCGGGGGTCGACGGCGGGGATGCCGGCGTGGTGCCGCTCGAAGTGGAGGTCCGACGGCGTGATGGTGCCCTGCAGGTCCTGCAGCGGCGTGCGCGACGCGACCGGCCCGCGGGCGTCGCGCTGTATCGTCACGTGGGGCGAGCGTCCGCCCAGCGGGCTGGCCCCCGACCCCGGCCGGCTCGTGGTGTCCCCGGACTGCTGCGCCCGCGCGCGCCCCGCCGCGGCCGGCATCGCCGCCGCGCCAATCGCCCCGGCCAGCAGCTCGCGACGGCTGACTCTGTTCGGCATGAATCTTCTCCGTGACGCGACGACCGGGCCGATGGCCGCCTGCCCCCGACCTGCACCGCGCTCGTGACCCTCGTGACGTGGAGCCGCGTCCTTCCGTGCATCCTACCCCGATGCGCGGGACCTGTCGACGCCGGTGCCCTTGCCATCGTCCGCGAACCCCGCCATCGACGATCAACCGCGCGCGGCCTGCCGGCGCGGGCACCCTCGCCGTCGCCCGCGAACCTCGCGATCGGCCAACTCCGCGCCGCGCTGACTCTGCGGCCGACACCGGTCCCGACTCGACACCGCGCCCCAGACGGCCCCCCTTCCTCGACCGCCTGACGTCGCGGCTCGTCGCGGCTGAATGCAGTGTGCTAACATGCATGCATGGGCATCGCATCGACAGCGTTGCGAATCCTGAGTGACTTCGGCGATGCCGCCGGCTGGCTGATCGTAGCCGTCCTCGCGTTCGCCTACGGCCGCCGCATCATCCGCGAGAACGAGAAGGCGCACGCCGCCATCACCGAGGACGTCCAGGAGAACCGCCGACGGATCGCAGACCTGGACCAGAAGATCGACACCGTCGCGACCGCGCTTGACCAGAAGATCGACGCCGTCGGCTTGAAGATCGACGCGGTCGCCAAGGACGTCTCCTTCCTCGCCGGCCGCCAGGCCGAACGCGACCGCGCCTGACGACGGCCCAGGAACCGACGGGCGGGGTCTGGCGGAAATGCAGTAGACGACGCTGAAGACGGCCATGGCGCCCCCGATGGCGAGCGCGAGCGTCGCCAATGGCCATCGTGGAGAAACCCGATTTACAGAAGTCCCATCAGCGGCTATCGTAGACCGATGGGGCGACCCTCCGAGGGTGCCCGTTCCCGGGAGCCGAGAGCCATGACGGTCATGAGAGGTCGAATCGTCGCGCCGGCGCTGGCGGCGTTGCTCGTCGTGCTG
>CAXXTG010000022.1:0-6846 GCA_963666855.2 Vicinamibacterales bacterium
GGTGGACTGGTTCAAGGCCTACACCCGCATCGGCGACGAGGAGCTCGCCGCGGCCATCGACGAGGCGCACCGGCGCGGTGTCAAGGTCACCGGGCACCTGTGCTCGATCTCGTTCCAGGAGGCGGTGGGCCTCGGCATCGACAACATCGAGCACGGCTTCTTCACCAACAGCGACTACGTCCCCGGCAAGGAGCCCGGCGTCTGCCCGCCCGGCGTGCAGCGCAGCCTCCTCGAGGTCGACGTGGAGGGCGACGCCGTGGCCGACACCATCCGCGCCATGGTCGAGGGCGGCGTCGCGATGACCTCGACCCTCGCCGTCTACGAACTCGGCGTCCCCAACCGCCCGCCCCTCGAGGACCGGGTGATCGAGATGCTCGCCCCCGGCGCCCGCGACGAGTACCTGGCGTCGCGGGCCGACGTCGCCTCGCGCGACGACGCGCCGATGGCCACCCTGTTCCCCAAGGCGCAGCGGTTCGAGAAGCTCTTCGCCGACGCGGGCGGGCTGCTCGCGGCCGGCGTCGACCCCACCGGCATGGGCGGGGCCCTGCCCGGCTACGGCGACCAGCGCAACTACGAGCTGCTGCTCGAGGCGGGGTTCACCCCCGAGGAGGTCGTCGAGGTCATGACCCTGAACGGCGCCCGCGTCCTCGGCGAGGACGCCCGCTTCGGCTCCGTCGAGGCCGGCAAGCTCGCCGACCTCATCGTCATCGACGGCGACCCGGTGCGCCGCCCCGCCGAGATCCGCAACGTGACCCTGGTCTTCAAGGAGGGCGTCGGCTACGACGCGCCCGCCCTCGCCGAGTCGGTCAGGGGCGTCGTCGGCCTGCGGTGACCCCGCCGGAGGCGCTCCGAGCCGAGTGCCGGGGCTTCGCCGGCCGCGCAGGTCTAGCGCGTGCCTGAAGGCGGGTGCCTTGCCGGCCCGCCGTCACCCCCGCATCGCCGGTCCGCCGATCGGCAGCAGCGGCGCCGCCGCCGAGCCCGTCCTGACGACGCCGGCGAGTTCCGGGTAGCGCGCCACCATCTCTCCGCGCCACGTGCCGGGCACCTCCAGGCCGAGGTCGTGCTTCAGGGTGGCGGCGTTGGCCGCCGACTTCGCGGCGAAGTGGTTGTTCATGTAGAGGTAGAGGCGCTTGACGAGGCGGGCGGAGGCGTCGGCGGTGTCGCGGAACGGGCGCAGCTCGGCGGCCGAGTAGTGGTAGTCGTAGCGCTCCTCGGCGTGGTCGTGGCGCCACCACTTGCGGGCGTTCCGGCCGTGGAGGCGCATGTAGTAGAAGCTCTCGACGTTCGGCAGCCGGTTCTGGGCGATCGACAGGCGGAACTTCGGCTCGTCGATCTGCACCCAGGCCGCCCCGAGCCCGTTCAGCAGGCGCAGGGTGCCGGCGACGTCGTCGCTCCAGCTCCGGTGCCGCAGCTCGACCGCGACGGGGCGGGGCGACAGCGCCTCGATGAGCCACGCGAGGTGGTCGTGGGCGGCGGTGCCGCTGCGGAAGCTGGCGGGGAACTGCGCGAGCAGGGCGCCGAGCTTGCCGGCCTCGTGGAGGGGCGAGATGGCCTCGATGAACTGGTCGACGTCCGCGCGGTCCACCCGGGTGTCGCCGGCGTCGGTGGCCGCCGCGAACATCTTCGGGTGGGTGAACTTCTGGTAGAGCTTGACGGAGAAGCAGAAGTCGTCGGGCGTGCGGGCCGCCCAGGCCTCGGTGACGGCGCGGCGGGGCACGCCGTAGAAGGTCGAGTTCACCTCGACGGTGTCGAAGCGCTCGGCGTAGTAGGCCAGCTCGTCGAATCCCGCCGGCCGGTGGCGGCGCCCGCGCGGCGGGTAGAAGACGCCGTCCCAGGCCCCGGCCCCGCCCGGGTAGTGCCACCCGCTGGTGCCGATGCGGATCGGGGGCCCGGCCATCGGGCGCAGACTCCTAGCCCGGAGAGCGTCGCCTACGGCTCCGCTCACCGCCCAACCAACCCTCCAGGAGTCCGCGCCGTTCTACGGCGCAGACTCCTAGCGCGAACCTCCCCCCGCCGCCGCCTCGGCCGCCTGCCGCTCGAGGTTGCGGTTGATCTCGAGGATGTGGCGGATGTCGTGGTTGCCCTCGTGGCAGCCGTACTCGAACATCGGCCCCTCGATGCGGACCATCGGCACCTCGCCGCTCCACGGGCTGGTCCAGGTGGTCGGGTCGGTGATCGTGAACTCGTAGCGGATGGTGTCCTCGGCGACGCGGGTGAATCGCTCCTCGACGCGCCGGTGCTGGTTCGAGCCTCGGTAGTTCCGCCGGGCGATGAACTTGTCGGTCTCGACGACCAGCGTGTCCCCCTCCCAGCGGGCCCGCGAGTCGCCGGCGAACTGGCGAATCGCGTCGGGAACGCCGGGGCCGCCGTCGAGGGCCATGATCCGCGGCGGGTTCGTCGCCAGCTCCGTGAACAGCACGAAGTGGTCGGGGGTCTGGAATATCTGGTGGATGTCGTTGTAGGCCGGGGGCAGCAGCGGCGGCCCCTCGTGGGTCCAGACGACGCAGCGTTCCATCAGGGGGCGCGTCTCGTAGCCGTCGAAGACCCTGGCCATCGCCGCCTCGGCCTCCACCCGGGCCGCGCCCTCCGGCGTCATCGGGGGAATGCGGCCGTTCGGCGGGTACGTGATGAGCGACGTGCGCCGGCTCGACAGGCCCTTCGGCACCGGCGTCCGCAGCCAGACCTGGTTGTCGTAGTGGACGTACGAGGCGTCGCGGTTTTCCTGGTAGAGCGCCTCCTCGCGGGCGTCCGGGTCCGCGATGGCGACGGCGTCGCGCCGCAGGGGATCGACCCCCTCCGCCGTGAGCTGCCGCTGCAGCAGGGCCGCCTCCTCCTCCGACAGGAACTCCTGGTCGGCCAGCCGCTCCGGCCGCTCGAGCGGCGTGAACGTCTGCGTCGTCCAGTACCCCTGCAGGTCCGGCTGCCCGTCGGGGAGCCGCGGCATCGTCCACGCGACCTCCCCTTCGGCCGCCTCCTGGCTCCGGGTCTGTGCGGCGACGGGCAGTGACGAGAGCGCGGCGACGACGGCGGCCGTTGCGAACGAGACGAGATGACGGTGGCTCATCCGACCCTCCCTCGGAACGTTGTCAATCCAACCTGCCGGCGGGAACGCGCGGGGCGAAGCGGTTCAGGAATCGATTCCCAACTCCCGCTTGATCTCGGCCATTGTGAAGGTGCGGCCGGCGTCATGGTCCGCGCGCCCCTCTTCAATCGCGCGGATTGCCTCCTCGCTCAACTCTTCCTCCGCTGTCCGGCCAGCCTGCGGTCGCGCGGACGGCAGTTCGCGCGGGCGAGTCGGTGCCGGCCGTACCCCTTCGACCCTGGACATCTTGCGCTCCTTTCGGCGAACTGTCCTGCGCGATCATACCAGCCTACCCTGCCGGTCGCGCGTGTTGAGCATGGACGCTGTGTCCCCGCTCGTCACGGGGGCGCCCATGAGCCGCGGAAGCTCGGCTTCGAAGCGTCCGCCGGGGCCGTGCCGGGTGGCGCCGGGCCTCTCCGGGGTCAGGACGCAGCCGCCCCGACGGCGGCGGCACAGCGTCGCCCGGCTGCATGGGGCGGGAGCCGACTTCGAGCAAGCGGCCTACCGCCGCGCGGCCGCGTGCGGGCGGCTCAAGCGCGTAGGCGTTGAAGATGGAGGGAGAGGGCTCCTAGGAGTCTGCGCCGTAGAACGGTGCAGACTTCTAGCAGGGTTGGTTGGGCGGCGAGCGGAGCCGTAGGCGACGCTCTCCGGGCTAGCCGTCGATGCCGCCCAGGCAGAGGTACTTGATCTCGACGAAGTCGTCCATGCCGTACTTCGACCCCTCGCGGCCGATGCCCGATTCCTTGACGCCGCCGAAGGGCGCCACCTCGTTCGAGATGATCCCCTCGTTGACGCCCACGATGCCGTACTCCAAGCCCTCGGAGACGCGCCAGACGCGGCCGATGTCGCGGCTGTAGAAGTAGGCGGCGAGGCCGAACTCGGTGTCGTTGGCCATCCGGACCGCCTCGTCCTCGGTCGAGAACCGGAAGAGCGGCGCCAGCGGGCCGAAGGTCTCCTCGCGGGCCACCGCCATCGCGGGGGTGACGCCGGTCAGCAGGGTCGGCTGGAAGAAGCTGCCGCCGAGCGCGTGGCGCCCGCCGCCGACGGCGACCGCGGCGCCCTTGCCCACCGCGTCGGCGATGTGCTCCTCGACCTTCTCGACCGCCCGCAGGTCGATGAGGGGGCCCTGCTGGGTGTCGGCCTCGAGGCCGTTGCCGACCCTGAGCCCGGCCACCGCCTCGGCCATCTTCGCCGCGAAGGCGTCGTAGACGCCGTCCTGCACGAGCACGCGGTTGGCGCAGACGCAGGTCTGCCCCGCGTTGCGGTACTTCGAGGCCATGGCCCCCGCCACCGCCGCGTCGAGGTCCGCGTCGTCGAAGACGATGAACGGGGCGTTGCCGCCGAGCTCGAGGCTGACCTTCTTGACGGTCGAGGCGCACTGCGACATGAGCAGCTTGCCGACCTCGGTGGAGCCGGTGAACGACAGCTTGCGGACCGTCGGGTTCGAGGTCATCTCGGCCCCCATCGGGCGGGACGGGCCGGTGATGACGTTGACCACCCCCGGCGGCATCCCCGCCCGGTCGGCGAGCTCGGCCAGCGCGAGGGCCGAGAACGGCGTCTGCGAGGCGGGGCGGATGATGACGGGGCAGCCGGCGGCCAGCGCGGGGGCGCACTTGCGCGTGATCATGGCGGCCGGGAAGTTCCACGGCGTGATGGAGGCGACCACGCCGATGGGCTGCTTCAGCACCACGATGCGCCGGCCCGGCAGGGGATGGTCGATGACGTCGCCGTAGACGCGCTTCGCCTCCTCGGCGAACCACTCGATGAACGACGCCGCGTAGGCGATCTCGCCGCGCGACTCGGCGAGGGGCTTGCCCTGCTCGGTCGTCATCAGCACCGCGAGGTCTTCCTGGTGCGCCATCATCAGCTCGAACCACCGGCGCATCAACTTGGCGCGCTCCTTCGCGGGGCGCGAGCGCCACCCGCCCCATGCGGCGTCGGCGGCGTCGATGGCGGCGCGGGTCTCCTCGCGGCCGAAGGCGGGCACGGTACCGATGACCTCGCGCGTGGCGGGGTTGTCGACCTCCATCACGTCACCGCTCCGCGCGTTGGTCCACGCGCCGTTCACGTAGCACCGTTGGCGGAAGAGGGCGGTCTCGGCGAGGCCAATCGTCGTCTGGGTTTCCAATGGTCGTCTCCGGCAGGTCGCAGGGTCGTCACGTGGCGCGGCCCGCTGGATGCGGGTGGGTTCCGCGCCCGCCGCGCGACGAACGGACGGGGCGTTCAGTGCGTCAGCCCGTAGAGCATGAAGTTGACGCCGATCTGGAAGCCGGTGTTCTCGGCCTCGATGGGGAGGAGGCCGCGGCCCGCGAGCCACCAGTACTCGCCGAGGTTGGTGTTGTAGGCGACGACGGCCATCAGCCGGCCGTTGGGGTCGTTGTCCTCGAAGACGCCGAAGTACTCGGGCGTCATCCCCCGGAGGTGGTGGTTGTAGGGGTTGGGGGTGTCGATCTTGCCGACGCGGAAGAACAGGTTGAAGATGGGGTGGCCGGCGTCGAGGGTCATGAGCTGGGCGTCGGGGAGCACGCGCCTGAGCTGGGCCTCGAAGTTCTCCCACTGCCGGGTCTCGAAGTCGTTGAAGATGACGAAGCCGCCCTTCAGCATGTAGGCGCGCAGCGAGGCGGCCTGGGCGTCGGTCATGATCCAGAACCCCGGCTCCCACATCATGGCGATGGGGTGCTTGAACAGCTCGGGGTCGTCGAGGGCGAGGGCGAGGCTGCCGTCGGTGCGGGCGTCGGCGGCGGTGTACTCGTCGACCACCGACATCATGTTGGCCTCGGCGTCGGGGAACTCGTGCAGCCAGAAGTTGACGCCCATGCCCTGGGGCCGGGTCCCGTAGGTGCCCCCCGTCCAGCGCAGGCGCACGAAGTGGAGGCGGCCGTCGTAGGGCAGGTCGGACCGCCCCCAGAGGCGGTAGCCGCGGAAGAACCCGAACTGCGCCGACGCGGCGACGGCGACCGCCAGCACGGCCAGCGCCACCGCCGCCGCGATCACTCTGCGCGTCGTCACGCTGTGTCCACTCTTCCGCGGCTCGCGGCCGTGCTCGGTCTTCTGCGGCTGGCCGCTGCGGCCTACCACCTGCTGCCGGGTCGCGCCCTTTCTCGGTTGGGCCCTGCCGCCCGGCCTCGACGCGTCCCGGCCATCCGGCCGCGCCCTATCCGCCGGCCTCGGTCTCCTTACTTGGCCTCGGCCGCCTGCCGCTCCCGGTTGGGCCCTGCCGCCCGGCCTCGACGCGTCCCGGCCCATCCGGCCGCGCCCTACCTGCCGGCCTCGGCCTCGGCCGCCTGGCGCTCCAGGTTGCGGTAGATTTCGAGGATGTGCCGGATGTCGTGGTTGCCCTCGTGGCAGGCGTACTCGTACATCGGCCCCTCGGTGGTGACCATGGGGATCTCCGCGCTCCAGGGCTGCGCCCAGGTGGTCGGGTCGTCGACGGTGAACTCGTAGCGGATCGTCTCGGCGTCGACGCGGGTGAACCGCTCGGTCACGTGCAGGGCGGCCGACGACCCCCGGAACCGGGTCTTGTCGGTGAAGTTGCCGCTCTCCACGACCAGGGTGTCGCCCTCCCACCGGCCCCGGGAGTCGCCCGGAATGAGCTGGATCGCCTCGGGCAGGGCGGGGCGGCCGTCGAGGGGGATGATGCGGGGCAGGCTGTTGTTCAGCTCGGTGAAGATGACGATGTAGTCGGGCGTCTGCAGAATCTGGTGGATGTCGTTGTAGGCCGGCGGCAGCATCGGGGGGCCGTTGTGGGGCCAGACGATGCAGCG